>JAZUAW010000066.1:0-50390 GCA_045638225.1 Faecousia sp. | reverse complement strand
CCAGCCACTCGTCGGTGTTGTTACGCTCGTGCTGCATACGGGCAGTCAGGGCAACCATAGCCAGGTTGTGAGCGTTCATGATGTCCTTGATATGGCCGGTCAGACCCAGGGAGAACTCGGTCATGGGCATCAGCAGTGCGTTGCCGCCGCCGGCAGCAGTGCCCTTAGCGTTCATGGAGGGGCCGCCGGGGGGCTGACGCAGAGCGCCGCCAGCGTGCTTGCCAATGTAACCCAGACCCTCGATCAGGCCCAGAGAAACGGTGGACTTGCCTTCGCCGAAGGGAGTGGGGGTGACAGCGGTGACTTCGATGAACTTGCCATCGGGCTTGTCAGCCAGACGCTTCATAACCTTGATGAAGTCGATCTTGGGGGTCTTGCCGTAGGGGATGATCTCATCTTCCAGCAGGCCCAGCTTCTGACGGAAGAATTCCACGGAGGGCAGAGTCTTTTCTGCCTCTTCTGCGATCTGCCAGTCAGCGAACTTGGTGGGATCCAGCTTTACCAGACCCTTTTCGTCTACGTACTTGCCATTCTCGTCGAAAACGATTGCCATAGTATGTTTCCTCCTTGTTTTTGAGTGCCAGGACGGCACATTATTTTTGTTATATCGATTACAGCGGTTGCTGTGAATCTATTAGTTTGCCTCTTCGGTAATGGTGGCGCTCTGACGGATCAGATTCATGACTTTGCCTGCCAGCACGCTGCGGATCAGAGCCTGCTCGAACTCGGCATCGTAAATGGGTTTCAGCTGCTCCACGGTCATATTGTTCTGACGTGCCACAATAGCCAGAGCTTCGGCGATCTCTTCCTTGGAAGCTTCCAGCTGTTCCAGATCGGCGATCAGCTCGATGGCAGCCTGGACACGGACGGACTGAAGGGCGTTACCCCGGGCGTCGGCCCGCAGGGTCTCCTCGGTGGTACCCAGGAAGGAACAGTACATTTCCAGACTCAGGCCCTGCTGTGCCAGCTGGGCAGAGAGGTTCTGCATGTGGATGTTCACTTCTTCGTCGATCTGCTTTTCGGAGGGCTCGAATTCCAGGGTCTCAGCGGCCTGGCGCAGGAGTCTGTCCTGCAGGTCCATTTCGCCACGCTCGTCGGTGTAAGCCTGGAGGCTCTCACCCATCTTCTGACGCATCTGGTCCAGGGTGTCGCAGCCGCCTACTTCTTTGGCGAAGGTATCGTCCAGCTCATAGGGGGTGCTGATGCGGATCTGATGGATCTTGCACTTGAACTCAGCATCCTTGCCGGCCAGATTTTCAGCGTGATATTGTTCAGGGAAGGTGACTTTGACGATGACACTCTCTCCTACAACTTTATCTACCAACTGCTCCTCGAAACCGGGAATGAACTGGCCACTGCCCAGGGTCAGGGTCTGATTTTCGGCGGTGCCGCCGGCGAACTGTTCGCCGTCGCAGAAACCGGCGTAGTCCAGAACAACTTCGTCGCCCAGCTGGGTGGGACGATCTTCCACTAGGGCGATACGGGGGCGCTGCTGCTGCAGACGGTGCAGCTGCCGGTCGATCTCCTCGTCAGTGACGATGTGGCGGGAGTACTGGGCCGTAAGGCCCTTGTATGTAAAGCTCATGATAAACCTCGCAAAGGGCAAAATGCCCAAGAATTAGATGTTTGGATACACATATCCTTATACATTCTAACATGAAGGGTGGAAAAAGGCAATCTTTTTTGCCTTGATTTTTCTGGAAAAAAGATAAATTTCTTGCAGACAGGGGAGATTATACAATTATTCCTTGCAAAAAGCAATATAGTTATGATATTATATCTATAGTTTATATCTATGGATTCTGGAGGCGATGGGATGAACTACAATTATCTGCGTTATTTTTCGGTGCTGGCACAGGTGGAGCATTATACCTTGGCAGCTGCCAGACTGGGTATTTCCCAACCCAGTTTAAGCAGCGCTATCCACAATCTGGAAACGGAACTGGGCGGCGTGAAACTGTTTGAAAAGGTGGGGCGGAACATCCGTCTGACCGAGGAGGGACGCTACTTCCGTGAGAAGGTGGATACAGCGCTGGGAGAACTCAATACCGCTGCAACGACGTTAAAACACAGCAAGACCTCCGCACCGGTTTTGATTCGTATGGGCATGGTATCCGGTACTTTGGGTGGTACGGTGGCGGGGCAGATCGCCCAGTATATCAGCCAGAATTCCCGCATCCGTTTCCGGCTGACGGAAAGCTCGGCAGAGGAACTGATGGATCTGGTGCGGCAAGAGAAACTGGATATGGCCATTGTGGACACCACCAATCGTGACCGTAGCCTCCATTTCCGTAAGCTTTGCCGCCGCAATTTCTATGTGGCTATGCCATCGGATCACCCGCTGGTAAATTGGGACGCTATACAGCCCCAGCAGTTGTCCGGTCAGCCTCAGATTGTATTCAATGACCACGCGGAAAATACCTTCGGTTATTGGGCCAGCGGCACCGGGATCGATGAGCAGATCGTCTGTTCCGTCAATACCGCTCAGGCGGCACTGGACTTGGTGGCAGCGGGTGTGGGTGTGTGCCTGATGTCGGAGGACTGCCTGCAGCAGCGGCCGGGCGTGAGCTTTGTGCCGCTGAAAAACTGGCATCAGGCCCTGTATATGTGTATTTTGTACGATAAGTGGCTGGAGCCGCCGGTTTGGGCCTTCGTGGAGCAATTGATCAAGGTGCTGCGAAATATGTACCCTTACGAGGAACTTGCGTGAGGAAAATGGAAAATTTCATCCCCCCAGGGGGCTTCAAATCCCGTATCAGAACTGTTACAATGCAGAAAAAGGATACAGGAGGCGTTTTTTATGACGATTGTAAAGCGTATGGTTACCGCAGCCATCTGTGTAGCTATGTGCGTGGTGCTGCCGATTGCATTCCATGGGATTCCCAATGCAGGCACCATCCTGCTGCCTATGCATATTCCGGTGCTGCTGTGCGGTCTGCTGTGTGGCTGGCCTTATGGTCTGGTCTGCGGCTTGCTGGGCCCCTTTGTTTCCAGTTTCACCGGTATGCCCCCTATGAGCGTGCTGCCGTCCATGATGGTCGAGTGCGGTATGTATGGTCTGGTGACCGGACTGGGAATGAAGTTTGTCCGCACCGGTAAAACCACTGCCGATCTGTATATCAGCATGATCACTGCCATGATCCTGGGTCGCACCGTGGCCGGCCTTGCCAAGGCGCTGATCTTCACCCCCGGCGTTGCTCCCTTCGCCTGGGTCACCACTTCCCTGGTGATGGGCATTCCCGGCATTATCATCCAGCTGGTTGTCATGCCTGTGCTGGTGCTGTCGCTGACCAAAGCCAAGTTGATTCCTAATCGTTATTCGGAGAGAGTTTGCCATGCATAAACAAGATGTAATTGCTTTTTTTGACCGCCTTGCACCCCAGTGGGATGCAGACATGATCCGTTCTGATGCCATTATCGGAAAGATTCTCGATGGTGCCGGTGTTGGTGCCGGTGTGGATGTGCTGGATGTGGCCTGTGGTACCGGTGTGCTGTTTCCCGATTACCTGGCGCGGCAGGTAGCTTCCGTTACTGCGGTGGATATTTCTCCCGAAATGGTGAAGATCGCTGCAGAGAAGTACCCCGGAGAGAATATCACCGCCATTTGCGCCGATGTGGAGCATTGGCAGCCGGGAAAGCTCTTTGATTGCGTCATGGTCTATAATGCATTTCCCCATTTTCCCGATCCCGAGCATCTGATCGCAACGCTGAGCAGTTTTCTCAAACCCGGTGGCACGCTGACGGTTGCCCATGGCATGAGCCGTGCTGCCATCGACCGCCGACATGCCGGTGGTGCAAGCAAGGTATCTGTGGGTCTGATGCATGAAGATGAGTTGGAAACCATCTTTGCCAAGCATATGCAGGTCACCGTAAAAATTTCCGATGACCATATGTACCAGGTCACCGGAAGAAAGTAAAAAGCGTCGATACTCCCGAAAAGCACAAACGCAGCACCTGGAAAGGTGCTGCGTTTTCAGTAGTATGCAGAACAAAAGAAAGCGAAATTTTAGAAATTAAACTGGGGGCAATCAGTGTAAGGGGCGGGGAGTTCGGCGTCGAAGTCGATCCAGCCCAAATTCTCGACGAGTACCGACTTTTGATTCGGAAATACCCATGTATTTAAGTATTCAATGAAATCCTCTTCGTTGTAACAAAGGCCGCCTCGAATGCGATATTTCTTTGCGTGAGGGTTCCGCGGTAACCATTGGGTGCGAAAACGGTTGCAATACTTTGAGAGATTATCTGCGACTTTATCCGGAACAGAGTACACCTTTCTATCGCCGTCGGCACTGATAACAACATTTTTCATGCAATACCTCCCTTTGCGTTAGTCGGAACTGCGCTTTGTTACTTCATAAACTTATCGATGGCGGTGCAAAGCTCGTCAATGGCGGTTTCGTCGCCGGCGGCTACGGCGTCCACCATGCAGTGTCGCAGATGATCCTGCAGGATCACCTTGCCGGTGTTGTCCAGAGCGGAGCGGACTGCTGCCAGCTGCACCAGCACTTCGGAGCAATCGTGACCGCCCTCTACCATGCGCTTGACCTTCTCCAGGTGGCCGATGGCCCGGGCCAGTCGGTTGACTACGGCTTTTTGATTCTCATGGACATGGCCGTGGGAATGGGCAATGCCGTGGGCATGCATATAGGCATGGTCATGTTCATGGGTATGCTCGTGATGATCATGGTCATGATCATGGTGATGATGTGCCACTTCCAGTCCCTCCTTCTGTAGTTTTTGCTATTATAGCGCGTCTTTTATGCTTTCGCAAGCCCCTCAGGGGGATATTTTACGGAAAATAAATACTTTGACAACAGCCCCGTTTGCCGCTATAATAAAGAAAAAATGTTAAAGGAGGATGTTTTATGCATCATCATGACCATCATCACGATCATCCTCATGCCCACGAGCATGAGCATACCCATTCCCATGAACACACCCACGACGGTGTGACCCACTCCCACGACCATGTCCATGCCCACGAGCATGATCACGAGCATCCCCACACCCACGATCATCTCCATGGCGAGGGCCATGCCCACCACCATCATCACCACGATCATGACCACGAATGCACCGGCCACTGCCACGAGCACGGTCATGACCACGGTCATTGTCATGGCCATGAGCACGGCCACGATCATGAGTGCGGCGGCCATTGTGGCTCCTGCGGCCATCATGAGCACACCCCCATGGAGGAGCTGGTGGCTCTGATGAAGTACATGGCTGGTCACAACGCCTCCCATGCCAACGAGCTGGCAGCCCTGGCAAAGCAGCTGCAGCAGGCCGGTCAGGCTATGGCTTACGAGCAGGTGATGGCTGCTGTGTCCGACTACGAGAAGGGCAATCTGCGTCTGCAGGCTGTGCTGGCCGCTTTGGAGGTCAAGTAATATGTGCCTGTCTACCGTTTATAAGAATACCATGAGCCCCGACACCGTTGCCATGCGCAATGTGATGGCCATCGAGTGTAAGGACGGCCAGGTAATCCTCACTGACCTGATGGAGCGCCAGGTGGTGATCCAGGGCGTGCTGGAAAAGGCCAACCTGGTGGATGGCTTCGTGGTGGTCAGAGAAACCGCCTAAAAAGTGCATAAAATAGCTACAGTCCCGGCGGTAAGCCGGGACTGTTCTTGTTTTTTCTGCGTTGGCGTGATAGAATAAAAATAGAAATTTTGGGAACACAGAGGCAAACGATGATAGAGAACGAAAACGCATGGGACAAACGCCTGCAAATCAAAACCACCGGTCGGGATGATGCAAAGGCTGATGAATATCGTTACCCATATGAGCCCACGCCATATGCCGTTTTGGAGCGCCTGGCGGATAGCGGCTTGATTGGCAAAGGGGATGTGGTGCTGGACTACGGCTCGGGAAAGGGCCGTGTGGACTTTTTCCTGTCCTATCGGCGGTCAGCCGGCACCATAGGCATCGAATACGATGAGCGCATTTACCAAAGCGCGCTGGAAAATCAAAAGACGGCGGCATCCAAAGCAAAGGCAGAATTTGTGCTGGCTCGGGCAGAAGAATATGCGGTGCCAGAGTCCGTCAATCGGTGTTATTTTTTTAATCCCTTTTCTGTGGAGATCCTGCACAAAGTGATGGCCAGGATCCTCGAATCCTATTACGAGAATCCAAGAGAAGTGTTCCTGTTTTTCTATTATCCGTCAGACGAATATATTTCCTATCTGATGACGGTGGACGCGTTGGAATTTTACGATGAGATCGAATGTGACGATCTGTTTGGCGGCAAGGACATCCGGGAGCGGATCATGATTTTCTCATTACCTTGAAATGGTGGCCCCACTGCTGGATAGCGGCGCAGCCGCCTTGCCTTCCCCCGGGGGGAAGGTGGCCGAGCGAAGCGAGGTCGGATGAGGAATTCGGGAGATAACCTAGGATGTGATGAGGCCTGAAGACTTTGTAAAATGTCAACATTTCTTACGCCTTATCCGTTTTCAGTATTTTTACGCTTCCGCCTGCATTCCTCTTCCGCCTGCGGTCGCTACGCTCCCTTCGGCGCCTTCTCCCCGGGAGAAGGTACGCGCCTGCGGCGCTAAACGGAGCGATAAACAGCAATTGATTACTTTTTGACGAATAAAAACCTCCCTATGTGTGGTCATAGGGAGGTTTTTTGCATTTACAGACCCTTACGGGCCAGCTGGATATAGAGGTCAGCATCCTTTTTGATCTCAGCGATCATTTCGGGGCTCACTTCCTTGACGATCTTGGCGGGATTACCCAGCAGCAGGGAGCCATCGGGGGCATCCATCTTGCTGGTAACCACAGCACCGGCTCCGATCAGGCAATGACTACCGATCTTGGCACCGGTCAGCACAATGGCACCCATACCCACCATGCTCTCGTCGCCGATGGTGCAGCCATGGACGATGGCACCGTGGCCAATGGTGCAGCGCTTGCCGATGGTGGTGTGTTCATGAACCACGCAGTTATCCTGGATATTGGAACCGTCGCCTACGGTAATGGTGCCGCAGTCGCCCCGCAGCACAGCGCCGTACCAAATGCTGGCATCTTCGCCCAGAATCACATCGCCTACCACCGTGGCATTGGTGGCGACCCAGGCACCCATATTTACGATAGCCATAAAATCAGTCCTCGCAGTAAGCCACGGCGGTCAGAGCGGCCACCTTGGCGTTGTTGAATACCAGCCGGATGTTGGAAGCCAAACTGTCGCCGCCGGTCAGCTCGGCCACACGGGCCAGAAGGAAGGGGGTAGTCTCCTTGCCGTGGATGCCCTTTTCGTTGCACTCGGCGATGGCCTGGTCAATGGCGGCATCAATGACAGCCTTGGGCATGGAAAACTCTTCGGGGATGGGATTTGCCACCAGAAGGCCGTTTTTCAGACCCATGGTATGGGAGGCTTTCAAAACAGCGGCCAGCTCATTTGGGGTGTCGATGCGGTAATCCACGCCGAAGCCGCTCTGGCGGGTGTAGAAAGCGGGCAGTTCCTCCGTGCCGTAGCCGATGACGGCCACACCCTTGGTCTCCAGATATTCCAGTGTCAGGCCCAAATCCAAAATGGATTTGGCACCGGCGCAGACCACCATCACAGGGGTCTGGCCCAGTTCTTCCAGGTCAGCGGAAATGTCCATGGTAGTTTCAGCGCCACGGTGTACGCCGCCAATGCCACCGGTGGCAAATATCTTGATGCCGGCCATGTGGGCAATGATCATGGTGGTGGCAACGGTGGTGGCACCGTCCTCACCGCGGGCGCAGAGCACAGCCAAATCACGGCGGGATGCTTTGTGGATGGCAGGTCCCTTTTTGCCGAAATATTCGATCTCCTCAGCGGAAAGACCTGCCTTCAACCGACCGCCAATGATGGCGATGGTGGCAGGCACAGCACCGTTTTCCCGGATGATTCGCTCCACAGCCAGTGCGGTTTCTACATTCTGGGGATAGGGCATACCATGGGAAATAATTGTGGACTCCAGCGCCACAACAGGCTTGCCGTCACGCAGGGCGGCAGCCACTTCGGGATGGATGTCAAGATATTTGTTCATGTGGTATCTCCTTTGTGGGCTGGTGATGTTTAGATCAGTGCATAGTGCTTCAGCGCTTTTTCAATGCCGTCTTCCAGCACCGGCGCGGTCACATAGTCCGCGGCGGCTTTGGCTTGCTCCACACCGTTGCCCATGCAGATGGCATGGCCGGCAAAGCGGAACATGGCAATGTCGTTGGCACTGTCGCCAATGGCAAAGCTTTCTTCAACAGCCATATCCAGCACAGAGAGCACTTGCTGCATGCCTTGGGCTTTGGAACAGTCCTTGTTCAGATATTCCACCATGCCGCCGCCCCGTTCGATGCAGGTGAAATGGGGCTGCAATTCTGCCACGCAGGCCTCGTGTTCAGAGCCGGGGGCATCGAAGGTGACGAATTTGATAATGCGGATATCTTCCCAATCATCCACCTGATGCATGGCATAGCCCCTTTTGGTCATTTGCCGAATCTCCCGCATACATTGGGGGGAGGTAGATAGGTCACCATCCAGAAGGAAACCGTCCTCCACTTCGTAGATCACCTGCATATTGTGGCGGCGAACCGTATCGATCACCGGACGGCAAAGCTGGCGAGGCATTTCCTCCCGACGCAGCCACTGATCATGCAAAATGATCTCCATGCCGCCGGCACAGATCCAGCCCGCAAAGGGCATGGCCCGGACTCTGGGGTCAATGTGGGAGTAAGGGCGGCCGGTGTTGATGATAGGCATATGCCCCCGCTGTCGCAGCGCGGCAATGGCTTCTATGGTGGAGGCGGGGATGATCTGGCTGTCATCGTCAATGATGGTGCCGTCAATGTCAAAAAAGATGACCATACTTTCTTTCCTTTGTGTACTTCAAATTTTAGTTTATCGGGGCAAACCTGTAGCGGCGGTGACAAGGATGCCCACATTTTTACTGTAGATCTCATCAAATTGGCTTAGGGGCAGGGGATTTTCGCCCAACCCTACCTCGATGGTGTAGCCGGGTCGCTGAAATTCCTGAATGAACCAATCTTTGTATCCCGCCCAAGCGGATTCGTAGGGGGTGTCTGCCAGTTCATAGCCGCTGATGCGGGAAAATTCCTCTCCGTATCGGCGGGCATCGGGTACAAACACATCCCTAAATTGCCAGTAGATCACCTGTCCCTGGGTATGATAAGCCAACACCAGATCCGGGTTGATGGTCTGGGTGTAGCTGGCCAGCGCCCGGCTTTCCAACTGGCTAAGCGGCGCGCGGCCTACATAATCCCTGGGGCCTGGCTTGGTAAAGCCCTGGGAGAATTTGATCTCTCTTGCCTGCAGCCACCCAGCCGGGTACTGCAGATTCAGATCGATGCCCATCAGATTGGCTTTCCAACCATTGGGAAATGGGATCTGGGGATAATTTTCTCCCAGACGTCGGGCGATTTCGTATTCCAGCGAGCCGGGTTGGATTACTCCGGTCACCAGATCTACCCCATCGGGATCCACCATGGGTATCATGTAGATGGTGGCGGCATCCCGGATATTTCGGGCAGGCACGCCATAGACTCGCCCGTTGGTCTCGATGGCGGCGGCCAGCTCCTCGGCAAATTTCAGCAGCACCAAGCTGGTGATCCACTCGTTGGCATGGTGGGAGGCAGAGTAGAACACACGCCGGGGGCCATTGCCAATGACCAGTGTGCGGATGGGACGGCCGAAAGCGGTGTTGGTCAGCACTTCTGTGCGGATGAAGGGGTAACGCTCCGCTAATTGCAGGATCAGCTGGTCGTTGCGGGCCGACGTGATGGGAATATCTGTGGTTACGATTGGCATAACATGATCACCTCTGACCATGCTATGCACAGCAAGACAAATGGTGCGGTAAATTGTTGTTTAGCAGTTTTTCTGTCATTCCGAGCCAGTGCGCCACATCTCGCGCTAAGAGCCGCCGCTTTGCGGCGGTTGCGCTCGAAACGCGCCTGCGGGCGCAGTGGCGTGGGAATCCCCCGATTAGACGGGAAATGTGACAAAAAGCGCCCGGTAACCTTAGGGGATTGCCACGTCGCCTTCAGCTCCTCGCAATGACACCACTTTTGTAAACAGCAATTTATCTTACTTATTCTGTTCCAGCCAGATGAGCAGTACGGCAATATCCGCCGGGGATACGCCGGAGATACGGCCCGCCTGTCCGATGCTCATGGGGCGGATCTGCTGCAGCTTTTCCTGGGCTTCCAGCCGCAGACCGGCGATGGCGGTGTAGTCCATGTTTGCCGGCAGCAGACGGGATTCTTCTTTTTTGAACTCCTCTACCTGACGCAACTGTCGGGTCAGATAACCGGCATATTTGATTTGAATTTCTGCCTCTTGGGTGACACTCTCCGGCAGTTCCGGCCGCTCCGGGTCAAAGGGAGCGATGTCGGCATAGGTCACATTTGGCCGGCGCAGCAGGTCGGCCAGCCGTGCCGAATTGGCTACCGGTGCGGAGTCGCGGCTTGCCAGCATGGCATTAAGGGCAGGGGAGCCAGGTACGCCGCACCCCTCCAACCGCTGCATCTCCCGATGCACTTGGGCATACTTTTCTTCCACTTGCGCCAGTCTCTGCCCAGACACAAGGCCAACCCTTGCGCCGATGTGGGTCAGTCGCTGGTCGGCATTGTCCTGCCGGTGCAGCAGACGGTATTCCGAACGGCTGGTCATGATGCGGTAGGGCTCTTCTGTACCCTTGGTCACCAGATCGTCGATCAGCGTGCCGATGTAGCTGGTGTCCCGGGTCAGAATCAGAGGCTCTTTGCCCTGCAGCTTTAAGGCGGCATTGATACCGGCAACCAGACCTTGGGCGGCAGCTTCCTCATAACCGGAAGTGCCGTTAAACTGGCCTGCGCCGTAAAGATTTTGGATCTGCTTGGTTTCCAAAGTGGGCAGCAATGCGGTGGGGTCGATGCACTCATATTCAATGGCATAGGCCGGGCGCATCATTTCTGCTTTCTCAAGACCCGGCACGGTGCGGATCATCTGAAGCTGCACATCTTCTGGCAAGGAAGAGGAGAAACCTTGAATGTACATTTCCTCTGTGTCCAGACCGCAGGGCTCGATAAAGAGCTGATGACGCTCCTTGTCCGCAAATCGCACCAGTTTCGTTTCGATACTGGGACAGTACCGTGGGCCAACGCCTTGGATGGTGCCGTCATACATGGGTGAGCGGTGGAGATTTTCCCGGATGATGCGGTGCGTCTCGGCATTGGTATAGGTCAGATAACAAACGGCACTGTTATTGATCTTTTCTTCCGTGCGGAAAGAGAAGGGCTCCGGGGTTTCGTCACCGGGCTGCAGCTCCATTTGAGAAAAATCAATGCTACGGCGGTTGATGCGAGGGGGCGTGCCGGTCTTGAAACGGCGCAGGGGCAGTCCCAGTGCCCGCAGATCATCGGCAAGACCTTTGCTTGGGTGCATGCCGTCCGGGCCGGATTCGATGACCACTTCGCCGGTGATGATTGTGCTATCCAGATAAGTGCCGCTGGCGATGATGACTGCCTTGGTATCGTAAATAGCGCCCAACTGGGTCTGCACGCCGATGGCTGTGCCATTCTCGGTGAGAATTTTCACAATCTGGGCCTGCTTCAGCTCCAGATTTTCCTGCATTTCCAGGGTGTGCTTCATCACCTGCTGATAATAGCGGCGGTCAGCCTGAGCCCGCAGAGAATGGACGGCAGGACCCTTGCCCCGGTTGAGCATCCGGTACTGGATGCAGGCTTTGTCGGCGGCCAAGCCCATCTCGCCGCCCAATGCGTCGATCTCCCGCACCAGATGGCCCTTGCCGGTGCCACCGATGGCGGGATTGCAGGGCATATTGCCCACCGCGTCAAGATTGATGGTAAAAAGGATGGTGTGACAGCCAAGCCGGGCGGTGGCCAGCGCGGCTTCGATGCCTGCGTGACCTGCGCCGATGACGGCAATCTCACAACTTCCTGCATGGTAAGTCATAATCGTTCCTCCTTGGAACGGCAAAATCTTGTTTATTCTTCGTCCTCTTCGGTCTTTTTTTCTTCCTTGGGCAGTTCGAAGGGCTTGCACACCACTTCGCAGCGGTTGATGGGGGTGCCCAGACCATGGAACTTTTCTTCGTAGCCGGTCATGATGCCTACGATGCCGTGCTCGTGGAGATTCCGGGTCAGATTATTAACCTGCAGACCGCAAGCTGCAAACTCCTCCACGGAGAACTCGAACAGGGGGGCATTGTCGGTCTTGTAGTGGATCTCGCCGCCCTCTTTGATGACACGGCAGTACTTGTCCAGGAAACCTCTGTGGGTCAGACGGCGCTTGGCGTTTTTCTTTCTGGGCCAGGGATCGGGGAAGTTGATGAACAGCCGATCGATCTCAAAGCCGGCAAAAATTTCTTCGATGTTGGCCACATCCATATCGATGTAGAAAACATTGGTAAGACCCATGGCCTGTGCCTTTTCCATGGCAACTACCATGGCTTCCCGGCAACGTTCCACAGCGATCAGCAGCACATCGGGGTTGGCCTCGGCGGTTTCTGCGGTGAACTTGCCCTTGCCGCAGCCCACTTCCACCCAAAGGGCGGTGCAATCGGGCTTCAGGCTGCGCCAGTTACCCTTCAGGGCAGCGGGATCGGCGATGCGCAGTTCGCCGCATTTTTCCATCCGGCTGTCCCGGTTTTTCATTTTACGCATTCTCATATAGTAAAACCTCCAAAGAGTTTGAAATTTTCATTTATTGCTCAGTTTTTTGGAACGATAAATCCCAATTTATCAACAATATACTATATCATAGTGTAGCTTTTTCGTCAAAGGGAAAAATCATCCCCGGAGGAATAAATATTTTTGTGCAAATTGACTTGACAATTGTCCTTCTGGTGGGTAAAATATATGCGGTATGGTGTATACTGCCCCAATATGGGTTTGGGGCGTATTTCATGATAACCGGCTGAAGCCGGGTTTTCGCGATGCGCGCCTTTGCGGCGTTTGATTTGCAATGTTTGCTGCCGGGATTCCGGCGTGTTATACTGCCAATTTTACACCCCATGGGCCAGATCGCGCCCACCCCTTCGGCCAACTATTTTAAAAGAAGGAGGTGCGTTGCGAAATTATGGATAAGCTTTTATTTGCCGTGATCGGTGCTGTTGTAGGCATCATCGCAGGCATTTTCGTTGGTATCGCTATTTATGCCAAGAAGCATCAGGACGCAAAGCGGCATATTAAGTCCGCTGAGGAGGATGCACTTCGTATCTACAATGATACGATCCGCAGTGGCGAAAACCGTAAAAAGGAGATTCTTCTGGAAGCACAGGAAGAAATCCATAAACTGCGCACAGAGTACGAGAAGGAAATCAAGGAACGTCGGGCTGAGATCTCCAAGCAGGAGCGCCGACTGGAGCAGAAGGAAACCAATCTGGATAAGAAGACCGAAGCCTTTGAGAAGAAGGAAGAGGAACTGGCACGCAAGCTGCAGAAGGTGGCTGAGACCCAGGCGGAAGCCGATCTGGCTCGCCAGCAGCAGATGAAGGTGCTGGAAAACATTTCCGGTCTGACCCAGGAGCAGGCTAAGAGTTACCTGCTCAAGAGCGTGGAGGACGAGGTTCGCCACGAAACCGCTATGAAGATCAAGGAAATCGAGCAGCAGATGAAGGACGAGGCTGAGGACAAGGCCCGTGAGATCATCGCCACCGCTATCCAGCGCTGTGCTGCCGATCATGCCGCAGAGACCACCGTGTCCGTGGTGCCACTGCCCAATGATGAGATGAAGGGCCGCATCATCGGCCGTGAGGGTCGCAATATCCGCACCCTGGAAACCATTACCGGTGTCGATCTGATCATTGATGATACCCCCGAGGCCATCAGGGTCTCCAGCTTGGACCCTGTCCGCCGTGAGGTGGCAAGACTGGCACTGGAGAAGCTGATCGTGGACGGCCGAATCCATCCTGCCCGCATTGAGGACATGGTGGAGAAGTCCCGCCGCGAGGTGGACCGTGTTATCCGCGAGGAAGGCGAGCGCGCCTGTTACGAGACCGGTGTGCACAACCTGAACCCCGAGTTGGTCAAGATTCTGGGCCGCCAGAAGTATCGTACTTCCTACGGCCAGAATGTGCTGAATCACTCCATCGAAGTGTCCCATATCGCCGGCCTGATGGCTGCCGAGCTGGGCGTGGATGTGGCGCTGGCAAAGCGCGCCGGCCTGCTGCATGACCTTGGCAAGTCCATCGACCATGAGGTAGAGGGCAGCCACGTGCAGCTGGGTGCTGATCTGGCTCGTAAGTACAAGGAGAACCCCGTTGTGGTCAATGCCATTGAGGCACACCATGGCGATGTGGAGCCCAAGACTGTCATTGCTGTGCTGGTGCAGGCTGCCGATGCTGTGTCCGCTGCCCGTCCCGGCGCAAGACGTGAGAATGTGGAAAACTACATCCGCCGTCTGCAGAAGCTGGAGGAACTGACTGGTTCCTGGCCCGGTGTTGACAAGGCCTTCGCCATCCAGGCAGGCCGTGAGGTCCGCATCATGGTCAAGCCCGAGGTGGTCACCGAGGACAACATGATCATTCTGGCTCGTGACATCGCCAAGAAGATCGAGGCCGAGCTGGAGTACCCCGGCCAGATCAAGGTCAACGTCATCCGCGAGACCAAGGCTGTCGAATTCGCAAAGTAAATAAAAAATCGCTGCTGAGTGATCGGCAGCGATTTTTACGAACAGCATTTCAAATTTTTGTTTATCGTTCCGACGATATGTCATTGCGAACCAGTGACCGTGGTGCTCCGCGCAGCGGATACAAAATTTCAATGATTGCCGGGGGCAATCATACCTTGATTAGGTCACTGGTGTGGCAATCCCCCAAGGTTTTAGATAGCTTTTTGCCTCTAACCGGGGGATTCCCACGCCAGTGTGCGCACTGGCTCGGAATGACACAAAATTTGAAGCGGAGCGATAAATCCCAATTTGTTGGACAAAAAAGCGGGGCACGCCGTGAGGCGTGCCCTTGTTATTTTAATCCAGTTCGTGGCCCTTATCGCGGTAGGGGCTTTCCATGGGAGTGGCGGTGTCGGCTTCTTTTTGATAATTGCCGATGACTTTGGCAGCCAGTTCCACCGGCAGCAGGGTGCCGGCGCCGGCTACGCAGCCGCCGGGACAGGCCATGCCCTCCAGCAGGTGGCCGTTGTACTTGCCGGCCTTGGCCAATGTCATCAGCTTGCGGCAATCCCGCAGACCCTCGGCCCGGGCGGTCTTGATCTCCATTTCCGGGTGGGTTTCATGGACCAGATCCTCCACAGCTTTGGCAACGCCGCCAGCTACGGCGAAACCTCTGCCTGCGGCAGTGCCTTCGTTCAGATCGAACATGGGCGCAATGGTGGCAAAGTCGATCTCCTTGGCCTCAAACATGCCCTGCAATTCCTCGAAGGTCAGCACAAAGTCTACATCGGAGCGGATATCGCTGCGGATGGCCTCTAGTTTCTTGGCGGCACAGGGACCTACGAAGACCACCTTGCAGCCGGGATGCTTCTTCTTCATCAGACGGGCGGTAAAGACCATGGGGGTCAGGGTCATAGAAATGTTGCCCACCTCGCTGGGGAACAGCTTATGGATCATGGAATGCCATGCGGGGCAGCAGGAAGTGGCCATGTACTTCTGCTCGCCGGTAGGAACCTTCTCCAGGAAGTCCTTGGCCTCCTCGATGGTGCACATATCCGCGCCAACGGCAACCTCCAAAATGCGGTGGAAGCCCAGCTGCTTCATGGCGGCGATGATCTTGCCGGGGGTGGAATGCTTGCCGAACTGACCCATGAAAGCAGGTGCCATGATGGCCACCACCTTGTCACCCTGGACAATGGACTGGATCACCTGGTAGATCTGACCCTTGTCCGCAATGGCACCGAAGGGGCAGGAAACCAGACACTG
The DNA here is from genome assembly GCA_045638225.1 of Faecousia sp. Lineage (GTDB taxonomy): Bacteria > Bacillota > Clostridia > Oscillospirales > Oscillospiraceae > Faecousia. The sequence goes on along the minus strand of JAZUAW010000066.1, from coordinate 34,525 downwards.
GCCGCAGGCCACACACTTGTCCTGATTGATGACAGCGCGGCCCTGCTCGTCGGATACGATGGCATCCATGCCGCAGGAGGCGGCACAGGGCCGCTCCAGATGGATGATGGCGTTGTAGGGGCAGACCTTGGCGCACTTGCCGCACTTGATGCACTTGCTCTGGTCGATGTGGGACTTTCCGTTTTCCATTTCGATGGCGCCCTTGGGGCAGACCTTTTCGCAGGAACGGGCCAGGCAGTTCTGGCAGTATTTTGTGACCTTGTACTGGTTGGTGGGGCAGGCATGGCAGGCATAGGGGATGATGTTGATCAGCGGAGGCTCATAGTACTGCTCGGCAACGGCAGCGGCATCCATGCCCTCGGTGACCAAGTGGCGTCCGTCAGCCGGACGCAGAGAAAGACCCATGGCAAGGCGCACACGCTCGCCGGCAATGGCGCGCTCCAGAAACACAGATTCCCGGTGCAGGGGGCGATCGCCGGGGACGATGATGTAGGGCAGGTCGTTGGCGCATTCATAGCCTTGTCCGGCATAGGCCATCCGGGCCACTTCTGTGAATACTTTTTTGCGAATGTCGGTGATCAAAGAGGGAATTCCGCGCATAAAGATACCTCCGAAATCATAGTTTTTTCATTCTATCATAAATCGTCAATAATTTCTAGATAATATTGCAGGAAAAAATGAAAATTTCAAATTTTCGTTTATCGAACAGGTCCATTATAGGGCGGAGGCATGCCCCTGCCCTACGGTGGTTATTCAACGGAGGGATAAAGGGCAATTTAGCGTGATATTCCCGTGCAAAGTCGCATAGGTTGTACCACGAAAAAATGGGAGGGGTCGCAATGCGAAAAATTGGGTGTATGCTATTGGTGATGGTGCTGCTGTTGGGCTGGCTACCACAGGGAGTATCGGCGGTGGAACTGGATGTTGCGGGCAAAGGCGCGGTGCTGATGGATGCTGCCACCGGCACGATTCTTTATGAGAAAAATGCCCATGAAAAGCTGGCCCCGGCCTCGGTGACCAAGGTGATGACTATGCTGCTAATCATGGAAGCTATCGACAGCGGCAAGATCGGCTGGGAGGATATGGTTACCGCCTCTGAAACAGCCGCAGCCAAGGGCGGCAGCCAGATTTATTTGAAGGCGGGGGAGAACATGTCCGTCACGGATATGCTTAAATCCATTGCGGTAAGTTCTGCCAACGATTGCGCCTGCGCTATGGCTGAGCATATCGCTGGTTCGGAGTCGGCCTTTGTGGAACTGATGAACCGCCGGGCAAAAGAATTGGGCATGAACGATACCAATTTTGTCAACTGCACCGGCCTTGACGATGACCCGGAAGCGCAAAATCATCTCACCTCTGCCTATGATATTGCCATTATGAGCAGAGAACTGCTGACAAAACACCCGGACATCAAAAAGTTCACCACCATATGGATGGATACTGTCCGGGGTGGTACCTTTGGCCTGTCCAATACCAATAAACTGGTGCGCTTTTATCGGGGCTGTACGGGGCTGAAGACCGGCTATACCTCTTCTGCGGGCCATTGCCTGTCCGCATCCGCCTGCCGGGATGGTATGGAACTGATTGCGGTGGTGCTGGGGGCGGAAAGCTCCCAGGAACGGTTTGAAAGCTGTAAGCAGATGCTGGATTACGGCTTTGCCAATTATGCGCTGGTGACACCGGAGTCCCCTGTGGACCCCAAGGTGCCGGTCAAACTGGGCACGGCAGGTACGGTTACTGCTATCCCTGCGGAGCTGCCTCAATTTTTGATCGATAAGGCCCAGCGTGGAGAGGTGACCACCCAAGTGGTGTTGGATGAAACAGTGACAGCACCTGTCAGCAGAGGACAGAAGCTGGGGACTATGACTGTTAAGGCCGGTGACCAAGTGCTGGCGCAGGTCAATATGGTGGCCAAGGACGGCGTGCCACGGCTGACCTGGTGGCAGATATTCCTGAACGTGCTGCGAAAAATCACTATGGCAACATAAATTGTTGTTTACCAAATTTGCTGTCATTCCGAGCCAGTGCGCACACTGGCGTGGGAATCCCCTAAATAGAGAGGAAAACCTCACGAAGAGCGCCCAAAACCTTTGGGGATTGCCACACCAGTGACCTAATCAAGGTATGATTGCCCCCGGCAATCATTGAAATTTTGTATCCGCTGCGCGGAGCACCACGGTCACTGGTTCGCAATGGCATTCATTTTGCTGCGCTAAACAACAATTTATCATAGCATCGTATTTGAAAGCAGGGCCATTTGGTCCTGCTTTTGTCAATCATTGTTCATCCTGCCATTTGTTGACAAAGGAAGCGGCTGGCTGTATAATGGAATCAGACTAAAAATAAAGGAGAAAACCGTATGGATGCAAAATATGAATCCCTGTTTACGCCGTGGAAAGTTGGCAATGTGGAAATCAAAAACCGCATTGTCATGTGCCCCATGGGCGGCACTAGTCTGTTTGGCTGGTTTGAGCTGACCGGCTGCGGCTTTGACAAGGAGGCTGCCAAGTTGTTCCTGGAGCGTGCCCAGAACAATGTTGGCCTGATTATCCCTGGCATCGCCCCTCTGCGGGATACCTTCTGGGGAAAGTGGCTGTGGCAGAATCCCAAGATGTTCAAAGAACTGAAGGTCTTTATGGATGAGATCCATAAGACCGGCGCTAAGCTCTTCATCCAGCTGACCGCCGGCATGGGCCGTTCTTGGGCCATTACCGAGCTGGTCGGCCCTCTGCACAAGAAGAAAATTACCCGGGCCATCATGAAGCCCATCATTGACACCAGCCATGAGCTGGCCTGCCCCAGCCCTCAGCCCAACCGCTGGGCCCCCGATATCATCTGCCCCGAAATGACCATCGAGCAGATTCACGAGATCATTGAGGCCTTTGCCAAGACCGCCAAGCTTTGCAAGGAAGCCGGCGTTGACGGTGTGGAAGTCCATGCGGTCCACGAAGGTTACCTGCTGGACCAGTTCGCCATTGAATTTTTCAACAAGCGTACCGACGAATACGGCGGCAGTTTCGAAAATCGCTATCGCTTTGCAGCCGAAGTGGTCAAGGCCATCAAGGAAAGCTGCGGCGACGATTTCCCTGTGTGCCTGCGCTACAGCGTTGAGTCCAAGCTGAAGGGCTTTGCCAAGGGCATCGTCCCCGGTGATGATGCTCCCGAGCAGGGCCGTACCATGGAAGAGTCTGAGAAGGCTGCCAAGTACCTGCAGGACGCCGGCTACGATATGCTCAACGCTGACAATGGTACTTATGACTCCTGGTACTGGGCACACCCCCCGATGTATATGCCCCAGAACTGCAACCTGGAGGATGTAGCCCACATTAAGAAGTTTGTGGACATCCCCGTAGTCTGCGCTGGCCGTATGGAGCCCGATGTTGCCGCTGCTGCCATCGCTGAGGGCAAGATCGACGGTATGGGCGTTGCCCGCCAGTTCCTGGATGATCCTGAATGGATTACCAAGATGCTGGAGGACCGCCTGGAGGATATCAAGCCCTGCATCTGCTGCCACAGCGGCTGCTTCAACTTCTCCTCCTCCAAGGGCCACTACAATACCCAGGACCTGTCCGATACCATGCACCTGGCTCGCTGCGCCCTGAACGCCGAGACCATGCAGTCTGAGAAACACTACATTGCCCCTGCCAAGAAGGCTAAGCATGTGGCTGTGATCGGTGGCGGTATCGGCGGCATGGAAGCTGCCATTGTCTGCGCCAAGCGTGGCCACAAGGTCACTCTGTATGAAAAGTCCGGTCAGCTGGGTGGTGTGTTCATCGCTGCCGCAGCCCCCTCTTTCAAGGAAAAGGATAGAGATCTGATTGCGTGGTATCGCCGTGAGATCGCCAAGTATCCGTCCATCGAGGTGAAGCTGAATGCTGAGGTGACCAACATCGACGACTGCAAGGCAGACGAGATCATCATCGCCACCGGCTCCAAGGCCAACCGCATCCCCGTTCCCGGCGTGGAAAAGACCATCCAGGCTGTGGACTTCCTGCTGGGCAAGGCAGAGGTTGGTGAGAATGTGACCATCATTGGCGGTGGCCTGACCGGCTGTGAGATCGCTTATGAGCTGTTCCTGCAGGGCAAGAAACCTACCATCGTGGAGATGCAGGACGATCTGATCACCACCCCGGGTATCTGCCTGGCTAATACTTCTTTCCTCCGTGACTTCTTCGAAGCCAACAAAGTGCCTGTCCATCTGCAGACCGGTGTGAAGGAAATTAAGGACGGTTTCGTCGTCGTCACCGACAAGAACGGCATGCAGTTTAAGATCGATACCGATTCCGTAATCCTGTCCGTTGGCTACAAGCCCCAGCCGCTGGCCCATAATCCCAAGGCCAAGAATGTCCATGTGATTGGTGATGCCAATAAGGTGGGCAACCTGCGCACCGTCATCTGGGGCGCCTGGGATGTGGCAATGAAGATTTAAAGCAACTCCGTGGGAACAGCGTTCCCTACAAAGAAAGGAAAATATTTATGTTTTTAACCTCTGAACAGCAGGCCGTCTTGAATGGCTCCCAGGGCGAAACCATGGCCAAGGTTTGGAAGACCTTGGTGATGTATGGCGAAGCCTTCGGCGCTGATAAGATGGTGCCTGTTACCTCTACTTATAACCATCTGGTTACTTCCTTCGGCCTGAAGATGATGAAGCCGGTGTTTGACCTGATGCAGCAGCTGATCGATGCCGGTGCCCTGTCCCAGCAGCAATTTAGCGTAGACCCTCGTCCCGTGGATAAGAATGTGCCCGCCAACTTCCTGCAGAAGCTGATCTTTAACAAAATCATGTATGCCACCCAGGACAGCTATGAAAGCCAGCTGAATCAGTTGGGTCTGATGGACAAGGATGCCTTCACCTGCGCCTGCTACCTGGATCAGGTGGGCAACAAGCCCAATAAGGGCGATGTGCTCAGCTGGGCAGAGTCCTCCGCTGTTGTCTATGCCAACTCTGTGCTGGGTGCTCGCTGCAACCGTAACTCCGGTATTATGGACATCATGGGCTCCATCGCCGGTTTCGTGCCCAATTTTGGCCTCTTGACCGACGAGGGCCGTAAGGCAACTTGGGTCATTAAGGTCAACTGCAAGCACAAGCCCGAGGCACAGCTGCTGGGCTCCGCCATCGGCATGAAGGTTATGGAGGATGTGCCCTATATCATGGGTATGGAAGCATGGCTGGGTACGGAGCTGAATGATGAAAACTGCGCCTATCTGAAGGACTTCGGCGCAGCCACCGCCTCCAATGGTGCGGTTGGTCTGTACCACATTGCCGGTCTGACTCCTGAAGCCAAGGAACTGGGCGAGAAGCTCATTGCCGAGGGTGCTAAGGAATACATCATCGACGATGCGGAACTGGCGCGTGTGCAGAAGAATTACCCCGTCATGTGGAAGAACCCCAATGCCCAGCCTAAGCTGTGCTTTGTGGGCTGCCCCCACATGAGCATGCAGCAGCTCATCGACTGGACCGTGGCAGTGGAAAAGGGTCTGAAAGAATCCGGCAATAAGAAGGTGCTGGTTCCCACTGTGTTTACCGCCGCTCCCGCTGTGAAGGCAGAGTTTGAAAAGAGCGAGTATGCCCCTCGCCTGAAGGCCACCGGTGTCATCCTTTCCTATATCTGCCCCCTGATGTACATGAATAACCCCCTGTGTAAGTCCATGCCCGTCATGACCTCTTCCAACAAGCTGCGTACTTACACCACCGCTCGCTACTACACCGAGGCGGAGATCCTCGAAAAGATTACGAAGGGAGGATGCTGATATGAAGGAATTTAAAGGTCGCGTCATCGCTCCCGGCACCGTAAGCGCCGAAGCTGTGGTTTCTCATGGCGGCTTCAATACCCTGGCATCCTTCCAGGGCGCATTGCAGTTTGGCGACAAGAAGGCCACCTGCGGTGACCAGAACAATGCAGATATCCATGGCAAGCCCCTGGCTGGCAAGGCCCTGTGCCTGCCCCAGACCATTGGCTCTACCACCGGCGGTTTGGTTCTGTACTGCGCCTGCGCCATGGGCCGTCAGCCGGCCTGCATGCTCTTTAGCCAGCCCATAGACTCTTTGGCAGCTGCTGGTTCCATCCTGGCCCCTGTCTGGCTGGACGGCATCCAGATGCCGGTTGTGGACAGCCTGGGCGAGGAATTTTTGAACTATGTCCAGCATGGTATGACCGTTACCGTCAAAGATGGCGGCGTGGTCTGCGTGGAATAAGGGAATACATGAGAAAGCGCACCGCACAGCGGTGCCCTTTTTTTGTTGAGGTTTCAAATTTTCATTTATCGTTCCGATAGAACTGTCATTGCGAACCAGCCCGCAGGCTGGTGTGGCAATCCCCTAGGATTTCCGGGCATTTTTCGTAACATTTCCTGTCTAACCAGGGGATTCCCACGCCAGTGTGCACACTGGCTCGAAATGACACAAGTTTTGAAACTGTGCGATAAACAGCAATTTGTTTTTATTGACAAATGTCCATGTGTGGGAGTAGAATAGAAATGTATGCGTCATACTAATTTTTGCCACAAAGGGGGGAACATCATGGACGCGGGAAGTAGTACCGGCAGCCCGGAGCGAAGTAGAAAATCTCGGCAGTCCGTGATGGACTGCATGCTTCGCTTCTGATTTTTTCAAAAAGGAGGAAGCTTGATGGCAGAACGATTTGAAATCGTGGAAAAGGCGCTCCTGCAAATGTTGGAGGATAAAAAATACACAACCTTGCGGGATATCCTTTCCACTATGAACCCCAGTGACATTGCCCAGATATTCGATGATCTGGATGACAGACAAATTCCTGTTTTCTTCCGCCTGCTGCCCAAGGAAACGGCGGCGGAGACCTTTGTAGAAATGAATCCAGAGGCACAGGAATTGTTGATCCGAGGCTTTTCCGATAACGAGCTGAAGGAAGTCTTCGACGAGCTGTATGCTGACGATGCGGCGGACATCGTAGAAGAAATGCCGGCCAATGTGGTCAAGCGGATATTGAAAAATGCCGATCCGGAAATGCGCAACACCATCAATCAGCTGCTGCGTTATGAGGAATACACCGCAGGTTCTATTATGACCACGGAGTATGTGACCCTGCGGCCCCATATGACGGTGGAGGAGGCCATCTTGCGCATCCGCCGCCAGGGTGTTGACAAGGAGACCATCTACACCTGCTATGTCACAGATTCCAATAAGCATCTGATTGGTCTGGTGACCGTTAAAGACCTGCTGCTGGCTGTCGATGATGAGATGCGGATTGAGGAGCTGATGATCACCAATCTGATCCATGTCAGTACCCAGACCGACCAGGAAGAAGTAGCCCGTATGCTCAGCCACTATAATTTCTTGGCCTTGCCTGTAGTGGACGGCGAGGGACGTATGGTGGGTATCGTCACCTTCGACGATGCCATGGATATCATCGAAGAAGAGGCTACCGAGGATATGGAGCTGATGGGTGGTATGACCCCCTCTGAGAAGCCCTATCTGAAGTCTACGCCCTTTGAACTATTCAAAAACCGTATTCCGTGGCTGATGCTGCTGATGGTGTCGGCTACCTTTACGGGATTGATCATTACCGCCTTTGAAGGCGCACTGGCGGCGCAGGTGGCGCTGACAGCCTTTATCCCCATGCTGATGGGTACTGGCGGTAACTCCGGATCGCAGTCCTCTGTTACCGTGATCCGTGCGTTAAGTCTGGACGAAATGGACCTAAGCGATATTTGGCGGGTGATCTGGAAAGAGATCCGCACCTCGGTGCTGTGCGCGGTGGCGCTGGCGGTGGTGTGCTTCGCCAAAATCTGGCTGGTGGACCGGATGCTCTTTGGTAATCACGATATTACCGCAGAGGTGAATTTGGTGGTCTGTCTGGCGTTGGCGCTGACGGTTATCATCGCCAAGATCGTGGGTGGTGTGCTGCCCCTCGTGGCCAAAGCCTGCAAGGCAGACCCGGCGGTGATGGCCAGTCCCTTTATTACTACCATCGTGGACGCTGTGTCCCTGCTGGTATATTTCATGTTTGCCAAGGCCCTTTTGGGTATCTAAAAACCAAGTTCCTGCCTCAAGCGAGGCAGGAACTTTTTATTTGATTGTGTCGTAACGATTGACAGAATCCGGCAGTATGGTGACGGTATATGGGCCCATTTTGGCAAAGCGGGCCGCAGCCCACACATTGGCTCCGGCAGAGATACCGGCGGGGATGCCCTGGGCGTTTAGATATTTAGCAGTGGCAAAGGCATCTTCATCCGTTACAGTGACTACTTCGTCAATGAGCGATACATCCAGTATTTCTGGCACAAAATTGGCACCGATGCCTTGAATGCCGTGGCTGCCTGCCCACCCGGCTGACAGCAGGGGACTGGCTGTCGGCTCCACCGCCACAATGCGGATGCTGGGATTTTTCGCTTTCAGATACCGGGCCGTGCCGGTGATGGTGCCACCGGTACCAAAGGCGGCCACGAAAATTTCCACTTTGCCCTGGGTTTGTGCCCATATTTCCGGCCCGGTGGTGCGATAGTGGGCCAGCGCCCCGGCTTCATTTTCAAATTGTTTCGGCAGAAAACTGCCGGGGATTTTCTTTGCCAATGCCTGGGCGGTCTCAACAGCGCCGGTCATGCCATCGTTAGCGGGGGTCAGCACCACCCTGGCGCCATAGGCGGCCATCATTTCCTGTCGCTGCCGGCTCATGGAATCGGGCATGACGATGATGCAACACATCCCCTTCTGTCTGCATAGTGCCGCCAATGCGATGCCCATATTGCCGGAGGTTGCCTCGATCACGGTGCCGCCGGGAGGTAACCATCCTCGCTGCTCAGCATCTTGCAGGATGGCAAGGGCTGCCCGGTCTTTGATAGAGCCGGTAGGGTTCTCGTATTCCGCCTTTGCATAAAGGTTATTCTTTAAACATAGCAGGGGCGTTGGTTGCTGCATAACAAGACCTCTCATTCGATGGAAAACTCCCGGCCTTTGTGATAAAACGGGGCGGGAGGGATGACTATGGAAACATTTTTGAAGCCACTACTGGAAGACTACCGCCGTCAGCGGGCCATTGATGGGTCTGCCGATCTGTGTCACCCGGAGCCGGAGGAAGTAACGGAATTGTTGCAGAAGCTGGAAAGACTGCTGTTTCCAGATTATTTTGGCAGGCTCCGCCGCTGTGCCAGCCGGGAGAGCTATCTTGCCATGCTGGCGGCGGATGCTTTCTGGCGATTGGAAGCCATGATAAACCGGGATGGTGCCAAAGGCTTTCTGCTAAGCATTCCGGCGGTTCGTGCAATGCTGGAGCTGGACCTGCAGGCCTTTCTGGATGGCGACCCGGCGGCAAGCTGCCCGGAGGAGATCATCGTTTCCTATCCCGGCTTTTATGCCATCTGGGTGCAGCGGCTGGCCCACAGCCTCTATGGTTTGGATGTGCCGCTGCTGCCGAGAATGATGACGGAACTGGCCCACAGCCGTACTGGTATCGATATCCATCCCGGTGCAAAACTGGGCAATGCCTTTTTTATCGACCACGGCACCGGGGTGGTGATCGGCCAGACCACCGTCATTGGCGACCATGTGAAAATTTATCAGGGTGTGACTCTGGGGGCCATCTCCACCCGGGGCGGGCAAAGCCTGAAGGGAAAAAAACGGCATCCTACCATTGAGGATGCCGTTACCATCTACGCGGGTGCGTCCATATTGGGGGGCGATACGGTGATCGGAAAGGGTACGGTGATCGGCGCAAACGCCTTTGTCACGACTTCGGTCGCACCGGGATCGGTGGTCATCGGCCGGCCAGATCCTTGATCACTTCGCCAGCCAGCAACAGACCTGCGATGCCGGGAATATAGGAAGTGGAGCCGGGGATCTGCCGCTTGCCGATGGCAGCGGCCTCTTCCTCGGCGCCCACAGGCTTGAGGGCCTCTTCCGTGGTGAATACCACCTTCATGTGGTGGATGCCTCGCTTTTTCAGCTCCTTGCGCATGACTCTTGCCAAGGGGCAGATGCTGGTTTTGCTGATATCTGCTACTTGAAACGCCGTGCCGTCCAGCTTGTTGCCGGCACCCATGCAGCTGATGATGGGCGTGGCGACAGCAAAAGCCCGCTCCGCAAGGCACAGCTTGCCGGTGACGGTGTCGATGGCATCGACGATATAATCGTACTGGGTAAAATCAAACTGATCTGCTGTTTCCGGGGTGTAGAACACAGGATGGATGCGTACGGTCAGCTGGGGGTTGATATCCAGCAGACGGGCTTTCGCCACCTCTACCTTCAACTGGCCCACCGTGGAATGGGTGGCAAAGAGCTGACGGTTGATGTTGGTGACGGACACGGTGTCGCTATCGATTAGATCGATGGCGCCGATGCCGCTGCGCACCAATGCTTCCGCCGTGTAGCCGCCAACGCCGCCGATGCCGAATACTGCCACCCGGGCGTTTTGCAGCCGCTCCATAGCATCGCTTCCCAGTAAGATCTCCGTGCGGGAAAATTGCTCGATCATATTAGTCAGCGAAGGTCAGAATGTCCTTGTAGCGCTCCTTGAAGATCTCGTACACGGCAGCCAGAGTTTCCTCGTCTTCCACAGCCAGATAGTTCTCGTTCTCTTCGTCCACGGGCTCGATCTGCAGAATGACGATCTCGTCGTTGTCCTCTTCCACAGGCAGCAGGACCAGATATTCTGCGCCCTCATAGTCGATGACGTCCAGATACTCAAATTCGGCCTCGTTGCCGTTTTCGTCGGTCAGAGTCAGAATGTTGATCTCTTCCTCAGGCAGATTATTGTTAATGTTTTCCATGGTTTAGTTCCTCCTAAAAGTAATTTCTGTTATTGTAGTGGCTCTTTGTGAAAAAAGCAAGCCTCATTTTTCTCCTGTGAATACAATGCAATGGGGACGCAGGGGGCAGTTGTCACATTTGGGCCGCTGGGCGGCGCAAACTTCTCGGCCAAAGAGTACGATGCGGTGGCAAAAATCGCTGCTCTCCTCCGGGGGCAGGACGGCACGCAGCTGCCGTTCCACCTTTTCCGGGTCCTTGCCTTCGGAAAGGCCCAACCGTCCGCAGATACGGATACAGTGGGTGTCACAGACTACGCTTCCGGGCTCACCATACAGGTCGCCCAGCAGCAAATTGGCGGTCTTGCGACCCACACCGGGCAGCTTCAGCAGCGCGTCCATGGTGCCGGGCACCTTGCCGCCGTGGTCAGACAGCAGCATCTGGCAGGCCAGTACGATGTCCCGGGCTTTGTGCTTGTAAAAACCGCAGGAGTGGACAAGTTGCTCCACATCCGCAATATCAGCTGCTGCCATGGCCTCCAAAGTGGGATAAGCGGCAAACAGAGCGGGGGTCACCAGATTCACCCGTGCGTCGGTGCACTGGGCGGAAAGCCGCACAGCGATCATCAGTTCATAGTCCTTGCTGTAGTGCAGGGCGCAGGGTGCGTCGGGGTATTTTTCTTTCAGAATTTGGATGATTGCTTGTACTTTTTCTTCCATAACGCACCTCCTTTTGTCCTATTCTATCATAGAAAAGGCCAAAAAGAAAGTGGCAAATTGCGGGTGTAAAGCAGATAAATTGTTGTTTTCATGATGATTGTATTGTAGGGCGGAGGCATGCCCCCACCCTACATTGGAAATATTGTTTGTTTATGTAAACAACAATTTGCCGTTACAATTCCTCTGTCATGGGTTGAGCGGTGAGGGCGGAGATCTCATAGGCGGTGCGTTCCTCAGCGCCTTCCTCCGTCAGTTTTGTATACACCCTGCTTTGCATTCTGCCCTGCAGGCTGATGTAGTCCCCGGTACGGCACAGGGCGATCTGTCCCGCGGTGCGCCCCCAGAGGATGCAGGGTAGGTAATCTGCCCGGTGGAAGGCCCTGGGTACCGCCAGCATCACATCGCAGATATCCCGCCCAAGGGGTGTGCGGCGATAGATGGGGGTACGGCACAGAGGGCCGCAGAGGCTGACGCTGTTGATGGGTTCTCCATCCTCGGTAGTGACGCGGGAGGCAAACACGAAAATCAGTAGCCGCCGCACACCGTTTACCCGCTGATTATGGGAACGGATCTGTCCCTCTACCCGGATCATGTCCCCGCCGGAAAGATTCATTTGGTTCAAAAGGCTCTCCTCGGCGATCACCGGTAACAGATCGATCGCGCCGGATAACCTCCGCACCGACAGCAGGAAACGGTAAAACCGCTTTTCATGATTTTCGTGGGAGAAACGGGGCAATTCCTGCAATTCGCCCCGGAGAATGATGGTGTTTTCAGAATGTTCCATATGTGCCACCTCGCGCAAAGAAATGTATGGAACATCCTATGGCGGGGAAAGCAGGATAAGAACCCAGCACGGTACTTCAAATTTTGGTTTATCGTTCCGATAGAACTGTCATTGCGAACCAGTGCGCACACTGGTGTGGCAATCCCCAAAGGTTTTAGACCATGCTTTTTGACACATTTTTGCTCTAACCGGGGGATTGCCACGTCGCTTTGCTCCTCGCAATGACACGAAGAACGAAACGATAAATCCCAATTGATGCAGCAAAAAGGAGATGCCTTGAGGCATCTCCTTTAAAATGTATCCATAATAGCTGGGTTGCCTTTGCTGAGAATGGCATCGGTGTCGCTGCCCAGAATATTGCGCAGATGGTCTTCCTCTGTGTTGCAGCCGTGGGGCACAGCCCAAGCGCCGGCATCGCTTCCACAAGCCACAAGACCGCCCAACTGGACAAATTGCCGCAGGTTTTGTGCAGTGTGGTTTGCGATGGCTGAAACGGCATCCTCGTCAAACCTGCCCTTACCCAGCAGATTGCAGACAGTGGATATGGTAGGCACCCAAACGGCACCCATTTCTGCCATGGCAGATAGCGCATCAGCGTCGGCATAAGCGCCGTGCTCGATGGAATCCACCTTTGCGGCAGCAGCAGCTTCCATGGTTCTTGCGCCGTTGGCGTGGGCCATAACGGCAAAACCTTCCTCATGGGCGATGTGGATCAGCTCACGGATCTCCGAAGCAGGCAGACCCTCCTCGGAAAGCCGTCCGAACCGATCAAAATCCATCAAACCCGAGATCATGATTTTGATAAAATCCGCACCGTCTTGACGATGTTTCTTGACAATATCAGCATATTCCCGGAGATTTTCATACTTTTCTCCAATAAATCTGCCATAGTGACCAGCTTTGCACAGATTGGCAAGGGGGGTGCGGTAGCGGATGCCGTAATCGGCAGACAACTCCCGCGCCCGTTTACCAGCGCCCCAGCGGTCCCCGCCGTCACGCAGGTAGGTGTAGCCGGCATCCCGATAGGCGGCCAGAACCTGGTGGATAAAGGCGTCATCCGGCCGGTCAGCGTGGCGGGCGATGGCAGCACGCCAAGAGAGCCCATCCAGGATCATGTGGATGTGGCAGTCACAGCGATTTCTCATGCGAAGGCATCCAGCACCAGCTTGAAAGCACCGTAGGCGCCAGCGTCGTTACCCAGCTGGGCAATGGCAAAGCCCACAGTAGCGGTGGCGTGGAAGGCAAATTTACGGAAGTGGGGTGCGATGCCATCCAGCAGCACCTGACCGGCGTTGGATACGCCGCCACCCAGCACGATTACTTCGGGATCAAGGATGCAGCTTAAGTTGCCCAGGAATTCACCCAGATAGGCATAATACTGCTCCAGCGCAGCCTTAGCCAGGGTATCACCGGCAGCGGCAGCGTCGAAAACATCTTTGGCCATGATCTTTTCCAGACCGCGCAGGCTGGAGGGAGCGTCGCTTGCAGCCAGCTGACCCTTGGCCAGATTGGAAAGGCCGGTGGCGGAGCAATACTGCTCGGCACAGCCCCGCTTGCCGCAGCCACAAAGGGCTGTTTCGTCGCGGTTCAGTACAACATGGCCGATCTCGCCGCCGGCACCGTGGGCACCGTGGAGCACCTGACCGCCAATGATGATACCGCCACCAACACCGGTGCCCAGGGTCGCCATGACCATATTTTCGCAGCCTGCGCCGCCGCCCTTCCAATATTCGCCGAGAGCGGCTACATTGGCATCGTTGCCAGCCTTGACAGGCAGACCGGTCAGCGCGGACAATTCATCACTGATGTTGAATACGCCCCAACCCAAGTTAACACATTTGAGGACCACACCCTTGCTGTTGATGGGGCCGGGTACGCCGATGCCGATGCCGATGATGGCATCCTTGGAGATCTGGTTTTCCTGCAGATAGCCATTGACAGCTGCGGCAATATCCGGCAGGATGTGACTGCCGTTGTCAGAAGTATCCGTAGGGATCTCCCATTTGTGCAGCAGCTGACCCTGCTGGTCAAAGTAAGCCAGTTTGACGGTGGTGCCGCCGAGATCAATTCCGAAACCGTAACGCATGTATGTATCCTCCATATTTGTTTTCATAAGATAAATTGTTGCTTACAATATTTTACCCGCTTATTATATACCTCCCGAAAGCAAAAAGCCATAGTTAATGGAAAAATTTTTTAACTTTTCCATTTTTACTTGCGTTTCTTTCAAATATGCGCTAACATATATACAGAGTAAAAACGAAAGGATGTGCCGATCGTATGATCAAAGTTGATATTTCCAATGTGTGGGGACAGGTTTCCCTGCCCGATCTGCTGGCTCTGGAAAAAGAGGTGTTTGACGCCCACATGACCCTGACTGAAGGTGATGGCCCCGGCAATGATTTCCTGGGTTGGCTGAATCTGCCTGTGGAAGAGCCCACCGAAGAGATGCAGCGCATCAGCGCTGCCGCAGAGAAGATCCGCGCCAATTCCGATGTGTTCGTCGTCATTGGTATCGGCGGCAGCTATCTGGGCCCCCGTGCTGCTATCGAGCTGCTGCAGGGCTGCAACCATAACCTGGGCAAGGGCAAGGGCAATCCCCAGATTTTCTTCGCCGGCAATGGCCTGTCCACCCGCGCCTGGAATGAACTGGTGCGTCTGCTGGATGGCAAGGATTTCTCCGTCGCTATCATTTCCAAGTCCGGTACCACTACCGAACCCGCCATCGCTACCCGCGCGTTGGTCTCCATGCTGAAGCAGAAGTACGGCGCTGCCGCCAAGGAGCGCATCTTCGCCATCACCGATCCCTGCAAGGGCGCGCTGCGGCAGATGGCTACCGACGAGGGATGGGAGACCTTCGTGATCCCCGCCAATGTGGGCGGTCGCTTCTCCGTGCTGACTCCTGTGGGTCTGCTGCCCATCGCTGTGGCCGGCATCGACATCGAGGCCATGATGCAGGGTGCTTTTGATGCCAAGCAGGCATACGACATCCGCTCTTTCGAGAACCCTGTATGGCTGTACGCCGCTGTGCGTAACCTGCTGTATCGCCGTGGCAAGTGCATCGAGCTGCTGGAGTCCTTCGAGCCCGGCTTCAAGATGATGGGCGGCTGGTGGCAGCAGCTGTTCGGCGAGTCCGAAGGCAAGGACGGCAAGGGCATTTTCCCTGTCACTGCTGAGTTTACCGCCCATCTGCACAGCTTGGGCCAGATGATCCAGCAGGGCGAGCGCAATATTTTTGAGACCATGATCCGATTCGATCCCCCCGCCGAGATGGCTGTGGTGGGCGCCGATGAGAAGGATCTGGACGGCCTGAACTATCTGGCCGGCAAGACCCTGGACTTCGTGGACGAGCAGGCTTTCCGCGGCACGCTGGCTGCCCATGTGGACGGCGGCGTTCCGGTCATTACCATGGATATGGGCAAGCTGGATGATAAGAAGCTGGGCGAAATGTTCTACTTCTTCGAGCTGAGCTGCGGCGTTTCTGCCTACATGCTGGGCGTCAACCCCTTCGACCAGCCCGGTGTGGAATTCTATAAGCGTAATATGTTCCGCCTGCTGGGCAAGCCCGGTTACGAGAAGTAATTTTACAAATTTGCAAAATAGTAGTTGCAAAATCCGCAATTAACTGGTAGAATATCAGTAAGCCAATATTTGGCATAGCAAAGGAGGAATATCCTATGATTCGTGTTATTATGGGCCTGAAGGGCTCCGGCAAGACCAAGAAGATGATCGACTCCATCCATGAGACTTTGGAACACGCCAATGGCGATGTGGTTTGCATCGAGTATGGCAAGAAGCTGACTTATGATGTCAACTACAAGGTCCGTCTGGTGGATTCTAAGGAGTATGCTATCAGCAATGTGGATATGCTCAAGGGTTTCCTGAGCGGTCTGCACGCCGGCAACTTCGATATTACCCACGTGTTCATCGACAATCTGTATAAGACCATCGGCTCCGATGTGGCTACCGCTGAGCAGTTCGTCGCATGGTGCGCCACTTTTGCAGAGGCCAACAATATGAACATCACCATGACCATCTCCGAGGATCCTGCCAACGTTTCCGAGGAAGTCAAGAAGTACCTGTAATTCTTACAACGTACATTGCCCCCGCTGGACAACCAGCGGGGGCATTTTTTGCTTTTGGATGGTAAGACAAATTGAGAATTATCTCTCCGTTGCAATAACCACCGTAGGGCGGGGCATGTCTCCACCCTGCGATGCAATTGTTCGCTAAACAAAATTTGAAGTACTGCGAATATTTCCGCCCCGGTGGGATTTTTCCACCGGGGCGTTGCTTATTTTTTCTTGGGCTTGGTTTTCAGGCCGGGTTTGGTTTTGAAGCCGGGGGTGGTGATGCGGCTTCCGCCACGGGGCGGCAGCTTGGGAGGCGGTGCTGTGGGTTTGCCCTTTGCGGGAGCCTTGGGCGGGGGCGCAGAGGGCTTGCCTGCTCTGGGAGGCACCGCCCGGATCAGGCACTTGGGTCCGGAACCAATCAGATCCTCCCGATGGGCGGCAAGTAACGCTTCCCGTACCAAGTAATAGTTCTTTGGGTTTCGATACTGGATCAGTGCCCGCTGCATGGCCTTTTCATGAGGATCGGTGGGCACATAGACCTTTTCCATAGTCCGGGGATCCAGACCTGTGTAATACATCACCGTGGAAAGGGTGGATGGGGTGGGGTAGAAGTCCTGCACCTGCTCCGGATTGTAGCCCATTTCCCGGATGTACTCGGCCAGTTCAATAGCCTCCTTCAGTCCGGAACCGGGGTGGCTGGACATCAGGTAGGGCACCAAATACTGGTTCATGCCGTACTGCTTGTTGAGGGCAAAATACTTGTCCACAAACTTATTGTACACTGCGTTGCGGGGCTTGCCCATCTTGTCCAGCACCGCGTCGGAAACATGCTCCGGGGCTACCTTCAGCTGACCGGAAATGTGGAACTGCACCAATTCTTTGAAGAAGGTGTCCTTCTTATCTGCCAACAAATAGTCAAAGCGGATGCCGCTGCGAACAAAGACCTTTTTCACACCGGGGATCTTCCGCAGTTTACGAAGCAATGCCACATAGTCAGAGTGGTCCGCCTTCATATTCTTGCAGGGGGTGGGATACAGGCATTGCCGACCGCCGCAGGCGCCCTTGGTCAGCTGCTTGTCGCAGGCGGGGTGGCGGAAATTGGCGCTGGGGCCGCGCACATCGTGGATGTAACCCTTGAAATCCTTGTTCTTTACCATCAGTTCCGCTTCGGCCAGAATGCTCTCGTGGCTGCGGGTCTGAATGATGCGGCCCTGGTGGAAGGTCAGTGCGCAGAAACTGCAGGCGCCAAAGCAGCCACGATTGCTGACCAGGCTGAACTGCACTTCCTCGATGGCAGGCACGCCGCCCTTTTTAGCATAGCTGGGATGCCATGTGCGGGCGTAGGGCAGGGCGTAGACCGCATCCATTTCTTCGGTGGTCAGGGGTTTCTGGGGCGGATTCTGCACCACATAGAAGTTGTCGTAGGGTTCTGCCAGCCGCTTGGCGGTGAAGGGGTCGCAGTTGCCATACTGGGTCTTGAAGCTCTCAGCGTATTTCTTTTTGTTGCTCTTCAGCTCTTGGAAAGAGGGTAGCATGATGGTGGGCAGGCTCTCGTCCAGTTGGGCGGTCTTGTACACCGTGCCGTCGATATAGGTGATGTCCTTGGCTTCCATACCGGCGTTCAGGGCGTCTGCCAGCTCAACAATGCTCTTTTCGCCCATGCCGTACATCAGGATATCGGCCTGGCTGTCCAGCAGGATGGAGCGCTTCATGCTTTCGGACCAGTAATCATAATGACCCAAGCGACGCAGGGATGCTTCAATACCGCCAATTAAGATGGGCACATCCTTGTAGCGTTGACGGATCAGGTTGCAGTAGACCACGGTGGCGTAGTCGGGCCGCTTACCCATTTCGCCGCCGGGGGTGAAAGCGTCGGTCTTACGGCGATGTTTGGTTACGGAATAATGGTTGACCATGGAGTCCATATTGCCGCCGCTGACCAGGAAGCCCAAGCGGGGGCGTCCGTAAACATCGATGGACTTGGAGTCTTTCCAATCGGGCTGGGAGATGATGCCCACAGAGTAGCCATGGCTTTCCAGAATGCGGCTGATAATGGCATGGCCAAAGGAGGGGTGATCTACATACGCGTCACCGATCACATATACAAAATCGCACTGGCTCCAGCCCCGTTCGATCATATCCTGTTTGCAAATAGGCAGAAAATCCATAGGTCGCCTCCTGTTGCTTTTTGCTTATTGTAGCATGAAAATGGCCAAAATGGAAGAGAGAAAAATTTTTTGAAAAAATACGAAAAAAGTGTTGACAAATGGAATATGATATGCTAATATACTCAAGCGCTGAGGCGCGAAACAAAATATGGGCGAGTGGTGGAATTGGTAGACTCGCTAGATTCAGGTTCTAGTGTTCACTGCGGACGTGCGGGTTCAAGTCCCGCCTCGCCCACCAAAGAAAAGCATCGAAATCGAAAGATTTCGGTGCTTTTTCTAACTTTTTGGGCATTTTTGCCGCCCCTATGTTTTGGGGTATGTCGGCGAGGTCAACAAAAAGGTCAACAAAATGTCTGAATTTGCACATTGATGGCAGAAAAGAAAGGAATGTTATCAATGGCAAGTATCATTCAAAACAAGAAAGACGGCAAGGTGGTTTCCTACAAATTCAAGGCGTGCGTTGGGCGTGATGAACTGGGCAAGCAGATTTTCAGTTGTACCACATGGAAAATTCCGGAGGGTATGATTCCGTCAAGGGTAGAGAAAGCGGCGCAGAAAGCCGCCGCCGAATGGGAACGGGAAGCTAAGGAGGAATATCAGAAAGATGTAAACAATCCCCAGCGAATCAAAGAACGGGAAATGTCAAGAAAGCACACGGAGTTTGCCAAATTTGCCTTGGAGGATTGGTTTCCGATCTGTGTGGACGATGGCAACCACAAGCACACCACAGTTGACTTTTACAGGCACACCACAAACCGGATTGCGGATTACTTTAGGGGCAAGACCATTCAGAGCATTACGGCGTTGGATGTGCAGAAATTCTTGATTTATCTGCGGACGGAATACAAGACCAAGCAAGGAAAGCCTGTATCTGACAAGACCGTGCGCCATTCCTATTGTGTGCTTGTGATGATTTTCGATTTTGCCGAAGAACAGGAATTGATACAAAAGAACCCTATGGACAAGGTTGATTGCCCCAAACTGGCAAAGAAAAAGGTGGATGCCTTTTCTGCGGATGAAGCAAAGGCGTTTCTGAAATTGCTCCCGGATTGCGACAACGATTTCCGGTGCATGATGTATCTGCTGCTGACCACGGGATTGCGCCGGGGTGAATTGATGGGTCTGCAATGGCGGGATTTTGATTTTCAGAATATGACCTTTGATGTAAACCGGAACATTACCTATTCACCGGAAAAGGGGAATGTGGTGGATACACCAAAGACGGAGAATAGTGTTCGCACTATTCCGTTGCTGCCCTTTGTGGCTGAACAATTACACGCCTACCGGGCGGCAGAGCACCCCCAGAGCGGCGAAAACGCCTTTGTGTTCCCCAGTGACCGGGGCGATTATATCCCCCGCACACCCAACGCATTGACCCACCGGGTAAAGCGGTTTATGAAAGCAAATGATTTGCCGGATATGTCACCCCATGACCTCCGCCACAGTTGCGCTACCTTGCTGTTGGATAATGGCGCAGACATTAAGAGTGTGCAGGAAATACTGGGACATACCAATGCAAGCACAACACTCAATTTCTATGTGCGCTCTGATATAGGACGGATGAAAGCCGCCACAGATAAATT
Organism: Faecousia sp.; assembly: GCA_045638225.1. Classification (GTDB taxonomy): domain Bacteria; phylum Bacillota; class Clostridia; order Oscillospirales; family Oscillospiraceae; genus Faecousia. Next base: position 14,481 of record JAZUAW010000066.1, on the reverse strand, counting down.
TGCCAATGCTTTTGGCCTATAATCGTTGCGCCGGGAGGAATTTCCTCCCGGCGTGTTCTGTTCTGTGGAAAATCAATGGTTTTGGCTGGATTCTTGCTTTCTTCCGTAGAATCTGAAAGAATCCGCAGAAATCGAAGCAAATTCGGCTGGATTTTGCCTAATTTCGATGGATTCAGCGGGAATCCTCTTGAAATATTCTGTATTCTACTAAATTTTGCTGAATTTCGGCAAAAAGCTTGACAATATATATATATATAATTGGTTGTACGGAAATCGGCGAAAACCGAACTTTTCGTACAATTTTTGTTTTATTGGGAGGAAATTCAAATGCGTATCACCATCGACACCGAAATGGAAAGAGTCATTGTCCCCGACACCTTTTTCAATCAGATTGACAAGATGAATGCCGTACTGGAAGCAAACGGCGCAGGCGACAAGAAAATCGACTATGTCAAGTACATCGAAGAAGCCATTGCAAAGGCAATGAAGCACGCCCCTGTCCGTAAGGCTGACGTGAAGTCTTTGAAGCGGTGATATGGCAAAACGAGTCACCGAACAGGAAAAAGAAAAGATGTGGCAGCTTTATCAGAAGCATGGCAGTTATGCAAAGATTGCCAAACTGATGAAGCGCGACCGCGGCACAGTAGCCCGTTATGTATCTGAATATGAAGCAGTAGTACGCACGGCGGGTTATCTTAAAAACGCAAAATAAATAGAATTTTAATTATAAAGGAGAAAAATTATGGCACTGATTCAATGTCCTGAATGTGGAAAGCAAGTTTCTGATCGAGCAGGTGTTTGCCCCAACTGTGCATTCCCTCTTGCTTCTCTGCGCACAGATGGAACGGTCTCCATTAAAATTGCAAACGGCCTTGGTGGCTCGGTGTATATCCATGAGGTTTCTACAATGAATGTAATTTGGACAGGTGCATCTGGTCAAATTGCTAAATTCAATATTATGCAACCTACTGATATCGGTATCAGATGGGGTGTCGGTAAAAAGTTCTTGCCTGGCGCAACTGCACGCGTTGAAGCTGGCAAGAAATATGAACTGGCAATCAGACAAGGTTTCTTTAGCAGCGGCGTATGCATCAACGAAGTCGATGTTCTCGATTCTGGAAGATAATTTGAGATTCCCTCCCCGCCACGGGGAGGGTTTTACTATATAAATGTGGCGTCGGCACAGAATTTGACAGGGATCGAAATTAGAAATTTCAGAAAATCTGTGGTATAATATATTTAGAAAGAAAGAGAGAGAAAGCACCAAGAATATTCTGAAAAAGCGCGCCGCCGCCACGGATTTGTCAGTTGGCAGCAATTTAGTTTACTGCGCCACATATATGTATACTTATAAGTAGAAGATATAGAGAAAGAATACATATAATGCGCCGTCGCGGATTTTCCGAAAGCCGCCACGCAGATTCTATTCAGAACGCCCTTGCATACTCTCCTTTTCAAAAATACTTATAGGAGGTAACACAATGAGTGTTCCGAATTAGAAAATCGTTCAGATTGCCCGCAGAACAAAGCGGGACAAAGACAACCTTTATGCAATGAACAATTTGGAAGCATTGCAGCAAGCGATGAATACCCTAAAAGGGTCAGGCCTTAAAATGTGGCTTTATCTCAACAAGAATCAAGACAATTATCGTTTTGAATTAAGCCGACAAGCGTGCGAAGAATGGGGTATCAAGAAAGACAGTTATTATGACGGCATACGCAATCTGATTGACAACGGATATTTGCGCCCCATCCAATTGGGCAGTAATATCTATATCTTCTATGAGAATGCCCTTGCGGAAAATCCGACTTGCGGCGAATCAGAATTTTATCTCACGGAAAATACGAAATCCGCCACGGAAATTCAGAAATCTGAGTATGGAATTCAGAATAATATGTCGGGAAACCCAAAGAGAAATAATACATATAGTACAGATATATTACATGATAATACATCTTCTGTTTATCAGAAAAAGGAAACCAAAGAGGAAGCATATAGACGATTAGGATTCTGATATTATAGGCGGCGGACGGAAAAACCGAACGCCGCCACCAGTTTTCTTTCGTGAAACGATGTGGGCAGGGAATTACGCTGTTTGGATTGGAGTGCTTTCCCAATACCAAAACCCACCCGCCACGGCCATATAGGAGTGAATGAAAATGATAACAAGTTATACAGGCTTCCAACCATCCTTTGACGGCAATCTATGCGGCAGAGGTACACAGGACGGACACGGCGGCAGAGCAGCCGAACACAGAGCGGAAATGCGTCAGATAGCGGAGGAAATCGCAGAATAGAAACTCGCCGCCATCGTGCCGCAGATTCATGCGGCGGCATTGCAGCAAGCAAGGGATGATTTACTGCGTGCCCTCGCCTTTGATGTGGAAACTTTTGTCAGCATTGCCTTTTAGAATGGGGAAAAGATTTGGCAAGATAGAAGAACGCAGAGGGTCATAGCTGACAACATTATGCGGGAAATCCGAAAACGGCTTAATGGCGCAATCTGAGGTCAACAGGTTGTACAGACAAAGTACGAAAAGCCCTAGAGCCGCCGCAGTTTTCTGCTTCTTTTTAGGTCAACACTTTGGTCAACAACATAGAAAAAGCAAGGGATTTTTACAGATTTCCCTTGCTTTTCTCCTTGCTTTTTGATATAATAATGTTGTAAAAACTACTGCTAATCGGTGCTTTTTAGAACATTTATGGCAATTTATGCGGTGGGCGTGTCCAGACTCGCTAGATTCAGGTTCTAGTGTTCACTGCGGACGTGCGGGTTCAAGTCCCGCCTCGCCCACCAGAGAAAAGCATCGAAATCGTAAGATTTTGGTGCTTTTTCTTGCTTTTACGGCCTATTTTTAAGCCGAAAAGTTAGAATTCATAAGTGGTGGTTTTCGGTTTTCCCTTTAGTTTTCCCTTTAGTTTCCCATTGGGTTTTCCCTTATGCGGTTACATCTTGAATAAAACGCTCCATTCTGTCAGCACTTTCCTGTTTCATCTGATCCGTCACATGGCCGTACACATCCAGGGTGAACGCAGCTGTAGCATGGCCCAGATTTTCCTGCACGGTCTTGATAGGGTCACCGGATTTGATGGACACTACAGCGTAGGAGTGGCGCAAATCGTGAAAACGGATATCCGGGCATCCAATGCTCTTTACAACTTCTTTGAAGTCTAGATAGACGGTCTGGTGCTTTAGATGTCTGCCCAGTTCGTCTGTAAAGACGAAACCGGTATCTTCCCAACATGCCCCGTGCAACAGCTTATTTTCCAGCTGACGGCGCTTGACGCCTCTCAGAACGGCAACCACATAAGGGGCTACAGTAATGGTGCGGCTCTTGCTGTTTTTAGTGGGGACTAAAGTGTATTCACCTTGACTTCCACGGACCTTTTGGAGCTGATGCTTGATTGTTATGGTACCCTTAGACAGATCGACTTGGGGCCACTGCAGACCCAGAATCTCGCCTTCGCGAGTACCGGAGAAGAGAGCAGTGGTGAAGAGCGCTTCATAACGATGTCCTTTGATGGCTTTCAAAAATTCAGCAATCTGGGACTCGTCCATAGGCTTAATTTCCGCTTTGGTGATTTTGGGCAGAACGCAGGCATCGGTCGGATTGGAGCGGATATATCCGTTTAAGACGGCTTGCTGAAGGGCACTATGTAGAACGCCATGAACATTTTTAACCGTCTTGGCCGACAGTGCTTCTCTGTCTTTCTGCGATTTTGCAAGGCTGTTGTAAAATGCTTGAATGGTGTGCGCCGCCAATGCTTCCAACTTGATGGCACCAAGGTTGGGTTTCAGATGCTTATTGATAGTGGATTGGTAAGAATCTACGGTCCTTGGTTTTACACTGATCAAGTACTCTTTAGCCCATATATCGAGCCATTCGCCCACGGTCATTTTGCTAGGCGGAATGTAAGTGCCTTGATCAATGGAAACAGTGACCTCTTTTAGTTTTTGGGCAACCTCTTTTTGCGTTTTTCCAGTGATGGATTTTTGAAGTTGTTTACCATTTCCGGGGTCAAAACCCACGGAATATCGAGCCTCGTAGTAGGTATAGGTTTTTCCTTTGACCGTTCTTTGGACTTTGCGGATAGACCCCATGCCTTGGGGAGCACGCTTTGATTTTGATGATGAACTACGCGGCATATAATACTCCTTTCTTCTTGCCGCATAGCTAGGTACGCAGTGATTGTACCACAAAAATACTGTGCTGGCAATGTTTTGTTACCGTTGCGGCAATTTATCTTGCCGCAATGGCAGGGTGGCGCTGATTAATAACGCTGCAGGTACTCTTCTAATGCGGCCTTTGGGATTTTGATGAGTTTGCCTACCCGGATAGACCTTAACGCACCACATCTCAAGAGGGCGTATATGGAATTCCGCCCAATACCGAGGATCCGGGCTGCCTCGACGGGCGTCATGACGAGCGGACAGTCCTGCAGAGAGGTCACCTTGTGGTTTTGCAGGACTGAAGGTGAAGCGTGCGTCTCGGCTGCGATATTAATTGCGTGGAGTGCTTTAACACACAACGGTTCTTTGATGTTAAACGTAAGCATTGATAAATCAGTTACCATTTTGGTCCTCCGTTTGTTCGTTAGTGTAGGTGTGGGGTGGGTTCGGATGCATTAGTGCTATAGTCGTCGCCGTGGCGAGGACAGTTGACACCGTTGCTAATTTTGACGTTCTGAAAGATTAGTGGTGTTAGAAATTACATTGGACCAAACCTATTCAGCTGAAGTCCTGGAGATAGATGATGGAAATGTTGGAGAATAAAAACTTGTGGGGTCTACCTGGTCGGCGCCATTGGTGGTGGTTGCTGAAATTGGGTTTGCGCACCCACACAGGAATATCAGGATCATTACTGAAATAGTCCCTGTAATGCCGGTTATGGTCTTTTTCATAATTTTTTATTCTCCTTAGTTGCTTTTGCCGGAATGTGGTTTTTGAAGCGATGGATGTGTTAGAAATTACATAGATCCCAAACTGTTGACTCTTGTCGTTGGGGGGTGGTGGAGGTGTTAGAAATTACATAGGTCCCAAACCAGATCAGGCCAAATGGTACCGTAGGTGTGTATGCTGGCGTCCGAAATGAAATTGGCCCTTAAAAACCCCGATAATCAAAGGATGGTAATTCCGGGGAAAAGGTGTTTATACCATTTTGCCTGGTCCGGGAAGCAAGCCAAGAGAAAAGTTTGTCCGTCGAGGTAATCTTCCAGGACTTCATTGATTTTTGCAACATCCATTGTGTAGCCGGGAAACACTCGATTGCCTTTGTAGGTAAGCGGATAACAGCGGTTCGTCTGATGTTGGAAGTTTGGATCTTGCATAACGAGCTGGTTACAGATTTTCCGCTCAGTCTCGCCTGGGGAGAGCTGCATAAGAAACCATAGGAGGAAGCACCCGGAGTCATTGACCGGGATTGCGTGAAGGCTGATGAACGGTTCATTTGTAAGGTAGTTGCCTTTTGCCAGCTTTTTTCGGTGGCGCTCCTTGGTGCGCTCAAAGAGAGCCAGGAATTGATGATAACTTGAGCAGAAGTATAGGCCGTAATTTACCGCATCGTTCAAGGGCAGTTCAGGATTTCGTGTTTTCATCTCGTGAACACATTGCTCAACTGCTTCTTTGGTTTGTCTTTCTCTTACCTTATTCCATTTGAACTCACCGGGGTGGCCGTGGTAGCAGATGTAGTTCTGCTTTTGTCCTGTGGCAAGGCCGGTGAAAATAGCGTTGAGCCTCTGCTTGCTCCCGTACAATGCACTGCTGTTATTGTCGGTATCTTGCCTTTCCAGTAAAGGTAATTCTGTTGACATATAGTAGGCAGGGGCACTTAACCATGCGGCTCTTGCCTCGTTGCTCATGTCCGGGTCTTGCTGATTTATTTGATAGCAGCCTGGGTTAGCTGCATACCATCGTGTCAGAGCATAGTAGGTTAGGGACGCCATCGTGTGACCGCACTTTTCTACATAGGCATTGTAGCTTCCCTCGTCATGGATACCGTCGATGGCAAATCCAGTGTCGTAAGGTCGGCGGTCGAGGTAGGTCAGGTGGTCGTTTACTCGGAACATGGCCATTCTGTGGGAGGTGCGCCAAATATTGTAGATTTGGTTCGGGCTGTATTTACGGGTGCTGATTTTGGCAAACGGTACTACAGGGAGTGCTTGTGTTAAAGGGGTTGTCAGCCCATCCATAACGGCTTCTAAAAGGATCTCGTCGAACATCTGTTGGCTTTTTTCGCAGGGGTCGGACGCATAAGCGTCCAGGAGTTCGCGGAGGGTGGTTGCTCCTTGAGAGGTGCGGCGGAAATTACCGTCTTTTATATTTCCGTTATTTTCCTCTCGCTCGTCCGTTTCCTCTTCTGTCTTAGCCAGTGCTTCATCTGGAGCCTCGGTTGCCGCAACCAGTCCGGCCTTAGTTAGGACGCGGAAGGTCCTTCCCGTTGAGGGGGTGCCGCATTTCCATGTACGGTCCTTCACCAGACCCTTCTTGATAAGATAGGTCATTCTGTCTAAGTGCCGTCGCTTGTAATTCTCGTTCGCACCAAGCGTCTTATCCGGGTCTGCACCCAGCGTTAGCCGTTTGGCGTAAGGATTGTCTCTGCCAATAAGCGTTGTGGCCAAGTGGCTACAATAGCCAAATGGAAAAAACGGCAAAATCCTAATTTTTTGTTCGATTTTGTTTTTTTGCACGATCATTCCTCCCGTTGAGGGTATTCGAGGTGTTTTTTGAGGGACTTTTTGCCCGTCCTAACGAAGTCATCTTTTTGCCCATTCTGCGCTTTTCGAGAATTAGAAATTCTCCTTGCGGCGCAAGGCTTTTTTGGCTTTTGAGATTAGCGAGATTAAGGCGTTTTATCCGGAGTTTACGGCTCCAAAAATCGAAGTGTAAACTGCGGATTTTGTAAACAGGTAAACTGCGGGAATGTTGCTACTCTTGAGGAGCTTCCAGACTAGAGATGCGCTTTTTAAAACTGGAAAAATCCAACTTTTTTCCCATTTTGGTCGCAACGATACCACGGCCCTTTTGCACTCATAGAATTGGCTGTAGATGGTCAACTGAAATAGTCATTGCTGTCGCTGGCGAGGAATTCTCACTTCGGTGAGCATGTTGGCAACGAGCATTTTGAGTGCAAAAAAACCACACCAAAACATAGGGTGCCGTCTGGCATCCTCTAGGTGCGGTTTTTCGATCAATTGCTGATGAAAAAATCCACACCAAATGAAGGGTGCTGTGAAGCATCCTTTGGCGTGGAGTAATATCACCATAAAAAAGTTTTATCGCTAAGCTCAAATTTAGTATATCACCATGCCGCTTTTTGCGCAAGTGCTTTTTTGCGTTTTTTCAAAAAATTTGTAAATTGCCCGTGGACTACCGAAAAAAGGTACCACGGGCATTGTTAGTTCAATTCAAAGCGGGAGAGGCGGGCAATCTATTCTTTGCTTTCTTCGCGTTCCATTGCTTCCACTACAGCGCGCCGGACAAAGGAATTCACTGACTCGCCGATCTTCTCTGCATGGGCTTCAATGGTTTCTTTTTCTTCTAAGGAAACACGGATGTAAATGCGCTCGAATTTCGAATGGTACTTTTTAGATGCTCTCAATTGAGATTCCGAAACAGCCATAATGGTCTCCTTACTGCGATATGTGGCGACATATAAAATCCGCACAAATATCACTCGATTATTTTGTGTAATATTCCGCCTTGCTATGTGGCGACATATATGCTATACTATAAGTGGAAAACAGAACAACGGCGGTACTAAGGAGTTGGCGCTCCCCAGTACCTGCGCAGGTGAAGCGACCACCTACACAACGGGAATCCCCGCACCGCAAGGTCATTATACCCTTTTTCGGATGGAATTGCAAGGAGAATTCCTGCGATCCGTTCATTGATTTGCATCGTGTAGGCTATTAGTCCTGCACGGTGTTTTGTTTTCCTAGAAAAAAACTAGGAGGAGCAACAAATGCTTGATCGTGAAGAAATCTTTGAAATCTGTCTGGAAGACTACACCAAACCCCGCTGCATGTCCGCCATCCGCACCTATTATGGCACCGAGGAAGAGATCCGCGCTCTGATGGATCGCCTGCGTAACTCTACCACCGGTGCCGCCGTCCGCTACAATGAAACCATCGAAGCGGTGGCGTACCGCGATCTCGATGACGAGATCACCCATACTGTGGCAGGCCAGACACTGCCCATCCTCAAGCCGGTGATCGAATTCTGCCGCTATGAAACCCAGCTCTGTGAAATGTACTGGGATTACACCACCTTTGAAGGTGCCGTTATCCGTTGCTATGCCGATGAGATCAATCTCTGCCAGTCCCTTATTGGAGCCTATGGCGGCTTCGAGCGCTGTGTCAAGGCCAGCCTGGCAGGTCTGCGGATCTATCATCCCGGTGTAGGCTGGGTAGATCCCAGCAACCACTGCAAGGGGTTTCCTGGCATGGTCGTCTTTGATGGCAAATATGCAACCACCGCTCTGTTCGCATCTCAGGAGCATTATGAGCCGGAAGAGTTTGATGCCGCAATGGCCGATGTTGTGGACATCACGAAATTCCGACCCTCTGTGGTAGTTGCGGATATTCTGGGCGAGGGTTGAGCACTATGATGGAGCAAAAACTTTCACAGCAGATCAGCGGCTTTTTGCAGCTGATGGAACAGGCACAAAAGAGCTATGCCTATAGCGCTGAGGAAGTTCGGCGCATGGAATTTCTTACTCAGGACTACCTGCATAAACTGGAACTGCAATCTTGCAGCCGGCACGTCAGAGCGAAGGTAGCAACTGCCATTCGTGACTGCAGAACTGTGCGCAGACAGCACAAGGATAACACCATCATTCTGGAGCCGCTGGTGAGCTTCCTGCAGACCGATAAGGGCAAACTTCTAATCTCCCAACTCCAGCAAACTCTCGGCGCTGTGCGCCGTGCAGAGCGCACCACACAGGATCGGCAGTATCACCCCAGAGTCCTCAGCGCAGAGGAATACGAAGAAGATATTTCTGCGTAAGTAACAAAAACGGCTGGGTACGGCATTGCGCCTTACCCAGCCTTCGTCATACGTAAATTTCAGTCAATATCCACATCACCGCAGTTTTTGACATCTTCCTGGGTGATACCCAATTTCCTGTAGACTTCTTCCGCAGGAATAGCGGCCTTGGGATTATAATGTGCAATCCGTTCGGTCGCAATGCTAAGCAATTTAGCATCACTTTCCTCGTCCGTGAGACGGATATATTCATCAGGAGAAACCGGAACACACTTGGCAGCGTTATTTTTCATGTCAGACACCTCCAAATCGTTTGACACTATTATAGCGCAAAAATGTGCTGCTGGCAACAAAGTCAGCAGCACAAATTTTCTTTCTGTAATCCCTCGAATAGTTCCGAGGCTTATTTGATCAAGCATTCACCCCGCTCTACTTGTCAATAATTTCGAGGCATAGAGCAGTTTGGCTGAGATTTATATAAAGTAAATTGCAGGGCTACTATGGAGTTTGCCTTAAAAACCACAATGTGAATTTTGTGCAAAATGCAATATTGACATTTGCAAACATTCGTTCTATAATGCACCTACAAAAGTTTAGCAGTAAGGAGGTCTCAACATGGATGTTTCAACCGTGTATCTATCGCGCAGAGATTTAGAGCAGATTGCACAACCTGTTGTTGAGCAATATAAACAGTATTGTGTGCCACAGTACCACATGTGTTACAACATAGATCCAACTCAACTTGCAGAACTGTTGGGGTACAGGGTTGAATACGCCTATCTAACGCAAGACGGTTCAATTCTTGGCCAAACTGCATCTATTCCCATATGGACAACTGTTATAGACGCAACATTGGGAGAAATCTATTATTTATTGGATGGCAAAACAGTACTTGTTGAAAAGAGGTTGCTGTGCAACCCACTTGCTACCGGATGCAAGAATTTCACTATTACCCATGAGTTGGCTCACTTGTTGCTCAACCAGCGATATCCCGCTATGTATGAACCCCAGTACCGGCACTCCTGCTTCAACCGAAAGGCAGAAAAGAAAACCGTACACAACTGGTACGAATGGCAAGCAGATACATTGGCTGTAGCGTTGTTGTTGCCGCCGGACGCGATAGAAGAAGCAATGTTCATGTTTGGCCTTGGTAGCAAAATGAAAGTATTAAGTCGAAAGTATTCTCAGCAACGATATAAGCAGTTTTGCGAAATGGCGCAGTTTCTGGGCGTTTCAAAGACCACGCTTGCGTATCGCATGGAACACCTTGGACTGTTGGAGCGGAATTATTTGGTAGAAGAAGCACGGCAAAAACGAGGAGTGATTGGTTATGGATGAGAAAAGCGAAAGTAATGTGGCCGTGACACATGTTGCCGTTCGTTGTATCAACTGCAAGCGTATTGTTGGCTACAAGATAGCCGCAGGCACCGGGCGCATACAGATTAAATGCCCCAAATGCGGCAAGGAAATGATTATTGATCTTTCCTTGAGAAGGGCGAAGGGCCAACTGTTTTACAGAATGGCGACACCAATTCAATAAATCTATGTAATTGTCATTGACTCCGGACGGGCACCTGCGAAGAACCGTAGGTCAGACTCCAATGCCGGGCGTGAAAGAATAGGATCATTGCGATCTTATTCCTTTGCGCCCGGCTTTTTTATTCCCATCGCAAAGGAGGTGTGTAAATTGGGAACCAATGAAAGACGAAATGCAATCTTAAAAGCATTATGCAGACGAAGATACGAAACCATCGGCAATTTGGCAGAGGAATTCGAAGTATCAGAAAGAACAATCCGGCGGGACATTGAAATCCTAAGCTATACGGAACCAATTTATACACAATCCGGACGCCATGCCGGTGGCGTATATGTTGTGGATGGATATCACATGGACAGAATGTATATGTCGGAAGATGAGATTGCGCTTTTGCAGAAAATCAAAAACGCAGCGCACACAAATAATTCAGGTTTTCTTTTGCCGGGAGAACAAAAGACTCTGGAACGTATGATCTATTCTTATTCCAAGCCCCGAAATAATTGAGAAATATTAGCAAAACAGTTTTAACCAGGACAGGAATTGTCCAGGTTAAAAGTTACTATGTACTCACAGCGAGATCAGCAAAGAACCAAGGCGCCATGTTTTGCGTTGATAACGCTTTGATATATAACAAAATTACAAACAAAGAAAAGGAGAAAAAATTATGTCTTATGTAAAGAATTGCAGTCCTGGTAAGATCACAATGGATCTTCCCAGAGCGAACTACATTTATGAATTGCCGCTGCTGTCGATCAGCGATGTTAATGGTCCATTTACTCTCTCGTTGATGTTCACCCGCACAATGGCAGTAAATAGCCTTAATCCGTTTTTTATGGCAGCGGGTTATAAGCTCAATGTCCATAAATATCTGAATTTTGACGATCCCTATGATTACTACCTGTTGGATGGAAATGGAAAACGCATTTCTTTTTATGAAGATAACGGGGTGTATATTTTCGAAGATAACTCTCAGCGTATCATGAAAATGGTGAATTCTACTGATGAGCCTTACGTTATCCAATATCCCGATCTGAGTATCGAAAAATATAATCGGCATGGATACATTACCACCATTGTAGATAAATATGGAACGGAAGTATTGACCTGCTCTTATAACGACAGTAAGCAACTTGAAGGTATTACCTATAGGGGCAAAGCGATTGTTATTGACTATGATACCAGTAACAAGATGACGGCTATTAGCTACAATGACGGCACTTATAATACCACACTGAGCCTCGGCACTGGTAGCACAACTATTGATCATTATTCCGGAGTGAGGTACGTACTTTCCTATAACGGCAACACTCTATTCCGTGCTTACACCACTACACCCTCGAATTCCAGCACTGTTTTTCGCGAGGTGAATGTTGCAAAAAGCGAAAATATTTTTGGAATTACTGAATTGATTAATGGAAGTGCCGTAAAAGAAAATGTATACAGATTCCCGGATTATACAGGCGACCCGAACGAAAACTGCAGCCAAGTTGAAATCAATAATGATGAAGGTGTAATGACCAGAATTCACTACCAATTTGGTATGCCGCTGTACTCCTATGAGATTGTTCATGAAGACAATTTATTCATTAACAATATGTATCCGAGCGTGGTGAATATCTATAATACATTGGACAGTCTTGCGGCAACGCAATCCGCTTGCCAACTGGGTAGAGATAACGGCCTGCAGATGGGCATCTATGACCAATCATCCCATAAGTGGAGCCGTGATATTACCGAGTATATGAGCAATCATGAGAATGGTTACTTTGTTTTGACTGGCTGGGTTAAAAGCAAGGCAACCAATACTGCATTTACAGAAACCATGATTCATATTTCCACGCACTCAGCAAGCGATATTGATTTTTATCCGAGAATTATTTGCGATACGAAATGGCAGTTCTTTGCCTACAAAGTATATTTGGATGATATTACGGATGGCAATTCCCTTTATGTGTATCCCAGCAATACCAGCGCCATTGAACTGAAGGATCTGCGTCTCATGTTCCAGATGAATACATCTTCGACAACCGAGCACAGGGCACGAGTCGTTCTCGCAGAAGATGTTTTGATTACCTCCGCAAATGTCTGCATTCCCATTCGCGGCTCCGTATTTGCTTGTGGCAATACCATGTTTGAATGTCGAGAAAATGTTGACTTGACTGGCACCTACGACAATTATTATGTAACGCTTAATGACCTGCTGCGATACAAGGTAAATCAGAAGAAGAATATCAATACATCTGAATTTTACTATAATAATGGCAAGGCAGTTATTACTTCCAGCAGCGCACGATCTGCTACGGTTACCTACAATGGCACAACCTATAATTTGAGCGCGTGTCATATTGGTAAACGAATGGATACTGTGAGGGGTGTATTCCTCAAAAGATTCCGCACAAATGTTTCTGGCAAGTTCTTGGTTTGTGACTTTATGACCAAGAGCGGAACTATTGTATCCACTCAAGTTCTGGATGAATATTTGGATGTGATCTCTAATACCGAGGCCGGTGTAACCACAACCTACACAAGAGAAAATGGCCTTGTCGTTGAAGAAAGTGTTTCGGGCTTGTATACGCGGAGCATTGACTACGGTGATAATACCGTTACAGTTACTGACGAGTTTGGCAAGGAAACAGTTTACACTATGGATCCTGTTTGGGGTGTTGTTACAGCTGTTACACTGCCGGATGGAACGATCGTAACAGACGAATATGATGACGGTATGAGTGCGTTGACCAAGCGAATCTTTGGCAATGCGTCCGGGCGGTATAATTCTATCGAATATTCGAATAACAATATTTCTGCTTTGCATGCAGGCAGTCTAGACTATACCTTTGCGTATTCTGTTGACAAGTTGACCAAAGTTACAAAAGATGGCACCTCTGTTGAAGAGCATGAACACGATGGGAATACCCAGACGGATAGTTACTATCCGGCTAGATCTGGCGCGCTCCATTCTACCTCTACGACTTTCGATGAATACGGTAGAGTGCTTTCAATTGATGGCGTTTTGACGAATCAATACGGCTATACGCCCGCTGAGGAAACTGAAGGAGGTGTTGTAATACCTAGCAGGGTCTGGGGTCATGCTTCTTTGGCAACAACCACAGACGAACTTGTCAGCGAAACAGCGGCCTTCGAATATAATTATCAGGGACAGCTGGAGGGGAAAGTCGTAACTAATGAATCTGATTCCAGTGATGTGATTAGCGAGGAAAGCTTTACATACGACAGCATCAACAGAATGACTGCCCACAGTATTTCCTACACAAATACCAATTTCAGCACAATTAACGAAAAGATCGGTTATACAAAAACCGCAGATAATCCTGCCGCCAATAACGAGGTTGAGACATACGATTTCATGCTGGGGTCCTCTTTTAAAGCCAGCACGAAAAATGTTTTTGATACCTATCATCGATTGACTCAAAAGGATATTCGCATTGGTAGTAAAAAGTTCACAAAGCAATTCATCTATAACATTGGCCGGGTTGACCAAATTAAGGATACAGTTGGCAACACCGATATTGAAAACCACAGTTATGGCTATGACGAAATGGGCCGCATTACAACTGCGGCTGCTACGGGTGGTAATTGCGCCTATTACACTTATGACCAGTACGGACAGCTTGTACAAGAGGATAATATGGCGCTTGACAGAACTTTTGTCTATCAGTATAATGATAATGGTAATATAGTTAACGCGTATGCATACAACTATACGCAAGAGGGCACACCTTCCGGCACACCTCTAACGGATGATGCATTCGGATATAGTACCACTTATCCCGATCGGCTTACTAGTTTCAATAACACTACCATTGCCTACAATGCCATGGGCTGTCCTACCAGTTATGACGGTAAGTCTGCAACCTGGACTAAGGGCAAGCTGACCAGACTGGGCAGTGGCACCCTTGCCAGCGGTACAAAGAGCTATACCTACAATTACAACGCATTCGG
>JAZUAW010000065.1:0-6873 GCA_045638225.1 Faecousia sp. | reverse complement strand
GAGGCCAACGCCGGTATCATGGTCACCGCTTCCCACAACCCCGCCAAGTATAACGGCTACAAGGCCTACGGCCCCGACGGCTGCCAGATGACCGACGATGCCGCCGCTGTTGTGTATGACGAAATTCAGAAGACCGACATTCTGGAAGGCGCAAAGCGCATCTCCTTCGAGCAAGGCGTTGCCCAGGGTCTGATTGAATATGTGGGCGATGATTGCAAGGAAGGCCTGTATGATGCCATCAAGGCTTGCCAGGTTCGTCCGGGCCTCTGCAAGACCGCCGGTCTGAAGCTGGTCTACTCCCCCCTGAACGGCTCCGGTCTGGTGCCTGTTACCCGCATTTTGGCCGACCTCGGCATTGATGACATCACCATCGTGCCCGAGCAGCAGTACGCCGACGGCAACTTCCCCACTTGCCCCTACCCCAACGCCGAAATTTACGAAGCCCTGCACCTGGGTCTGGAACTGGCCAAGAAGTCCGGCGCTGACCTGATGCTGGCTACTGACCCCGACGCTGACCGTGTAGGCATCGCCATGAAGTGTCCCGGTGGCTCTTATGAGCTGGTTTCCGGCAACGAAGTGGGCGTGCTGCTGCTGGATTACATCTGCGAAGGCCGCATTGAAAAGGGCACCATGCCCAAGAACGCCGTGGCTGTCAAGAGTCTGGTTTCTACGCCTCTGGCTGATGCTGTGGCAGAGAGCTACGGTGTGGAGATGCGCAACGTCTTGACTGGCTTTAAGTGGATCGGCGATCAGATCGCAGGTCTGGAGGCCAAGGGTGAAGTGGAGCGCTTCATTCTGGGCTTCGAGGAGTCCTACGGCTATCTGGCAGGCCCCTATGTCCGGGATAAGGACGCTGTGGTGGCCTCCATGCTGATCTGCGAAATGGCTGCTTACTACCGTTCTATCGGATCTTCTGTAAAGGAGCGTCTGGAAGCTATCTACGCCAAGTTCGGCCGCTACCTGAACAAGGTGGACTCCTTCGAGTTCCCCGGCCTCAGCGGCATGGACAAGATGGCTGCCATTATGGCCGGCCTGCGTGAGAATGCTCCCGCCGAGATCGGCGGCTACAAGGTCGTGAAGGTGGTCGACTACAAGAAGACCGAGGAGACGGGCCTCCCCAGCGCCAATGTGCTGGTGTACACCCTGGAAGGCGGCGCCACCGTCATCGTCCGTCCCTCCGGCACCGAGCCCAAGGTCAAGGCATACTACACCACCCTGGGTAAGGATCTGGCAGAGGCCGAGGCCCAGAAGGCTGTTCTGGCCGAAGCACTGAAGCCCATTCTGGCATAAATGAACACCAAGGGCCAGGGGGTTCCCTGGCCCTATTTTTATGAAAAGAGTTGCAATACACAGCGGTGGGAGCAAGACTCCGCCCATTAAATCGTAGGGAACGCAGTCCTTTACGTTCCCTACAGAAAAAGGAGATTTATATGGACAAAATCAAAAAGAATTTTGGCTTCGGCTGCATGCGTTTGCCGATGGTAGGTGAAGAAGTGGATTATGAAGAATTCAAGAAAATGATCGACACCTTCCTGGAGGCCGGTTTTAACTACTTCGACACTGCCCACGGCTATCTCAACGGCAAAAGTGAGACCGCTATCCGGGACTGTCTGGCAGCCCGCTACCCCAGAGAAAGCTACATTCTGACCAACAAGCTGACTATGGACTATTTTGAGACCGAAGCGGACGTGCGGCCCTTCTTCGAAAATCAGCTTGCATGGTGCGGCGTGGAATACTTCGACTTCTATCTGATGCACGCGCTGAACGCCACCCGTTTTGAGCATTTCAAGCGCTGCAATGCCATTGAAACTGCCCTGGAACTGAAGGCTGAAGGCAAGATCCGCCACTTGGGCATGAGTTTCCACGACAAGGCTTCTGTGCTGGATCGTATCCTGACAGAATATCCCCAGATTGAAGTGGTGCAGATCCAGTTTAACTACATGGACTACGAAGATCCCGGCGTGGAAAGCCGCAAGTGCTATGAGGTCTGCCGCAAGCACGGCAAGCCTGTGCTGGTCATGGAGCCGGTCAAGGGCGGCAAGCTGGCCCAAATGAGCGAGGATGCCCTGCAAATCTACAAGGATCTGGGCGATATGAGCGCCGCCAGCTATGCTATCCGTTTTGCCGCAGGCCACGAGGGAATTATGATGGTGCTTTCCGGCATGGGCAATATGGCTATGATGAACGACAACCTCAGCTATATGAAGGATTTTAAGCCCCTGAACGAAAAGGAGCTGGAGGCTGTGAACAAGGTTGCCGATATCCTCATTAAGCAGAATCAGGTGCCCTGCACCGGCTGCCAGTACTGCGTAGCCGGCTGCCCCGCCAGCATCAAGATCCCAGACCTGTTCAGCTGTCTGAACACCAAGCGGACCTTCCACGATCCCATTGCGGATTACTATTACCATGAGGTACATACCGCAAACGGCGGTAAAGCATCCGACTGTGTCAATTGCGGCCAGTGTGAGGCTGCTTGTCCCCAGAATCTGCCCATCCGGCAGCTGCTGGGTCTGACCGCCAGAATTTTCGAGACCTAAGCTTTCCCCAACCCCGCCCGCTGCGAAAGCAGCGGGTTTTTCTTTTCGCAACATAAATTGCTGTTTATCGCTCCGTTGCAATAACCACCGTAGGGCGAGGGCGTGCCTCTGCCCTACGGCGCAACTGCTCGCTAAAGAAAAATTTGAAACACATTTTTTCTAACAACCAGTAAAGTTATAAAAAACATTTTTCCGCCGAGAATAGGCACAGTGAAATAGATATTGTCATTTTCGTCAGAGTATGCTATAATTAAATATTATAATGGATAAAATTGGAGTCTTGTGAAGCGGGAGGACATGTTATGAAGATCATCATTGCCGGCAGCGGTGAAGTTGGCACCATTCTGGCTATGCGGCTTGCCGGAGAAGGCCACGATCTAACCTTGATTGACCGAAATCAACAGCATCTGAGCGATATCTGCGAACAGATCGATGTGATGGGCGTGGCTGGCAACTGCGCCTCCATGCCTGTGCTGCAGCAGGCCGGTGTAGCAGACGCAGATCTGCTGATTGCGGTGACGCAGGATGACGAAGTCAATCTGCTGTGCTGCACCACCGCCCATGGCATTAACCCCAAACTGCACACCATCGCCCGCATCCGCAATCCCGAATACACCCAGCAGATCCATGCGCTGCGAGATGTATTTGCGCTGTCACTGGCGGTCAATCCGGAATGGCAGGCAGCAAGAGAAGCAGAGCGACTTCTGCAGTTCCCCGGCTTCCTGCGGCGAGACACCTTTGCCAAGGGCCGCACAGCTATTGTAGAGCTGCGTGTAGACGAAAACAGCAAGCTACAGAATCTGCCCCTGTATCAGCTCAACAATGTGGTTCGATGCAAGGTGCTGGTATGCGCGGTTCTGCGTGGCGGTAACGCCATCACCCCCCGCGGTAACTTTGTTCTGGAAGAGGGCGACCGGGTTTTCGTCACCGCCCCTACCAACAACCTGTCGATCTTGCTGAAAAATTTGGGCATCGTCACCCGCAAGGTCCGCAAGGTGCTGATTTGCGGCGGCGGCCGCGTCAGCCACTATCTGACAGAAAGGCTGTGCCGCAGCGGTATTTCCGTCAGCCTGATTGAGCACGACTATGATCGGTGTATGCAGCTGGCTTCCATGCTGCCGGATGCGGATGTGATCCACGGTGATGCCACTGATCAGCCTCTGCTGGAAAGCCAGGGCCTTGCTGATTGCGACGCACTTGTGACCATGACCGGTGTGGACGAGCTAAACATGATCGTATCCCTGTATGGCTCCAGCAAGGGCGTACCCCAGGTGATTACCAAGTTGCGTCGTGGCGAATACCGCAGCATCAGCGACGCTCTTTCTTTCGGCAGTGTGATCTGTCCCAAGGAGCTGTGCTGCGATGATATCGTGCGCTATGTACGAGCCATGGAAGATCAGAGCGGCAGTGCCGTTTCCGTGCACACCATTGCTGACGGTCAGGTAGAGGCCATTGAATTTATGGTAGAGCCCTCTAGCATGCATTGCGGTGAACCGCTGAAAAACATCAAGCTGCGCAGCGGCGTACTGCTGGCCAGCATTACCCACAGCTCCGTGACCCAGATTCCCGGCGGTGACTCCTGCTTTGTGCCCGGTGATACCATCGTGGTGGTCACCAGCGGCAAGGAAAAGTTGCGGCAGCTCAACGATATCTTCGCATAAGTGGAGGTATGGTATGAACTATAAAATGATGGGCAAATTTATTGCCCAGATCCTCATCGTTGAAGCAGCGTTCATGATCCCGGCAGGACTCATCAGCTTGGTCTATGGCGAATACAATGCCATGTTCAGCTTTCTGGCGGCTATGGCCGTGACCATGGCCGTGAGCCTGGTGCTGCATTTGATCTGCAAGGGCGCCCCCAGTGCTTTCTATGCCAAAGAGGGTCTTGTGTGTGTAGGTCTGAGTTGGATCGTACTGAGTATATTTGGCTGTCTTCCCTTCTTCTTTTCCCGGGAGATCCCCAACTACATTGACGCCTTTTTTGAGATCGTTTCCGGCTTTACCACCACCGGTGCGTCCATCGTCCCGGAAGTGGAAGCGTTGAGCCACGGCATTCTCTACTGGCGCTCCTTCAGCCACTGGCTTGGCGGCATGGGTGTGCTGGTGTTCCTGCTGGCTTTCACCGGCGGCCAAGGCAAAGGCTTTACCATGCATCTGCTGCGGGCGGAAAGCCCGGGCCCCAATGTGGGCAAACTGGTGCCCAAGATGCGTACCACCGCTACCATTTTATATTTGATCTACATTGGGCTGACTGTGGCCAACATGATCTTCCTGCTGTGCGGAGGCATGAGCCTGTTTGATTCGGTCTGTCACGCCTTCGGCACCGCCGGTACCGGTGGATTCGGTATCAAAAACGATTCTTTCGCCAGCTACAGCCCCTACTTGCAAAATGTAACCACTGTGTTTATGCTAATTTTCGGTGTGAACTTCAGCTGCTACTATCTGCTGCTTCTGCGGCAGTTCAAAAGCGTGTTCAAAGATGAGGAACTGCGGCTGTATATTGGTATCATTCTGGCTGCGATTGCGATGATCGTGCTGGATATCCATGACCTATACGGCACATTGGCCGAATCGATCCGGTACGCAGCTTTCCAGGTGGGCAGTATCATCACCACCACCGGCTACGCGACCACGGATTTCGATCTGTGGCCCAGCTTTTCCAAGACGCTGCTGCTATGCCTGATGGTAGTAGGCGCCTGCGCCGGTTCCACCGGCGGCGGTCTGAAGGTTGCCCGCTTGATGCTGATCTTCAAAAGTCTGCGCCGTAACATTCTCCAAACCCTCAACCCCAAAAAGGTTCAGGTTGTGCGCAACAATGACAGTGTTATCAGTGAAAAGGTGCTGGAAAATGTCAATGCTTACCTGGCTGCCTATGTGATCATTCTCTTCACCAGTTTCATTTTTATCAGTCTGGATGGATTCTCCACCGGAACCAATTTTTCAGCGGTTTTGGCCTGTTTTAACAATATCGGCCCCGGTTTGGAAGCTGTGGGTCCCACCTGCAATTTCGGCGGCTATAGCCCATTGTCCAAGATCGTGTTGAGTTTGGATATGCTGCTGGGCAGACTGGAAATTTTCCCCATCCTGGTGCTCATGTCCCAGGATACCTGGAAGCGATGAGAAATCGCGGCAGATTTTTATGAAAAAATGCAATAATTTTCAAGATTGCTCTTGCATTTTTCCAAAAAAAGAGCGATAATAGCTTGTGGTAATCCCTATACATTGTATATTCTTTCCGGCAAAGCGGCATATGTTGTGGCGTCGGTGAAATGAGGTATCATTATGGAAAGAAAAGTTGGCACTGTATCCAGAGGCATCCGCTGCCCCATTATCCGCGAGGGCGACGATATGGCCTCCATCGTTGTGCAGAGTGTGATTGAAGCTGCCGAAAGCGAAGGCTTCCAGTTGCGCGACCGGGATGTGGTCGCTGTCACCGAATCTGTTGTGGCCCGTGCACAGGGCAACTACGCATCCGTAGACGCCATCGCCAAGGACGTCCGCGCCAAGCTGGGCGGCGATACCGTAGGCGTGATCTTCCCCATCCTCAGCCGTAACCGTTTCGCCATCTGTCTGCGTGGCATCGCCCGTGGCAGCAAGAAGATCGTGCTGATGCTCAGCTATCCTTCTGACGAAGTTGGCAACGAACTGGTGAGCCTGGACAAGCTGGACGAGGCCGGCATCAACCCCTACTCCGATGTACTGACCGAGAAGGAGTACCGCAAGCTGTTCGGTGAGAATCTGCATCCTTTCACCCTGGTGGACTATGTCAAGTACTACGGCGACCTGATCCGTGAGGAAGGTGCTGAGGCTGAGATCATCTTTGCCAACAACCCCCGTGTCATTCTGAACTACACCAAGAATGTTCTGCACTGCGACATCCACACCCGTGCCCGTACCCATCGCATCCTGCTGGCAAACGGCGGCGAGCGTGTATGCGGTCTGGATGATATCCTCAACGAGAGCATCGACGGCAACGGCTACAATGAAAAGTACGGCCTGCTGGGCTCCAACAAGGCTACCGAATCCACCATCAAGCTGTTCCCCAAGGAATGCACCGATCTGGTGATGGATATCCAGAAGCAGTTTATGGAACGCACCGGCAAGCACATTGAAGTCATGGTCTATGGCGACGGCGCTTTCAAGGATCCTGCCGGCAAGATCTGGGAGCTGGCTGACCCTGTGGTCTCTCCCGCTTACACCCCCGGTCTGGAAGGCACTCCCAACGAACTGAAGCTGAAGTATCTGGCTGACAACGACTTTGCACACCTGTCCGGTGACGCACTGAAGGAAGCCATCAAAGAGCAGATCCACAAGAAGGACGATGAAGTCGGATCGT
>JAZUAW010000064.1:0-1683 GCA_045638225.1 Faecousia sp. | reverse complement strand
CCAAAAATCGGTTCCGAAGAACCGATTTTTGCCAGCCCCCTCGTCAGAGGGGGCTAGGGTGCGGTGCACCATCCAACAGATCCATAAACGAAAATTTATATTGGCCTCTTGTTTCTGCGGAGAAAATAGTATATAATAATTGGTACGACATTTATTTCCGGAGGGCGTATTATGGCCAACGAATTTGACGAACTGCATACGCCCAAGGCGGAAAACTGGCATCGCCGGCAGCGCCGCAGACAGCAAATGCTGCGCAGGCGCATGGCTTTCCTTGCCATTTTGGGCGTGAGCCTGCTGATCATCTTTGTGTTGATCTTCCGTGGCTGCGGCAAAACCGAAGAACCGACCCTTTCTGTGCCGCCCACCACGACCCTGCCCCCTGCCACCACCGTCCCCGCCCCCACCGAACCTGTAGACCCGGAAACGGTGATCACGCTGATCGCCGGTGGTGACATCAACATCACCGACAGGGTGGTTGCTTCCGGTCAAACTGCCGGTGGCTACAACTATACCGACAATTTTCTGGACATTGCCGCCGTTTTTGCCGGCGCGGATGCCTCTATCGTCAATCTGGAAGGCAATCTGGTAGGCGGCCCCTACGGCAGTGCTACCGCCTCTGCTCCCCAGCAGCTGATGCAGGCACTGTCGGCTGCCGGCGTGGATTTTATCCAGACCGCCAATTCCCATGCTGTCACCAACGGCATCACCGGCCTGCGCAGCACGCTGGATGGCATTCGGCAGGCAGGCATGACCCCTGTTGGCACCTTTGCCAATCAGGAAGAATTTGATGCCAGCCAAGGCTTTACCATCGTCAACATCCGAGGCATTCGGGTGGCGCTGGTGGCCTTTACCAAGGGTATGAACGGCTTGGGCCTGCCCAGCGGCAATGAGCACTGCGTCAATCTTCTGTACACCGATTACGCCAGCACCTACCAGACCATCGACACCGCCGGCATTACCGCCACACTGCAGGCAGTGGCTGACCAACAGCCGGACATTACCATTGCCCTGCTGCACTGGGGCAGCGAATACAACAGCATCATCAGCTACCGGCAGGAAACCATCGCCACGCTGATGGTAGACAACGGTGTGGACGCCATCATCGGCACCCATTCCCATTATGTGCAGGAAGTCGTCTACGATCGAGAAAACAGCCGGGTCATTGCCTATTCTCTGGGCGACCTGTACGGCAACGCGGAAAAAACCGGCACCAACTACTCCATTTTGCTGGAGCTGGAGATCACCCGGGATAATCTGACCGGCCAGACAAAGATCACCGGTTGCGACTACATCCCGGTGTATACCCTGACCCCGGAGCGGGATGGGGAAGATATGCGCGTGGTGCGGATCTTGGAGCAGATCGCCATGTACGAAAATAGCCATGTGAGCAAGGTGGGCGACAAGGCCTACCAGAATATGAAATCCGCTTTGGAAAAGATCAAATCCAAAACTGGCCTGTATGAATAAACCACCGCCGGGAGGCTTAAGCCTCCCGGCGGAAAATTTTGCAACACAAATTGCTGTTTATCGCGCTGTTGGATGGTTGATATGGCGCGGGAGCGCCACAAGCTCCCTCTGACGAGGGAGCTGTCAGCGAAGCTGACTGAGGGAGAGAAAAACAAAAGTAACCAACAAATGCGCATAAAAACACACCTTTTCTCTCCCCCAGTCAAAAATCGGTTC
>JAZUAW010000063.1:0-2377 GCA_045638225.1 Faecousia sp. | reverse complement strand
TGGAAGAAAGGGTGGATGGATTCGAAGATCCGAAATGCAAGGCTCCGGGGGAGCCTTGCTCGATGCGGGCTCGACCGCATCGACACCTCTATTTTCATTCCCCAGGAATGAAAATGCAAACAAATCCGTCACTTGACATTGTTGAGGAACAAAAATATAATGGTGAAAAAAGCGAGGCGATATTCATGTGGGATCATCAAACAGATAATAAGCACGGTTGGAAATACAGTATTACTTCCAATGCCTATATCGTCCAAATCACCGGCGGTAGTATTGCCATTCTGGATCGGCAAACAAATGCAATCCTGCGGCAACACAAAGGTCATCACTATCTGTATACCGGTGATATCCACCCGGACGAAATGCAATGCTTTGCTTTGGAAAACGGAAAGCACTTCTATGTTTATTCCCTGGAGAACTATGAGCTGATCAAACGTGTAACATTGCCGCGTGGCTATGAATGTATCGACATGTACGGCCATTACACCGAGGATGGAAAGTATATCTGTATCCCAGCCCATAAGTGGATTGGAAATGAATCGATTAGCGAGGGATATTATGAATATGTTATGTGCCGATACGATGCACAAGCGCTTACACTAATTGAAAAAGTTATCATTGAAGATCCAAAAAAGCATTGGTGGAAAATGGATGATACTATTCCTGAAATAGATCCAGGCGAAGCTGAGAGCTTTCAAAGAATTATAGATATCGTAACTGATAACCTTGAAAACAAGGATTTTATGGACCGGATCCTTGGATTAAAACCAAAAGATAGTGGCCCTGCTGTGGAAGAGATCATGAAACTCATATTCGATAACGATGCAACATAATACAAAAAGTGCAGATTTTTAGCAAATATATATTTCGTTCAAAACTGTCAGAAAAAGCCTGATGCTTCGCATCAGGCTTTTTTTCAATGATGCGCAAAGCCCTCGGAATTCCGGGGGCTTTTGTTGCATTTTGGGGAAAATTGTGGTACAGTTATCATAGCTTACTTTAGAAAGAAGGCCCGATATGTCCCAGATGCGAAAGCGGTATATGTGGAAGCTGGCAGGGCGGTGCGCGGTGTTTGTGCTGTGCGCCATCGCCTGTGTGATGTCCCCGGAGGTTTTCGGGGTGCTGGAGGGAATGAACTTTTTCCGTGAGCCGAGTCTGCTCCATGTGCTGTGGCTGGTGTGGATCATCGATATGCTGCCCCAGATCCTGACCTACCCCAACCGGGTGCCCCTGGGCTCCACGAAGCTCTTTGCCCGCCGGTTCCGCCCCGGCAAGAGCGACCCTGATCACGAGGCTCTGCGCCGATTCACCCTCAAGGAGGCCAGGGCTGCCGGTCTGGTTTTCCTGGTCTGGTGCGCCCTGCTGGCGGTCATCGGCCTTTGCTATCATCGGGGGCTTTTCGGCAAACCGGTGCTGTTTCTCATTTCCGTTTGCTTCTATGTATGCGACCTGATCTGCGTGCTGTTCTGGTGTCCCTTCCGGCTGATGATGGGCAACCGCTGCTGCACCACCTGCCGGATCTTCAACTGGGATCACCTGATGATGTTCTCGCCCCTGATCTTCATGGGCGGTTTCTATGCCATGAGCCTGGTGATCCCCGCAGCCCTGGCCTGGCTCATCTGGGAGGTGTCCGTCCGGATGCATCCCGATCGGTTCTGGGAGCGAACCAATGCCGCCCTGCGCTGCGCCTCCTGCACGGACAAGCTGTGTACACAGTACTGTCCCGGCAGGAAAAAGTGAATCCCGTGCCCGTCTTCGGACGGGCATTCCTTTTTTTGCCAATTTGTTACAATTGTCATTTTTCCACCCACAAAATTGGCGCAACCTGCACGAAATTTAAAAATCCAGAAACATTTTCTTGCATCCGCACATTCTCGTGCTATAATGGTTCATGTCGCCCCTTCGGGTGAACAAATTCTGAAAGGAAAATGAGAAATGTTTGAGAAATTCTTCAAGCTCTCCAAGAACGGCACCACCGTGAAGACCGAAGTCATGGCAGGTATCACCACCTTCATGACCATGGCCTACATCCTGGCTGTCAACCCCAGCATCCTGGGCGATGCCGGCATGGATCCCACCGCCGTGCTGCTGGCAACCGCCATCGCCTCCTTCATCGGCACCGCCTGCATGGCCTTCATGGCAAACCTGCCCTTCGCCCTGTCCGCAGGCATGGGCCTGAACGCATTTTTGGCCTACACCGTTGTCCTGGGCTTCGGCTACCCCTGGCAGGTGGCTATGCTGGCCGTCTTTGTCGAGGGCATCGTGTTCATCGTCCTGTCCCTGACCAACATCCGTGAGGCCATCTTCAATGCCATCCCCCTGAACCTGAAGCGTGGTGTTTCCGTGGGTATCGGCCTGTTCATCGCCTTCATCGGCC
>JAZUAW010000062.1:0-2201 GCA_045638225.1 Faecousia sp. | reverse complement strand
GGGCCGCCGATGGCGTTCATCAGAGCGAACATGAAAGCGTCGTAGTAGCCAGCGGTGGGGTAGGTGAACAGAGCGATGCCCTCAGCCTTAGCGGTCTCGCCCAGGGCCCACATCTCGTCCCAAGTGGTGGGAACGGTCCAGCCCTTCTCAGCGAACAGGTTGGCATTGTAGAACAGGCCGCAGGGGGAGTAGAACATGGGAGCCATGTAGGTGACGCCGTCGCCGTAGGGAGCAACGATGTTGTTGTCGGTGAAGCCGCCAGCGATCTTCTCGGAAACCTTAACGGTCTCGCCGGGGATGGTCAGGGACAGGGTGTTGGTCAGGGGGTGCAGAGCGTTGGCCTTGACCAGGCTCTCAGTCAGGCCGGCGGGACGGCCGGTAGCCAGGTGAACGACGTCGGGGAACTCACCGTTCTGCATGGGACCGGTCAGGACGTCCTCCAGGTTCTTGTCGGTGGTCAGCTCGACCTTGATGCCGGTCTCGGCCTCGAAGGCAGCAGCCACGTCAGCCCAAACCTGGGAGCCGTAAGCGGTCTCGATGGCAGCGACCTTGATGGTCACAGCCTCAGCGGGAGCCTGAGTCTCAGGAGCCTGGGACTCAGCGGGAGTGCTGGCAGCGGGAGCATTGGTCTCGACGGGCTTCTCGCCGCCGCAGGCGACCAGACCCATGACCATGACCAGAGCCAGAACAAGTGCAATGATCTTCTTCATTTGTGTTTTCCTCCATTAATAAATTTTCTGTGCAGGAACTCAAATCCTTTCACAATTATTAGTATAGTGATTTTCGCTCTTTTTTCAAGTATATTCTTGTCAAATACTTTATATATCTTGCTTTTTGATATCTTTTCGTCATTTTGCTCGTTTTGGCCAATTTTCTTTGTGTACGAACACCTCTCTTTTAAGCAGATTGCACATGCATTTCCTGTCTATCTTTCTTCAAAGCTGCCCATTGCTTTTTTGAGGATATGCAATATAATAGAGTTAATAGCAATATACTTGCAAAGGATGTGCCGCCATGAGCCATACAAATTACACATTCAGCCCGCCAAGTGAGCCCTCCCCCCGTCAGCAGATGATCCTGCGCAATGTCGCCTCCGCCAAATACGGCGGCGACTGGCATTCCATCCCCCATGCCCACAGCTACACCGAGCTGTTTTACATCATCGGCGGCGACGGTCAGTTCCAGATCGACGAAAAACTCTTTCCCGTCCATTCCAACCAGTTGGTGGTGGTGAATCCCAACATCATCCACACGGAGGTCAGCTACGAGGCCCATCCGCTGGAGTACATCGTTCTGGGCATCGAGGGTGTGGAGCTGACGATCCCCGGCTCTGACGAGGCCCGGTACTGCATCTACTCTTTCCCGGAGAACAACGATGTGCTGACCTGCATGAAGCAGGTTCTTCAGGAAATGCAGGAGTGCAGGCCGGAATACCAGACAGCCTGCCTTGCTTTTATGGATATCATCCTGGTGCAGCTGATGCGAAATGCCAGCGTATCCGTCACCCCCACCAGCTCCCGCTTCCCCGCAAACCGCCAGTGCGCCTCGGTGCGGCAGTACATCGACCAGCATTACAAGGAGAGCATCACCCTGGATATCCTTGCGGAAAAGGTCAGCATCAACAAATTTTACATGGCCCACGCGTTCAAGCGGGAATATGGGGTCTCCCCCATCAATTACCTGATCTCCTGCCGGATCCGGGAGGGCAAAAAGCTGCTGGCGGAGACGGATCTTTCCCTGTCTCAGATCGCCACCGTTCTGGGCTTTTCCTCCTCCAGCTATTTCTCCCAGAGCTTCCGCAATGCAGAAGGCATCAGCCCCACAGAATACCGGAAGACGAACCAATCGAAACAATAAGATCCAAAGCAGCCGCAAAACACCATGTTTCGCGGCTGCTTTTTTGCGCAAAAAGGGCGGCCTTTCGGCCGCCCTCATGGTTAGGGAATGATGGAATTACTTACTGTGCGCGGTACAGGAAGGTGACGACCTGAGCGCGGTTGCAGATGCCGTCCACGCCGAAGGTGCCATCGCCCATGCCGTTGGTGATATTGTTCTCAACAGCCCATGCCACAGCAGTGGTATAGAACTGCTCGGCCTTGACGTCGGTGAAGTTGACCTCAGCATCGGAATCGGGCTTGCCCTCAGCACGCCACAGGAAGGTGACGACCTGAGCGCGGTTGCACAGCTCGAAGGGACCGAAG
>JAZUAW010000061.1:0-3753 GCA_045638225.1 Faecousia sp. | reverse complement strand
CTGGAGGACCGCAACATTGCCCAGGTTTCCATGAACCTGGTGAACTACGAAGGCACCCCCATCTACTATGTCTTTGAGATGGTCCGTGCCCTGGCTGACCGCTATGGCGCCCGCATCATCGGCTCCGAGCTGGTGGGTCTGACCCCCGCCAAGGCCCTGATCGACTGCGCTGAGTACTATCTGAAGCTGGAGAACTTCGATGGCCGCAAGCAGGCTATGGAGTATCACCTGATCGGTCTGGAATAAGGAGAACGCTATGAAACTGGCTGAAATGAATGTAACTGAGTTTGCCAAGGTCCTGGCCTCCGATGCCCCCGCCCCCGGCGGCGGCTCTACCGCTGCTCTGGAAGGTGCCCTGGGTGCTGCCCTGACTGCCATGGTTTGCGAGCTGACCGTAGGCAAAAAGCAGTTTGCCGAGGTCCGTGAAGATGTGCTGGCTGTGCAGGCCAAGGCATCCGAGCTGCAGGCCAAGTTCCTGGATGTGATGGATCGGGATACCGATGCTTTCCTGGTGGTCAGCAACGCTTTCGCTATGCCCAAGGCCACCGATGAAGAGAAGGCTGCCCGTTCTGCCGCCATCCAGAAGGGTCTGGAAGGCTGCACCGCCACACCTTTCGAGATGATGGAGCTGGCTGCTGAGACCATCGAGCTGACCGAGAGCCTGCTGGGGCGTTTCAACACCGCCTCCGCCAGCGATCTGGGTGTTGGCGCACTGAGCCTGCGCTCCGCTGTGCAGGGTGCCTGGCTGAATGTGCTGATCAACATCGGTTCTCTCAAAAACAAGGAATTGGCTGAAGACTACCGTGCTAAGGGCGAAGCGCTGGTAAAGAAGGTCTGCGAAGCCGCCGACCGCGTCTACGCCACCGTGCTGACTCTGGTTTAATTTGAATAAGATAGCGGGGCTGCCTTTGGGCAGCCCCGTGTTCTATATTAGTTGCCCGGTCAGGCAACAGCCACAAGATACTGTGTCCATCCAAAAGAATGGGACTTTTTTCTGCAAAATTCTTTTGCGAGGGTCGTTGCCCGGCGGCAAAAGCTGTGCTATAATGACTCCAAATGACAAGTTTTTCAGGAGTGCACCATGAATATTGCCCCGATTGAGATTTCCCGTGAGGAGTCCCAGAAACTGCTTGGCGCAGCCAGCGGCGATGCGGCTCTGCTGTACTTATTTATAAAAAACGGCAACGATCTTTCTGATGCCGCCGCTGCACTGCGCTTAAATGAGGCCCGGTTCAGCTGTGCTGCTGCCACATTGCGTCAGCTGGGCCTGTGGCAGGAGCCTGCCAAGGGACTGCCGGTCAGCAGCGAGCGCCCCAATTATACCGAGCAGGATGTACTGCAGTGCATGGATACGGACCCCAGCTTCCGCCGCCTGTACGGGGAAGTCCAGCGGCGCCTGGGCCGTACGCTTAACACGGAGGAACTGAAGGTTCTGCTTTCCTTTGTGCGCTATCTGGGCCTGCCGGAGGATGTGATCTGTGTGCTGGTCAGCTTCTGCCAGGAACGTGCCCGGCAGCGGGGCAGCCTGCGCAACCCGGCCCTGCGGACCATCGAGAAAGAGGCCTATGCCTGGGCGGAGCAGGGAATCGACACCTTGGAGGCCGCTGCTGCCTTTATCCACCGGCAGAATGTATTGCACAGCCGCATGTCCAGCCTGCTGCGGCAGTTGCAGATCCACGGTCGTGGTCTGACCGCTGCGGAGGAAAAATACGCCCGTCAGTGGCTGGATATGGATTTGGATGATGAATTGCTGCGCATGGCCTATGAGCGCACCTGCCTCAACACCGGTGGCCTCAACTGGGCCTATATGCACAAAATTCTGCTACGCTGGAAGGATGCCGGCTTCAAAACTGCCGAGGATGTGCGCAGAGGAGACCAGAAGGTTACTACAGCCCGCAATTCCGGTGACCGAAAAATGGACAATGATGAACTGGCAGCCATCCAGCGGATGCTGCAGGAGGGATAAATTATGGCATACAGCGCAGAAGTACTTAGCCGTGCAAGGGCTAGACTTGCCATGGCAAAAGAGGATCGGGAGTCGGAAAACCGGGAGCATTTGCAGCAGGCTTATGCCCGGGTTCCCAGATTGATGGAGATTGACCGGCAGCTGCGGACCACCATGGCTATGGCCGCCCAGGCGGCCTTTATGCAGGGGGCAGACCCGGCAGAATTGCTGGAGCAGGCCCGTCGGGAAAATCTGGCGCTGCAGCAGGAGCGTCGGGAACTGGTAGCCATGTATTTTGAAGAGGGCTATTTGGATGACAGCCCCATCTGCGACCATTGCGGTGGCAATGGCTATGTGGGAAGTCATATGTGCGAATGCCTGCGGGAACTGTGCCGACAGGAACAGAAGAAGGAATTAACTTTCCTGAATGTGGGAAGAGAAAGCTTTGAACAATTCCGTCTGGATTACTATCCGGAGCGGGATAATATCCGGGCGCTGATGGAAAAAACCTTCCAAATGTGCCGCCGCTATGCATATAGCTTCTCAGAGAAATCCGCCAATCTGCTGTTCTCCGGTGATACGGGTCTGGGCAAGACCTTTCTGTCTGCCTGCATCGCCCGTACTGTGGCGGATAACGGCTATTCTGTGGTTTATGAAACGGCTGGACACCTGTTTGCCAAGATGGAGCGGGCAAAGTTTGCAGGTGATGAGCAGGCCCGCAAAGAGTGTGAAAAGTATTTGGCTTGCGACCTGCTGATCGTGGACGATTTGGGTACGGAAATGCCCGGCCAGTTTACCACTTCCGCCCTCTATGGTCTGGTCAATGACCGTATCCAGGGCGGTAAGGCCACCATCATCTCCACCAATCTGACCAGCGAGGAGTTTGCCCATCGTTACAATCGCCAGATCGCGTCCCGCCTGCGGGGCAGCTTCGTGCGGGTACCCTTCCTGGGAGAAGATATCCGGGTTATTAAGAGCAGAGGTATCTAAGATGAAGACCGCTGTGATTTTTGATCTGGATGGCACATTATTGGATACATTGGGTGATCTGCATGCCGCGGTCAACCATGTTTTGCGGGAATTTGGCTATCCAGAGCGCACCATCGAGGAAGTTTGTCGCTTCGTCGGCAACGGTGCAGCCCGCCTCATTCGCTTGGCTGTGCCGGAGGACGCAGACCCTGCGCCGGTTCTGGCGGCTTTCCAGAGCTATTACGCCGCCCATTGCGACATTTTGACGAAACCCTATGATGCCATTCCGGAGGCACTGGCTGTTCTTTCTGAAAAATACCCGCTGGCGGTGGTGTCCAATAAGCCGGACCGGGCAGTGAAGGAATTGGCGAAGATCTATTTCCCGACCCTGTTTGCCCGGGGCGAAAGCACCGATTGCCCCCGCAAGCCGGCACCGGATATGGTGTTTAAGGCCATGGAGGCATTGGGTGTCGCCCGATGCATCTATGTGGGCGACAGTGATGTGGATATTATGACGGCAAAGGCTGCGAATGTGCCGTGTCTGTCCGTTACCTGGGGCTTCCGTGGGGAAGAAGAGCTGCGCGCCGCCGGCGCCACCTGCTTCTGCCACCACCCTAAAGACCTGCCTGCAATGATCGAAGAAATACTAAAAGGAAATATAATGCGGTAAATTGTTGTTTACCAGTTTTTCTGTCATTCCGAGCCAGTGCGCCACATCTCGCGCTAAGAGCCGCCGCTTTGCGGCGGTTGCGCTCGAAACGCGCCTGCGGGCGCAGTGGCGTGGGAATCCCCCGGTTAGACGGGAAATGTGACAAAAAGCGCCCGGTAACCTTAGGGGA
>JAZUAW010000060.1:0-22198 GCA_045638225.1 Faecousia sp. | reverse complement strand
CCACGGTTTTTCTGCGCTGCAGCAAATAGCCTTCCGGGCTTTGCAGCGCAGCGGAGCCGGCAAGCACTTGTAGGTGCTGCCGCTGCATTTTGATCTGTCTTGTCATAGCGGTCGCCATAGCAGTGGAAAGCTGATCCAATGGCTGCCGCAATGCATCTTGATCCGGCACTGCCAACTCTGCCGCATTGGATGGAGTAGCCGCACGAAGATCTGCCACAAAATCAGAAATTGTCACATCCGGTTCATGGCCTACCGCAGAAATAATCGGAATTTTGGAATCGTAGATTGCCCGGGCCACGATCTCATCATTGAACGCCCACAAGTCTTCAATACTACCACCGCCACGGCCCACGATCAACAGATCGCACAGGCGATAATGGTTAGCATAACGGATCGCACCGGCAATCTCAGCGGGCGCTTCCACGCCCTGTACACGAACCGGAAGCAGCAGAACCTTGGTCAAAGGATATCGTTTGCGCAGTATGCGCATCATATCATGGACAGCTGCACCGGCAGAACTGGTAACGATGCCAATGGTTCCAGGAAATGCCGGAAGCTTTTGCTTATGTCCTGGGTCAAACAGACCCTGCGCCTGCAATTTGGCTTTTAGTTGCTCAAAGGCGGCATATAAGTCGCCCACACCATCGAGTACCATACCGGTACAGTAAAGCTGATAAGCTCCATCTCTGGGAAAGACCGAGATCTTTCCCATAGCTATGACCTTCATACCATTTTCCGGTCTGAACTTCATTCTGAGTGCATTGCCCTTGAACATGACACAGCGCAGCGCACCACCCTCATCCTTCAAAGTAAAGTAATGATGTCCGCTGGGATAAAGCTTATAATTGCTGATCTCGCCCTTAATGGCCAGGTTATTCAGCAGCCGATCGCCATCCATCATGGCACGAATATACTCATTAATTTGGGTTACTGTTATCACCTGTTGTGCCATCTCAACCCTCCAGCAGACGATGAGCCAATACCGCTACGCCCATTGCATTGTCAGTGGAGAAAGCGGGCTCAGAGAAGATAGCATCTTTCATTACGCAGCGCAGCATAGAATTGGAGGCCACGCCGCCGGAGAACACCACTTCCAGACCAGGATACTGCTTCTGCGCGTTTTTCGTTGCCGCCTGAACCGCATGACAGACACAACGCAGAGCATAGGCAGCAGTTTCAGCAGGGTTGTATTTCTCAGCGTACTGCTGCACCTTGTTCTGCACACCGGACAGAGAGAATTCCAGGCCGGGGCATTTGACCTTGAACACATCGGTGTTCACCGCTTCCCTGCTTAAAGCATCCACATGGCGGCCAGCCGGGAACGGCAAATCCAGCATGACACCGGTGCGGTCGATCAGCTGACCGGCAGAAATATCCGTGGTGCCACCAATCTTGGTGCATTTGACATTCTTTCCATCAGGCTCTACCAACAACAGTTCGGTAGTACCACCGCTTAAGTGCCAAGCCAGATGAGGCTTGTCCATCAGATCTAACCGGCCCGCGCTCCACAGGCAAGCAGCCACATGGCCCTGCTGATGAGAAACCTGGAAAAGCGGCACGCCCAACACATCGCTTAACAGTTTCGCATGGCTGTAGCCTACCATGAAACAGGGCATGTAACTGCCCTCCACAGCCCTGGGACGGGTAGAAACACCAATTGCCGCAATTTCTTCAGAATCGGAAAAGAGCCTGCCGGAAAGCTCCGGCAGGCTTTTGGTATGAGAAAATACGGCATCGCTTTGTCTAAGACCCAATTCACCGGGTTTTACCGGCAGCAACCGGGAGCAATTGACACCATCCTTGCCGTCAAATGCGGCTATGGAAGTGGTATAGTTGCTGGTATCGAAGCCGATTACTTTCATCAGACTTCCTCCACCTTGTTCTCCTGCGCTCTGGCAAAGGAGCCCAGAATACCATTAACGAATGCGCCGGTATCATCGCCATCATATTTCTTGGCAAGGCGCACAGCCTCGGAAACGGCAACGCCGGTGGGCACATCCTGCACATACAGGATCTCGAAAATAGCCAGTTGCATAATAGCACGGGTCAATCTGGAGATACGGCTGATGTCCCAGCCGATAGAGAAACGGGCGATATGGGCATTGAGCTCTTCAGCCCGATTGGCAACGCCTATCACAACGGTATCGATGTAGCCAAGCTGGGCACGGCTGGGACGCTCGGCATAGATGTCATTTTCCTGGGACAGTTCGGGATAGTATTCCCTATTAAGCCGGGTATCAACCACAATGCGAGGCTCTTCCCCGGTAAAGTCCCGGCCATAGATCAAATGTACAGCCAGTTCTCTGGCGTTCGCTCTGGTCATAGTGCCCCCATTACTTACGGACGATGCCGCAGACGTTGACATTGACGCTCTGCACCTTGGCACCGGTGGTGGACTCCAGAGCAGATGCAATGGCGCTCTGGATGGCTTTTGCCACATTCACTACGCTGTGGCCATAGATAACCAGCACATTGCAATCGATCACAATGGTATTTTCTTCGTTGATCTGCACCTTCACGCCCTTGCCCCAGTTCTTCTTACCGATCATGTCGATAATATCCGCACCAGGCTTGGTAGACAGACCGGCAAAGCCTTCAATCTCGCTCAGGGAATTGAGCGCAATAGTAGCCACAACATCCTCAGAGATCATCACGCAACCGTTTTCCTGGGTCTGAGTGATGTACTGCTTGTTTTCAGCCATGGGAATATCCTCCTAAAAACATAGTTTTATCTATTGTACCACCATTGGCTGAAAATTACAACACTTTTTTTCGCTGTTTACAGAACTTCCACAACCCGAATGTCGACTACTTCATATTCTGATTGCGCCATAACAATATCCGCGATCACAGCCACATCCGCATTCTGCAGACCGCCTTCCGGTGATGCAACCGCCACAGAAACTCCCTCCTCGCTGATATATACCACACAATCAGCATAACCCTTGGCGATTACCAGGCTTTCAATCTGTGCCTCCGTCAACGCTGTCTGAATGATCTTTTCAAGCTGTGCGTTGGTATTCTCCTGCTGGGCTTCATCTCCATAGGCCATAGCCTCCTGCAAAATGGAAATGGCGCTGTCACGGGCCTCCTGCCGGGAAAGTCGCACTGCCGCAAAGTAATTGGAGATGGTATTTTCTGTATTGCCGCCAACTTGCACGCTGCCACCAAGATCCAACAGTTCATCACTCATAACCTTGTCGGAATCCAGAACATTTTCCAGCGAAGCGGTCTGGTCGCCTGCGTACAGCCAATTCATGTAGATACCGCAGCAGACCGTAACCAGTACACCCGCTGCCACCAGATTTTTCTTCCATGTTTTCCTTGTTTTCATAATGATCCTCCCCATTATTTCATTTTGAGTACTGAAATTCGATCCGCACCCAGACCGGTTGCCTTACTGACCGCCTCAACAACCGCAAGTCGAACGGCCGCATTCTCCGCACCCTGACAGACGATCACCGCACCAAGATATTGTGGCGGTATGATCTGTACTACCAGCGGTCTTTCATTGCGTTGAGAATCGGTGATAATCACCGTCTGCTTGTGTATAGATGACGCGTCATCCGATATGGTATGATCCTCATCGGTCTGATATAGGGTACTTTCCCCAGCCTTGATGGTCAGCATCACCTGCACCCGCCCGACTCCTTGTATCGTTTGCAGTATGGTTTCAAGTTCTTTCGCTGTATCGTTTGTTTGCACTGCGTGATTACTTTGTACAAGGGCAGTATCCGTGGTCTCTTTCTTCTCCGGCCAAGCCATCAGCACCAAACCGATGGCAAGAACCAGCAGCGCGTATTTGTATTTCCTAAGCAGCGGGGGAACTTTGTCAACCAGTTTTCTCATGTCCATATTTGTTGCTCCTTGTTAAGTCCCAGATCATCTTCGATCATGTATTGCAGTTTCGTTTTTGTATAAGGAGAGATATTACCTCGCAAATGGACACGCAGAGGCACCGGGATCACATCTTCCGACAGTTCCACCCGTACCGAAAGCGTCACCCCAAGCTGCGCTGCTTTGTCCAAGATATATGCTTCCAATCTTTCGGATATGCTTTCCGCCAGGGCCTTTTTCGCAGCCAGCTCCCCTTCTGCAACCGCGTTTTTGGCATCATCTGAAATATTGGGCAGTATATGCAGCACATCTGACAGCCGTACATTGGCGATTGGGCTGATCACTGTAAGCGCCACAAATAGCCCCGCCAACATTCTGCCTATATTGGTTGCACTGCCCTTTCCATGCAGCAGCCGCAAAATGATGGCACTGACCAAGGCAGAACCGGTGACCGATAATAAGTATGCACGGACAGCTTCCATTATCCCACTCCTCTTAAAAAACACACCAGCGAAATCAAGAACATCAGACACATAGCACCTGTCATGCCAAGCAAAAAGCCCATTGCGCCGGAAAAGTCCTCAACAAGTCCGGTAATGTGCTGTTCTGGAAACAGGGCGCATATCGCCGCTGTCAGCTTCAGGCCAAGATACTGAAGACCGATCTGCAAAAAAGGCACTACCGCAATAGCAATGACCGCCAACATTCCGGCTACTCCTGCCGCATTTTTCACCACACCCGCGCTGACCAACACTGCTTCCGAAGCATCAGAAAGAATACTGCCAACCACAGGTACCATACCGGATATAGTCAGCTTTGCCGCTTTGATCGCGGACTGATCTGCAGTTCCGCTGACCACACCCGTTATGCCGATATAGGCAGTGAAGATATACAGCATGACCTTCAGACTCCATGTCATAATACCCTTCATCATATTTTTAAGACGCTTCATCATGGAATCGCCAACTGCGGCATGTACAACTGACAGCAACAAATAGATATATACCATCGGCACAAGGATCGCTTCTATTAGCACCGACAGCAATCCATCAAATGCCACCGTTGCAGTATAGAGCGCAGCGGAAGTCATGGTACCTCCCTGTGCCGCCAACGCAGCCGTCATCACAGGAAGCAGCATTTTTCCATAATTACTCAACTGTTTGATTGTATCTGCAGCCGCCGTGATCTGTGTACCGGCGGGCTGCAGCATCAGACAGGCTACTGTGACCACCCCAGCAAGCCCAACAGCCTCCTTCCCAGTCCCATCCCAACTTTTCACAATACCAATAAGCATTGTCACAGCAATCAAAGAAAGGGAGATTCTGCCACTTTGCGCCAGTTGCGGTTGCACCATGGAAAAGGCAGATTTTATAACATACCACAGGCCTTCGGCAAAGGTATCCCGGTCCGCCGGCAGAAGCCCTGCGGCATCGTTTGGTGGTTCCGGTGCTGTATAATCCTGGGCTGACACCGGCACAACCAAAGCTATCAACATGCACGCCACAAGGATTATTTTCTTCATATTGCCACCAGTATCCTCTCCACAAGCTCCAGCAGTGCCTCCATCATTGGCAGGGATAAATAAAGGATCACCACTGTTGCCAGCATTTGCAAACTTTTTCCCAGCGCGGCGTTTCCTGCATCAGCACAAACAGTGGCCGCGATCTCCGCTGCAAAAGCAACAGCACTGATCTTCAGCAAGATGCGCAGCATCTGCTGATCTAACGACGCGATCTGCTGAATCCTTTGCAAAAAGCCAAGAACAGGAATTAGAAAGCTGATGGCCACCGCCAGCACCATACAACAACCACAGAGCCCCAAAAGCAACGCGATCTCGCCGCTTTGTTTCCGAATGGCCATAACCAGGATCACCGTCAGTAGAACGCCTGCCGTCGCAGCATAAAATTTTTCCATCAGAAATGAAACAAAGTCTTAACCAGATCAAACAGATCCGCAATCTTTTGGGCAACGATCATTAGCACCACAACAAGGCCTGCCAGGGTGGTCATGGTTGCCTGCTCGTCCCTGCCGGATCGGGATAGCACCTGGTTTAATATGGACACAATAATGCCCACAGCCGCTATTTTAAATATCAGATCAATTTCCATACTCATATGAATAAGATCACCAGCGCGACGCCCGCGCACAATCCCAATGTTGCATAACTTCTGATCCGAGCATCCCGGTTCAGAAGCAATCCATCCAGTTCTCTCTGGCACAACTGATCCACAGTTTCCAAACCGGAGATCTGTCCGTTTAGGTCAAACCGTCCAAGGCTTTGGCCCAGAAGTTCCAGCTTTTCTTTCACCACTACAGGCATATTCTGCTGCGTTGCTAACACCGTCGCCATGCAGTAAGCTGCATCCGGCGACAGCTGTTGTTCCAGTTCTCCAGCAAGAGAACTAAATACTTGTGATATTTGTCCCGTGGTCTGCCTGGCGCACATGACCATCAGATGTGGCAGAGCCGTATGCCGATAGGTCAATTCGCAGCCCATGAACTGCACTGCTGTGATCAATTGTCGCAGCATTCTTTCCTTTTGCTTATGGGCGGATGCCATAGAAAACCCCATGCCACCACAAGCTGCCAGGATCATGGCAGCACCTATCAATCTAGGTGTCATAGCACCATCCTTTCCGTACGAAACGACTTGTCCTTTCGCAAAATCACCAATGTATCAAACAAGCCGCTTTCTAAAATTGGTCTGTAGACCCTGCGACTTTTCAGATCCTGCACGCTTGTTGCATGTACAGTCGCCAGCAACCCCACACCGCACCAGCCCGCCTGGATCAGTGCGTCGCAATCTGCCGCTGCCGTGATCTCATCCACAGCAACTGTGTCGGGATTCATCGTGCGCAGCAGAATGTCAATACCATGAGGTTTCTGACAACCGGTGAGGATATCTGTTGCCTCACCATTGGGCAGTCCCTTGGGAAACAATTCCCCTCGCTCGTCCACCACCGCAACGGTTTCTCTTAGTGAACGCTGGCGTATCAGATCACGAAGAAGCGTCGTTTTTCCACTGCCTGGTCTTCCCATGATCAGCAGATTACCGCCAATGCCGGCAAGCGAACTGGAAATGCCGGGATAATCTCGGGCGATGCGGATATTCAACGACGCAACACTGCGAAATCCTGACATATTCCCACCCTTGATCACCACTTCTCCGCAAATACCAATCCGGTGGCCGCCGGGTGCAGTAAGATATCCCGCGGCCGCCGAATCAGCCGTCCAGGGAGAATACTGACAGGCCGCATTCACCACAAAATTCAGATCATCCGAGGTTACTGCTCTATCCAGCGAAATCGTTCTGTCGAAAAGCACCAATGAAGGCGGCTTTCCCTTGCGCAGACGCAGCTCCTGCGCCTTGTCCTTCCCATACCGGTCCACATCCTGCCGCAAATGAATTGGCAGAATGGCAAGCAGTTCTTTCCATGCACAAATCATATGTATCACTCCTGCAAAAGACTATGCGCCCGATGGGACAAACTTTCCACCGGGCGCAAAAAATAACCGGCAGCCGAAGCTGCCGGTTTTGTTTAGCGCTTATTCTTTTTATAGATGATATTCAGGCCCTTCAAGAGAAGCTCCTTTTCCAAGATGATCTCATGCTTGCACAGGGGCGTAACAAACTGTGCCAAGCCACCGGTGGCAATGATGGTGGAGGTATGTCCCAATTCTTCCGCAATACGGTCGATCAGGCCATCCAACATGGCAGCGGTGCCATACATCATGCCGCTTCGCATACAATCGACGGTATTTTTGCCGATAACGCTCTTGGGCTTATCCAAGCTTATGCCGGGTAGCTGAGCAGCGCGGCTAGTCAAAGAGTCCAGAGATACCATCATACCGGGGAAAATAAGGCCACCCATATACACATTTTCCGGCTCCACAACTTCCACCGTTGTAGCCGTGCCAAGATCAATCAGCACCAAAGGCGCTTTGTATTCGCCCAGTGCAGCCACAGCGGCCACAATGCGGTCCGCACCAACCTGAGAAGGCATATCAACATGGATATTCAAGCCAGTTCGCAGACCGGGTCCTACCACCATAGGCTGCTTGCCAATAACCTTCATAACTCCCGTATGGACCGAATTGAACACCGGAGGAACCACAGATGCGATAATACAATCCTCAATATCGGTGATTTTCACACCGAAGGCCTCCAGCATATTTTTGATCTCTACGCCATACTGATCAGAGGTTCGCTGCCGCTCTGTGGCGATCCGGGCCTTAAAAACGATCTCATCCTGATCAATAACACCGATAACGATGTTGGTGTTGCCAATATCAATTGCAAGAAGCATATTATTTCCTCCGTTTTTTGGTATGCGCCAAGAAGGCGATCAGCGCCTTGCCGACAGCAGAGACGATCACCACTGCAGCTACCGCTTCCGGGATGCCAGAGCTTGCCACAACACCCATTGCAACACCAAAGACTGAGCTGAGCGCTACATTCTTAAGTTCAGCATACTGTTGACCAAACATGACGCCAATACTGGCCATCACCAGAAAGGAATGCAGAATGGAAGCCACGCCTGCGGTAACAGGCAAAGCAATCAAATCATTGATTTTGACATGTTTCATTGCCTTCCAGATCCAGCCGGCCAAAAGGCCCAGCAGAATTCTGCAACCCAAGGCGGTCCATGTAGCACACAATGCGCCAACGAAGCCTCCCAATTCAAAGGCCAGAATGGGTGAAAACGCAAATGAAAGCGCACTGGGTGTAAAGGTATTGGTCCAAATTGAGCAAAGCCCGAATACAGCACCCAAAATGCCACCCGCCGAGGGGCCAAGCAAAATAGCACCCAGAATCACAGGGATATGCATAGTGGTGGCCTTAATCAGCGGCAACGGGATCAAACCGATACCCGTGATCTGCAACACCAGCATTAATCCGGAAAGCATAGCCAGTGTAACAAAATAACGTGTATCCATCATTTTTTTACGCATATTCAATTCCTCCTGCTGCCGTTCCGTCCGCACGGATACAGCGCAAATTACAACTACATTATACATGAATTTTAGATAATTACAAGTAAAAATTAGTCCCTTTACATAAGGATCAAATTATAGTATAATAGCACAAAAGTACAGGAGGGATAACCATGCTGAAGAACAAGACTATATTGCTCGGTGTCACCGGTGGCATAGCTGCCTACAAGTCTGCTGCGTTAGCATCCGCTTTGGTAAAGCTTCATGCCAATGTAGAGGTTGTGATGACCGAACATGCCACAAAATTTATCGCACCCTTGACCTTTGAGCAACTGACTGGCAGACGCACCATGGTGGACACCTTTGACCGAAATTTTTCTCACCAGGTTGAGCATATCTCCCTTGCACAGCGGACAGATCTGGTAATCATTGCCCCCGCAACTGCCAATGTCTGCGCAAAATTGGCGCACGGTCTGGCTGACGATATGCTGACCACCACGGTGCTGGCATGCAAATGCCCCAAGCTGATCGCTCCGGCAATGAATACCAATATGTACGAAAATCCTGTGACCCAGGATAATCTTAACATTCTGCGACACTATGGCTGGGATGTTGTGGAACCTGCTTCCGGACGTCTGGCCTGCGGTGCTGTTGGCAAAGGTAAGATGCCGGAACCCGAGGATCTGGTACAGCATATTCTGCAGCATGTTGCCTTGCCCCACGATCTTGCAGGCAAAAAGATCCTGGTCACTGCCGGTCCTACCCAAGAGGCGTTGGACCCTGTACGGTATCTGACCAATCACTCCACCGGCAAGATGGGTTACGCCCTGGCAAAGATGGCTGCCCTCCGGGGTGCTGAGGTGACCCTGGTTTCCGGACCTGTAAATTTGGCACCGCTGCCCTTTGTGAATATGGTAAAGGTGGTTTCCGCTGCGGATATGTTTGCTGCCGTATCTGCCCACGCAAAGGATGCCGACATGATCTTCATGGCAGCCGCCATTGCGGACTATACGCCTGCTTCCTATGCAGACAACAAGATCAAGAAAAAAGACGGCGATATGGCCATCCCCTTAAACCGCACCCAGGATATACTGAAATGGCTGGGCGAAAACCGGCGTGACAACCAAGTGATCTGCGGTTTCTCTATGGAAACGGAAAATCTGCTGGAAAACAGCCGCGCAAAACTCGAAAAGAAGAACGCGGACATGATCTGCGCCAACAATTTGAAAGTGGAAGGCGCTGGCTTCGGTGTGGACACCAATGTGATCACCGTCATTACCAAAGATCATTTGACCGGGCTTCCCCTGCAATCGAAGGACTCTGCTGCCAACGAGATCCTCACCATCGCCAAAAATCTGAAATAAGAAAAATGCCAGCCCTCTTTCGATGGGCTGGCATTTCTATTAGTCGATTTCTTCAGGGACACCGTAGTCATCCGCAGGCAAATCTTCAAATTCCATTTGCTGAGGCTGGCCGGATTTCATGGTTTCCCACTGCTCCTTGGTAACCAGAATAGCGCGGGGCTTACTGCCCTGGAAGGGGCCCACGATTCCCTTTTCTTCCATTTCATCCACAATGCGGGCAGCGCGGGCATAACCCAGCTTCAAACGACGCTGCAGCATGGAAACGGAAGCCTGCCCGGTTTCCAAAATTACATCCACAGCTGCCGGCAGCATTTCATCGCCATCCAGCTCTGCGTCATTGGGCTCGGGTTCCGATACAGCAGCACCCTTGCCGGAACCGGTCTGGGCTGCCTTCTTTTCGATTTCCTCCATGATGCCCTTGTCGTAGGAAGTATTGAAATTGTCCTTCACATAGGTGGCAACAGCCTCCACCTCCGCATCGGTGACAAAGCAACCCTGAATACGCTGAGGCTTGCCGCTGCCGATGGGGCTATAGAGCATATCGCCCTTACCCACCAATTTCTCCGCACCCATGGTATCAAGGATGATGCGAGATTCCATAGCAGACGCAACTGCAAAAGCAATTCGAGACGGAATGTTGGCCTTCATCAGACCTGTGATCACATCGGCAGAGGGACGCTGGGTGGCAATGATCAGGTGGATGCCAGCGGCACGACCCATCTGGGCAATTCGGCAGATAGACTCTTCAACTTCCTTAGCAGCAACCAGCATCAAGTCCGCCAGCTCGTCGATGATGACCACAACCTGAGGCAGTTTCTCCCCTTCTTCGGCTTCCATGATGGAATTGTAGGATTCCAAATCACGGACACCGGCATCAGACATGGACTTATAGCGGCCCATCATTTCCGTAACAGCCCACTGCAGGCTGCCTGCGGCCTTCTTGGGATCGGTAACAACAGGTATCAGCAGATGAGGAATGGCGTTATAGATGCCCAGTTCCACCATCTTGGGGTCTATCATAATGAGCTTGACATCCTCGGGGCTGGCTTTATACAGCAAGCTGATGATAATGGAGTTCATACACACAGACTTACCGGAACCTGTAGTACCAGCAATCAGCATATGGGGCAGCTTGGCGATATTGCCCACAATACAGCTACCGCCAATATCCTTGCCGACAGCAAAGGAAGATTTACTCTTAGCCTTGTTGAATTCAGCGGAATCGATAACCTCCCGCAAGGAAACGGTGGTAACCGCACGGTTGGGCACTTCGATACCCACCACGCTGATCTTACCGGGAACAGCTGCAATACGCACACCGGAAGCACCCAAACTCAAGGCAATATCATCGGCAACTGTGGTCAGCTTATTGAGCCGAACACCCTTATCCAGCTCCACTTCGTAGCGGGTGACACTGGGACCTCGGGTCACATTGATGATATGGGCCTCGATCTTAAAGCTTGCCAGCGTTTCATTGAGGCGGCGGGTATTTTCTTTCATTTCCGCTGTACCGTCAGCCGCACCACCGCCGGGGCGTTTCAGCAGGTCAATGGGCGGAAAGCAATATACCGGCTTCTGCTGAGCGGCATTCTCCGCGATCTCCTGGGCTACTTCTGCCGCAGACTGGGCAGCCTCCTTGGCGGTCACCTTAGGTGCAGGGGCAGCCTCCGGTTTCGTGATTTCCGGCATTGTCATTGGAATTACTTCCGGCATAACCTGCACATCCAGCGCCGGCATTTCTTTTGGAATATCGTCGGTCAGAACCTTCTTCGGCTTGGGTACAACAGGGGTGAAAATGGAATCATCCGGTTGATCGACTACCGGCTTTTCAGCAGCTGCCACAGGACGGTCCGTATCATCCTCGATCTGGCGCATCAGTTCATCAGCCTTGGTCTTCTTAATCCGCTTGGGCGCAGGGGGCTCGTTTTCCTTTTCCTCCTGTATGCGGCGCTTGTTTTCCATATGCTCAATGCGCTTGTTGGCAATATGGTTGACCACCACAGCCGCAGGTTCCTGCACCTGCTCTTCCTCGTCTTCCCAATCAGCTCTGGGGCGGTTTTGCACTGCCCGGATGATACTGGGAATGGTGATCTGCATAGCACCAAGCAGTGCGATGACAGCTGCCACAAACAGAATGATCAGAGAAATCACCCGGTTGCACAGCCACTTGAGCAGCAAGGCAATGCAGCCGCAGAGCAGGCCACCGGTAGTGCCGGCAACGCCACCCTTATACAGAT
This sequence comes from Faecousia sp., assembly GCA_045638225.1. Lineage (GTDB taxonomy): Bacteria > Bacillota > Clostridia > Oscillospirales > Oscillospiraceae > Faecousia. The sequence continues at coordinate 9,825 of JAZUAW010000060.1, read as the reverse complement.
TTCCCAGTAGCACGGCACCTTTGCCAAGATTGGCAGCCGGCATCATCAAATGGGCAATACAGCCGCAGAGCAATACGAATGCACCCAGAAAGATGGATCGCATGATCACCGGCCGCTTCCCGCTGAATGCATGGATAAAGAACATATACAGCAGTGCCGGGATGGAGATATAGAAGCAGACCTCGCCAAATAAGCCCAGCAAGAAATTGTAGATCAGCTTAATGAGCGCGCCATCGTGATTGAAGAAAATCACCAGAAACAGCACAAACAAACCGCCAAAAATTGCGGAGCTGATAAAACGAGGCGGAATCTGAAACTTCTGCTCCTCCTGCTCTGCCGGCTTCTTGGTTTTGCTTTCATTATTTTGAGACGTCTTGGATTTTGCTTTGGATTTCGACGCGGCTTTCTGCGCCTGAGAAGTAGTTTTCTTCTGTGCCATTATGTAACCTCCTGTCAAATCATCAGGTATAGAATAAAACCGAAGATGCCAAGTCCCCAGTTATAGTAGGCAAACAAGGTATATCCCATATTGACGGATACAAACCGCATTGCGCCAATGGCAAGGCAGGCCCCGCCAAAAGCGGCACCACCTGCCAAAATACATTGCAGTAAATACACAAATGTAACGGCTGCAGCCCCTGCTGACAACAGTGCCAACAGATCCAGCACAACCATCAGCGCCAGCAACGGTATCAGCAGCAAAAATACAATGTCCAGCATGTAGCTACGAGAACATCCACGCAATGCACCGGACGACAACACTCCGCCTATACGGGAAATACCGGGCAACGCTGCGAGGCCAGCACAAATTCCAAACAAAATCGCTTCAAATCTGTATAAATGCCTGGAATCCCGATTGGCGCCCGGCAGAAAATGGGGCACATAGATAGCCGTACCGCTCACCAACAGCAAGATCACCGTCAGCAGCAAACTACCATACCGCTCCTGTACCCAGCGCATCATCACAACTCCGATGGCTGCCGGTACGAGCATGGTGACAAGCACTCTGCCATCGAGCACTGCCACCAGATCCGGCTGGCGCTTGCGGCGCCGGGAGGATTGAGATGCAATGTGCATTTCCCGATAAATGTGAAACGCACGGTGTCTGCACATCAAAGCCAGCGCACACAAGGTCGCCAGATGGACGCAAAGACGCAGAAGAGGTTGTTGGGGATCAAACCCGGTCATCATCTGCAGAAAATAGTCGTGGGCACCGGCAGAAACAGGCAGTAGTTCACTCAAACCGGTCATAAAGCCATAGAAAATATAGACGAGCCAATCCATGCCTGTCCCTCCATTCCTCATAAGTTATTCCATTATAGCATAGTATGGCAGGGATTTCCACTAGAAATGCAAAATATTTTTCTGCAGGCAACTCATAGTGTCAACAGAAACCTCAGGATTATTTCTTGCTCTTTTCGATCATTCGATGCAACGCGGCAAGCGCATCGCTGAGCCCTCCCAGTTTATCGATTAAACCAGACTCAACCGCTTCCTTACCATAGAGGATCGTGCCAACATCAGTGGCGATCTCGCCGGTCGCCATCATGTAATGTTCAAATTTCTCCCGGCTGATGCGGGAATTGGCAGTGACAAAATCGGCGATCTGTTCCTGTATCCGCTGAAAATACCGGAACGTCTGGGGCGCGCCTACCACCAGACCGGTCATCCGCACCGGGTGCACCGTCATACTGGCTGTGGGCGTAATAAAACTCTTTTTAGTGCACACCGCCAAAGGAATGCCGATGGAGTGACCTCCTCCAAGCACCAGAGAAACGGTAGGCTTTTTCATGCCTGCCACCATTTCCGAAATGGCAAGACCCGCTTCGATATCACCGCCTACCGTATTGAGCAGCAGCAACAGGCCATCAAACTCATCGCTTTCCTCGATACTGGCAAGAAGCGGCAAAATATGCTCATACTTGGTAGTCTTCACATTATCGGGCGCTACCATATGACCTTCCACCTGCCCAATAATGGTAAGGGTATAGATATTGCCTTTTTCACTTTTTGTCACATCCGCGCCCAGCTGTTCGATCTGTTCCCGCTGCTGCGTGATTTGCTCGGGGTCTTTCTTTTCTTTCATATTCAGGCCTCCCTGTTGTTTTTTGTTAGGATACCCACAAATTCTTCCTGTAATTCACCCTTGCGCCTATTGACAACATAGGTTATAATATTTCATGGATATTTTTCGTAGAGAAAGGATTATAGTTATGCAGTATACTTATCAAACAACCGGCACTTGCTCCCGGGAGATCGTATTTGAGATCGTCGATGGCAAGGTTCACAATCTGTACTTCATCGGTGGCTGCAATGGTAACCTGCAGGGCATTGGCAAGCTGGTGGAAGGCATGAGTGTAGACGAAGTCATCGCCAGAGTGGAAGGCATCAGCTGCGGCGGCCGTCCCACCTCCTGTCCCGATCAGCTGGCACAGGCTCTGAAGGCTGCAAAGGCACACGGATAATATGCACGGCCACGGAAATCCATCCGTGGCCTTGCTTTTTTGTTTACGCAGAGGTATAATGAAGAAAACAGCAGAAAGAAGGCGCGTTTTGTGTCCATATCAGAGCTACACTATAAAAAAATGACAGAGACCCCGGTGGCAAAGCTGATCGTCACTCTGGGCATCCCTACTACCATTTCCATGCTGATCACCAGCATCTATAACATGGCCGACACCTATTTTGTAGGTACCTTGGGAGAAAGCGCCCAGGCAGCCACCGGTGTCATGTTTACCCTGCAGGCCATCATCCAGGGCATCGCCTTCATGCTGGGCCACGGTGGTGGTACATTCATTTCCAAATACCTTGCAGACCGGGATACCGACAAGGCCACAGGCTATATTTCCTCCGCCTTCTTTGCCGGCGGCGCAACAGGCCTTGTACTGATGGTTTTTGGCCTGTGTTTCCTCTCGCCCATGGTATATGTTCTGGGCAGTACCGATACCATCGCCCCCCATGCTATGGATTATGGCATTTGGGTTCTGCTGGGCTGTCCCTTTGTGATCTGCTCCATGATCCTCAATAATGCCCTGCGCTATGAAGGCCGGGCACTGTATGCCATGGTTGGCCTGACCACCGGTGGCATTCTCAACATCTTCGGTGACTGGCTGCTGGTGTTGAAGCTCAACATGGGCGTTTTCGGTGCCGGCATGGCCACCGCCATCTCTCAGGCTATCAGTTTTGCAATTTTGCTGTACATGTTCAGCCGCATGGCCCAAAGCAAGCTGCGCATCAAAGCAGTGAGCCGTGATTGGCGGCTGTATCTTTCCATCTGCCGGGTGGGTCTTCCCTCCCTGATCCGCCAGGGTTTGACCTCGGTGACCACAGGTGTTCTGAACAATCTGACCCGTCCCTTCGGTGATGCAGCCATTGCTGCCATGAGCGTGGTCAGCAAATATTCCATGTTCCTTATGTGCGTGGGCCTGGGCATGGGCCAGGGCTTCCAGCCGGTGGCAGCCTTTAACTACCGGGCAAAGAAATATAAGCGGGTCAAGGATGGCCTGCTGTTTACCATGTGCTTCGGCCTGGTATTCATCGGTATCATCTCTCTAATCAGCATCATTTGGTCGGAAGGCATCATCACCCTGTTCCAGAAGAAACAGGAAGTAGTGGAAGTGGGCAGGGTGGCCCTGCGATATGCCGCCATCGGCATGATGTTCATGCCCTTCTCTGTGCCGGTGAATATGCTGTACCAGAGCATTCAGAAACCCACCATTTCTTCCATTCTTTCTCTGATCCGCAGCGGCCTCATCACCATCCCTGTGCTGCTGATCTGCGTCCCCTTGATCGGCCTGCCCGGTGTGCAGATCGCCCAGCCGGTGGCAGATGTGATCGCAGGTTTGATCAGCATTCCCTTCATCTGGCATTTCGTCAAAAAGCATCCCAATGAATAAACGAAGACCGCCCCAAAACAGGGGCGGTCTTTCCAATTTACGATACCGGTCCTTCCGGTTTCAGTTTATCCATGAGGCGGTCCCACATCTTTTTCAGGAACGATGGCTCATTGGCCGGGGACACCACTTCCTCAAAAGGCTCATCCAGTACCCAGCGTATCTCAGATTCCTCCAATGCAACAACAAAGTAAGGATCGTCGAATTGAAACTCTGTGTCTTCTCTAGGCCAAAGGTCAGCTGCACCCAAAGCAAAACGAGTTTTGCCATACTTCAATATTCTGCCAAATACCACATATTTTCCGGAATACAGCACCAGATTATCCAGGCCCTCCGGTCTCGGGATTTTTCCATAGGGCATAAGTTCATCCGGGGCCTCAAGATCCAGACCGAACTGTGCAAGGAATATACGCAATGCTGGACAGTCATAATCAACTGCCGCATAAAAATTGCGGCAATAGGCGCAATCGCAATGTTCCGCTGCCTCGGCGGCAGAGTAGGCCATCGTCCGCTCCATGTCGATATCAAATTCCCAATCGGCGATCTTTAAAATCATACGCCAGCCTCCTGTTCCTGCTTGCACAAACGGCGGTAATACCAAATACCCGCCAGCGTAATCAGCAGCGTGATACCCAGAGAAATGCCCGTAAGAAGATAGTTCTTCTCCCCAGCTGCAGCACCCGTGATGGTTGAGGTCAGAAGCGACGGAAGTCTGCCAATTGCCACGATGGCCAGCCACTCCCCTGTTTTCAAATTAGTCAATCCAGCAAAATAGCTGAGCATATCCTTGGGCGTACCGGGGATGAACATGAGAAGAAAACTGATAATGCGGGTTTTCTTGGGATTTTTCAGGAATTTTATCTCATTCAGCTTATTTTTGGAGAAGAAAACTTCAACCAATTTCATACCAAACCGTCGCGTCAACAGAAATACGATCCAACTGCCGATGACAAAACCAGCTAAGGTCAACAGGCTCCCCTCAACAAAGCCAAATGCATATCCTGCGGCCAACTCAATGGGCTCACCGGGGATGAAAGCCACCAACACCTGTAGCACCACCATGCCAACAAACAGCACACGGCCCCAGATACCATAATCGTCCACCCAAGCTCGGAAAGCAGCTGGGTCCTCTGCAAAAGCGACAAGGGGTCTACCGATCAGCACCGTAACCGCTGCCATAAACAGCACAACCACGGAAACGGCAACTATGTACACGATTTTTCTCTGTTTCTCTGTCATGTGATCACCCTCTTTTTACCATTGTAGCACAGATTTGGAAAAAGTAAAGACCACCGATTGTCATCCTAAGCAAGCGCAGTGCTCCGCTCAGAATGACATACTTGATACCGTTCAAGATATAAAAAGTCCCACCTTGAAGGAGGTGGGACTCAATTCATTCTTTGACCGCTTGCAGGATGTACTTGACCAGCTCATCTTTGCCGTTGCCCTTCTCAGCAGAGAACGGAATCACCGGTGTGCCTTCCGGCAGGCCGAGATCCTCACGGATGGTGACAAGATTGGGAGCAAGCTCAGACTTTTTCAGCTTGTCCATTTTGTTGGCAACCACCACAAAGGGACAGCCGCTCTGGATGAACCAATCGGCCATGGTGATATCGTTGTTGGTGGGTGCATGGCGGTAATCCACAATCAGCACACCCAAATTGATGCGACCGGCGGCGAAATAATCCTCCATCAGCTTGCCCCAGCGTTCTTTCTCCTTTTGGGATACCTGGGCGTAACCATAACCGGGCAGATCCACAAAGTAACAAGCCTTATCCACAGTAAAATAGTTGACATGGATGGTCTTGCCGGGCTTATCACCCACGCGAGCAAAATTTTTCCGGTTCAAAATCCGGTTGATCACAGAAGATTTGCCCACATTGGACTTGCCCGCAAAGGCGATCTCAGGCAAGCGGCTCTTGGGAAAATCCTTGGGGGCTGCCGCGGAGATCAAAAATTCCACATTGTTAAAGTTCATAGACGTACCTCACTGCCGAATACTGGGCTTGTGGGATTTTTTCATATCCATGGGAATATCCGTCAACACCGGCATAGCCGCCTCAACAGGACGCACAAGAGCGGTTTCCAGTACTGTATCGACGCTGCGGGCTGCCACAAAATTCAGACTCTTGCGAACTGTCTGGTCGATTTCCTCCAGATCCGACAGATTATCCTCAGGAATAATGACTGTAGAAATACCGTGGCGCAGAGCGGCCATAGTTTTTTCCTTCAAGCCGCCAATGCGCATGACCCGGCCCCGGAGACTCACTTCACCGGTCATAGCCACATCCCGGCGAACAGGTGTCCCGGTCAGTGCGGAGACGATAGCGGTTGTAACGGTAATACCGGCAGAGGGGCCATCCTTGGGCACAGCGCCCTCGGGGAAGTGCACATGGATATCCTTTGTCTTGTAGAAATCTGTCACGATATGCAGCTTCTGGGCATTGGCACGGATATAGCTCAGAGCCGCATGGACCGACTCTTTCATCACATCTCCCAGGTTACCGGTCAGCTCCAGCTTGCCGGTGCCTTCCATCACATTGACTTCCACTTCCAGCACCTCGCCGCCTACGCTGGTCCAGGCAAGACCGGTTACAAGGCCCACCTCATCCCGGCTGGGCAGACGGTCCGGAAGGTATTTGCGCTGACCCAGATAGCTTTCCAGATCACCGGCACGGATGCTAATTTTCTTCAGCTCCGTGTCCTCCAACAGACGCATATCCACCTTGCGGCAGATCTGGCCAATGGCACGCTCCAGATTGCGCACGCCGGATTCCCGGGTGTAGCATGTGATAATTTCCAGCAGTGCATCATCAGAGATCCGTAGCTGCGTCTTTTTAAGGCCATGCTTGGCGAGTTGCTTAGGGATCAGATGATTTTTAGCTATCATCTTCTTTTCTTCATCGGTATAGGAGCCCAGCTCAATAACCTCCATACGGTCCAGCAGCGGACGGGGCACCGTATCGAGTGTGTTGGCTGTGGTAATAAACAAGCACTCGCTCAAGTCAAAAGGAATTTCCAGATAATGGTCCCGGTAGGTCTTGTTCTGCTCCGCGTCCAGCACCTCCAGCAACGCCGCACTGGGGTCACCACGGTGATCACGGCCCAGTTTATCGATTTCGTCCAATAGCAGCAAGGGGTTGGTAGAACCAGCCTGCTGGATACCCTGCATGATACGGCCAGGCATAGCACCCACATAGGTCTTGCGGTGGCCGCGAATCTCCGCCTCGTCATGGACGCCGCCAAGGGCGATGCGAGCCATTTTCCGATTCAGCGCGGAAGCAATAGAATAGGCGATGGAGGTCTTACCCACGCCGGGAGGGCCAACCAAACAGATAATCTGTGCAGGCATCTGGGGTGCCATCTGGCGCACAGCCATGATCTCCAGAATACGCTCCTTCACCTTTTCCATGCCGAAATGATCCCGATCGAGGACCTTGCGCACATGGGCCACATCCACTTTTTCCTTTGTCTTCACATTCCAGGGAAGCTCCACAACCGTGTCCAAATAATTGCGCAGTACACTGGCTTCCGCAGAGCCAAAGGGTTGCTTTCTCAGGCGGTCTACATCCTTAAGTACCTTCTTTTCGGATTCTTCAGGCAGGTGTAGTGCCTTGATTTTGCTACGATAGTCATCAAATTCGGACTCTTCGTCACCATCGCCCAGTTCCTGGCGGATGACACGCATCTGCTCACGCAGATAATACTCCTTCTGATGCTTATCCATGACCGCATGGGTCTTGGCTTGGATCTCAGCTTCCAACTGCAGCATTTCCATTTCCCGGTGCAGCAGACTCAAAGCTTGCTCCAGACGACGAACAGGATTCAGTTGGCAAAGCAGCTTCGCCTTATCCCGGTAATCAATGCTGGAATTCTGGGCAATGGCGTCGGCAACACGACCCACATCGGTGGTTGCCATCAGCTTCAATTGCACCGCTTGTGCAGGATGCTCCAACAGTTCACAGTACATGCCGTAGAGCATATTGGCATCCCGACAGAGGGCACGATTCCTAGCGCTGTCACTGCTGGGTTGCTCGTCGATGGATTCCACAATACCGGACAGGTAATCATCCTGTTCATCCAGCTCCGTGATCCGGGCACGGCACATACCAGAAACCAGCACCCGCAGGTTTTCGCCCTGATTTTTCAGCACCTGTTTGACTTTTACTACGGTGCCAACAGGATACAGATCCGCCGCTTTCGGGTCATCCACCAGAATATCCTTCTGGGGCACCAAGAACAAGGTCTGGCTTCCCTTCATGGCAATTTCCAAAGCCTTGATGGATTTGGGTCTGCCTATATCAAAATGAACGGTCTGATCCGGGAATACCGCCAGACCCCGCAGGGCCAGAATGGGCATCTGCCCGGAAATCAATTCTACGCTCATAAGTCACCTACTTTCTTAAAAAAGGGGTAGTTTCCTACCCCTTTGCGATGAATACATTTATGCGCCGAGCTGAGGCCGGGGATTTGCCTCGTCACGAATGACGGTGGGCTCGGCACCTTCCAGACATTCGGCGGTGATGATCACTTTTTTGATGGTCAGATCAGAAGGAATTCGGAACATAATGCCGGTCATTACCTTCTCCATCACGGCGCGCAGACCTCTTGCGCCAATCTGGCGGTCCAGCGCCTTCTGGGCAACCGCCTGCAAAGCCTCATGGGTGATCTCCAGCTCCACACCATCCAACTCCAAAAGCGCCGCGTACTGCTTGGCAAGGGCGTTCTTGGGCTGGGTGAGGATCTTGACCAGATCTTCTTTCTTCAGGCTCTCCAAACTGGTGATCACCGGCAGGCGGCCCACCAATTCGGGAATGATACCAAATTTCAGCAGGTCGTGGGGCTGCACCTGAGAGAGGAGCTTGCCCACATCACGGTCCTTCTTACTCTGCACGGGGGCATCAAAACCGATGGCAGATTTGTCTGTACGGGACTCGATGATCTTTTCCAGACCATCAAAAGCGCCGCCGCAGATAAAGAGGATATTGGTGGTATCCATCTGGATCAGCTCCTGCTGGGGATGCTTTCTGCCACCCTGCGGGGGCACACCGGCCACAGTACCTTCCAGAATCTTCAGCAACGCCTGCTGAACACCCTCACCGGAAACATCGCGAGTAATGGACGTATTCTCGCTCTTGCGGGCGATTTTATCCATTTCGTCGATGTAAATAATGCCACGCTGAGCACGCTCCACATCAAAATCCGCGGCCTGCAGCAGACGAACAAGGATGTTTTCCACGTCATCACCCACATAGCCAGCCTCTGTCAGCGTAGTAGCGTCTGCAATGGCAAAAGGCACATCCAGAATTTTGGCAAGAGTCTGGGCAAAAAGGGTCTTACCCGAACCGGTGGGGCCGATCAGCAGGATGTTGCTTTTCTGCAGTTCCACATCGGTATTTTTTGCCATGTAGATGCGCTTATAGTGGTTATACACAGCCACGGACAGAGCGATCTTTGCCTCATCCTGGCCGATGATATAGCCATCCATATACTGTTTCATTTCCATGGGTGTGGGCAGACGGTCCATGGTTTCCTGCTCATAAAGATCATCTTCCAGCAGGTCGCAACAGGTCTGGACGCAATCACTACAGATGTATACACCGGGTCCGGCGATCAGCCGGGCCTGGCTCTCCCGTTTGCCGCAGAAACTACAGCAAATGGGGTTCTTTTCTTCCGTATTCGGCATCGTTCACTACCGCCTTTCGGATGCTTAGTGGTGCTCCAGGACCCGGTCGATGATGCCAAAGGCAGCAGCTTCCTGGGCGGTCATGAAATTATCACGCTCGCAGTCGGCAGTAACCTGCTCCACGCTCTTGCCGCAGTTTTCGGCCATGATGCGGTTCATGCGCTCTTTAATGGTCTCCAGTCTCTTGAGGTGGATGGCCATATCGGTGACCTGACCCTGAGTACCGGCGGAAGGCTGGTGGATCAT
>JAZUAW010000059.1:0-3114 GCA_045638225.1 Faecousia sp. | reverse complement strand
TGCGGAGCAAATTGACATCGCCAACGGCGATTATCCCATTGATTTCCTTCGGAAATTGGAAAAATGAAACATTTTTCCACGGCGCGTCAGGGATGCCGCGCCCTACGAATGGTGGAAATCGGAGTGACAAACGAAAATTTGAAGCTTATGTGGGGCGGTGCATAGAATTTGAAATTCGTTCAAAAATAATTTATATTCTGCCCTCTTGACTTTTTTAGCACTCTCTGGTATAGTGTGCTTAGCACTCGAGGGACTTGAGTGCTAAAAGGAGAAAACTATGGAACTAACTGATCGGAAAAAGAAAGTTCTGCGCTCTGTCGTGGATCTGTATATCCGCACTGCCGAACCGGTTGGCTCCAAGGCCATCGCCGAGCTGCCGGATATGAACTTCTCTTCGGCCACCATCCGCAACGAAATGGCGGACCTGTTGGCTATGGGTTATCTGGAGCAGCCCCACACCAGCGCCGGCCGTATCCCCAGCGCTGCCGGCTACCGGTTGTATGTGGATGAACTGATGGCTGATTACCGACTGAGCATGGACGAGACCAAGTCCATCAACGCCGCTATGGAACATAAAATGCAGCGCTTTGATCAGATGATGGATCAAGTGGCAAAGCTGGTGAGCCAAGCCACCGACCTGCCTGCCATTTCTGTTACCTCCCGCCAAACCGGTGCTACGGTCAAGCGGTTCGATCTGATCCTTGCTGGCCCGGACAGCGTGATTTTGGTGCTGATGCTTTCCTCTGACGAGGTGGTTAACAAGCTGATCCGCCTGCCGCTGAATATCAGCGAAATGGATGTCAAGCTCTTGGGTGCGGTGCTCAATGCCGCCATGACCGGTCTGACCGCGGAGGAGATGACCGCCGCACTGCTGCAACGTGTCAGCGCATCGGCCGGCGCGGCTACCAGTTTGGTGCCGGTGGTCTTTGATTTCACGGTGGAGACCCTGCGCAGCCACGGCGGTACTAATATGTCCATCGCCGGACAGGCAAGACTCTTAGGCCTGCCGGAATATCAGGATGTGGATAAGGCGCAGAAAGTGCTGACATCCTTTGATGAGGACGCCCTGTCTAATCTGCCTGCGGTGATGATGAACGAAAACGGCACCAAGGTGCTGGTTGGTCCGGAAAATGTGGCCAGTGAGTTGAAGGACACTTCTGTGGTCATGACCAAGTTTGATATTGGTGACGGCTTGCAGGGCATGATCGGCGTGGTGGGCCCCACCCGCATGGATTACGCCAAGGTTACCGCAAGACTTAGCTACTTCGCTGAGAGTTTGAGTAAAATGTTCGCCAAGCCTGAGCAGACCAGCCTGCCGGAGGCGAAGGAAGAATAAACATTATCATGTCATCGCGAACCAGCGCGCACGCTGGTGTGGCGATCCCCCGGAAGTTTCCGGAACCTTTGGGGATTGCCACGTCGGGCTTCGCCCTCCTCGCAATGACAGTGAACTGGAGGAACCCAACGTGGCAAAAAAGGAAAAAGAAAAGAAAGAAACCCCTGTCGAAGAGGTGGTTGAGGAAGTTCCCGCAGAGGAAACCCCGGAAGTGAACCCCTTCGAGGAAAAATACAATGCCGAGCATGACGCATACCTGCGTCTGGCTGCGGAGTTTGACAATTTCCGCAAGCGCACCATCAAGGAAAAGGAAGCATCCTACGGCAACGGCAAGGCCGACACCGTGGCAAAGATGCTGCCTGTCTACGACAATCTGGAGCGGGCGCTGAGCCAGCCCACCGAAGATGTGGCCTACAAAAAGGGCGTGGAAATGACCATGGCAGAGCTGGTGAAGGTACTGACCGGCTTGGGCGTGGAGATCTTCGGCGAAGTAGGCGATCAATTCGACCCCAATCTGCACAATGCTATCCTGCACATCGAAAATGAAGAACTGGCAGAAAACACCATCGCCGCTGTGTTCCAAAAGGGCTTCAAGCTGGGTGATAGGGTGGTCCGATTTGCTATGGTACAAGTAGCGAACTAAGTACCACACCCCCCTTGCCTCTCCCTGTGGGAGAGGTGGCCGAGCGAAAGCGAGGTCGGAGAGGGTTGCCCTCTCAGTCACGCCTGTCGGCGTGCCAGCTCCCCCAAAGGGGGAGCCAAGTAAAACTGTAAATACTTTAACTTTTATATATGGAGGAAACTATTATGTCTAAGATTATCGGTATCGATCTGGGTACTACCAATTCCTGCGTTGCTGTTCTGGAAGGCGGCGAGCCTGTTGTCATCGCCAACGCCGAGGGCGGCCGCACCACTCCCTCTGTGGTGGCCTTCTCCAAGACCGGCGAGCGTATGGTCGGTCAGGTTGCCAAGCGTCAGGCTGTTACCAACGCTGACCGCACCGTGGCTTCCATCAAGCGCCACATGGGCGAAAACTACAAGGTCAACATTGATGGCAAGGGTTACACCCCTCAGGAGATCAGCGCCATGACCCTCTCCAAGCTGAAGGCGGATGCCGAGGCTTATCTGGGCCACCCTGTTTCCGAGGCTGTCATCACCGTTCCCGCTTATTTCTCTGATGCCCAGCGTCAGGCCACCAAGGACGCCGGTAAGATCGCCGGCCTGGAGGTCAAGCGTATCATCAATGAGCCCACCGCAGCTGCTCTGGCCTACGGCCTGGATAAGGACGCTGACCAGAAGATCATGGTCTATGACCTGGGCGGCGGCACCTTCGACGTGTCCATTCTGGAAATCGGCGACGGCATCGTGGAAGTTCTGGCCACTGCCGGCGACACCCGTCTGGGCGGCGATGACTTCGACGAGCGCATCATGAAGCATCTGGTTGCCGAGTTCAAGAAGGCTGAGGGCATTGACCTGAGCTACGATAAGATGGCCATGCAGCGTCTGAAGGAAGCAGCTGAGAAGGCCAAGATCGAGCTTTCCGGCATGACCACCACCAATGTGAACCTGCCCTTCATCACCGCCGATGCCACCGGCCCCAAGCACATGGACGTGACCATCACCCGCGCCAAGTTCAATGAGCTGACCGCAGACCTGGTGGAGCGCACCCTGAAGCCCGTTCGCCAGGCTATGTCCGATGCAGGTCTGAAGGCCAGCGATCTGGATAAGGTGCTGCTGGTTGGCGGCTCTACCCGTATCCCCGCTGTGCAGGAAGCTGT
>JAZUAW010000058.1:0-8437 GCA_045638225.1 Faecousia sp. | reverse complement strand
CTAGGAATAGGTAACCTTTCGGCAAGTCTAACCAGCTACCTCATCGTAGGTTATCTCCCGCATTCCACATCCGACCCGCTTCGCGGGCCACCTTCTCCCCGGGAGAAGGTATGCGCCTTCGGCGCAGTAAACAACAATTTAGCTTACCAACAAAAATGACGGCCTCTCGGCCGTCATTTTGCTTATTTCATGCGTTTTTCCAGCGTGGCTGCGGAGAGGGAAGTCAGGTATACCCGAATCATGCCGTATTCACTGGTGACGATAAAAGATTTAGGCAAGTCATCGCATGGGATCACCAGACCCTCTTTTTCCGCGTTTTCCAGAAATTCTCTGGTGCGACGGGAGGTGGAGGTGTTGTCCAAATCAAAAATACCCAAAATACTCTTCTGCCGCACCGCCATGTCATTGCCGATGTTCAGATACATAGTCGCACCCACCTTGGCCCCCGCTTTTAAGAGAGGGCTGGCAAATTGCCGATTTTAGGCAATTTGGCTGGGGGAGTTCAATGCGTTTACACAATTTACTCCCCCCGCCCCTGCGGGGCACCCCCCTCATAAATGCGGGGGGCGAGGCATTTCCTTTACTTAAGTTTTTTCCACTGGGCCACGGCCAGTTCGTCGCAGCGGTTATTTTTGGGATTTTCGGCGTGACCTTTTACCCAATGGTAGTGCAGCTCGTGCTTCATAGTAAGATTCAGCAGCACATCCCACAAATCCGGGTTCAGGGCAGGCTTTTTGTCAGATTTGATCCAGCCTTTTTTCTTCCAGCCCCATGCCCAGCCTTTTTCCAGCGCGTCGATGACATATTTGGAGTCGGAATAGAGCTCCACGATGCAGGGCTCTTTCAGCGCCTGCAATCCCCGGATCACCGCGGTCAACTCCATGCGATTGTTGGTGGTGCTGATTTCGCCGCCGGAAAGCTCTTTTTCTACGCCGTTATACTCCAAAATCGCGCCCCAGCCGCCGGGGCCGGGATTGCCGGAGCAGGCACCATCGGTGTACAGCGTTACGGTCTTCATGCCTCAGTTTCCTCGTTTTCCACCCGCTGGATGGCCACCAGTTCATTGCCCTCGTCGATGCGCATGACAATAACGCCCTGTACATCGCGCTTGTAAATATTGATGGAAGAAGCTGGCACACGGATGATGACGCCGCCGTTTTCGATCAGCATCACATCATCCTGCTCTGCCACCACACAGCAGCCGGCAATAGCGCCGGTCTTGGGGGTGATGTTGTAGTTTTTCAGACCCTTACCGCCACGCTGCTGGGGAACACGGCCGCCGTCGGGGCCGGTACGCAGGTACTCGATCATTTCGGTGCGCTTGCCCATGCCGTTGACGGTAACAGTCAGCAGAGTTTTGCTTTCGTCATACTTCTCCGCGCCGATCACATAGTCCTGACCCACCAGCTGGATACCACGGACACCCACAGCGTCACGGCCCATGGGACGCACATCATTTTCGTTAAAGCAGATGGCCATGCCCTCACGGGTAGCCAGAATGATGTTGTCATTGCCGTTTGTGCGGATCACATTGATCAGCTCGTCGCCCTCGTCCAGCGTAATGGCACGGATGCCACCCTTGCGGTTGGTCTTCAGCGCGCCGAAGGGAATGCGCTTGACTGTGCCAAATTTGGTGCACATCATCAGATATTCTTCATCGTCAAATTCAGGAGTGATCACCATGGCAGTGACCCGCTCGCCGGGCTCTAAGGGCAGAACATTGACGATGGCAGTGCCACGAGCGGTACGGCCGGCCTCGGGAATCTGATAACCCTTACGGTGGTGCACCTTGCCCTTGTCGGTGAAGAACAGCATATGATCGTGGGTGGAAGCGATGTTCAGGGACTTTACATAGTCCTCTTCCTTCAGATTCTGGGCGTTGACGCCACGGCCGCCACGGCTCTGGGTGCGGTAGGTATCCACCGGCATCCGCTTGATGTAGCCCTGATGGGAAATGGTGAAGGCGCAGGATTCCTCTTCGATCAGATCTTCGATATCGATCTCGTCCTCGATGTCCTGAATTTCGGTCTTGCGCTTATCGCCGAACTTATCCCGGATCTCGATCAGTTCTTCACGGAGCACAGCCTTCAGCTTATCGGGATCGGAGAGCAGTTCGTTGTAATAATTGATCTTCATCTGCAGCTCATCGAATTCAGCCTGCAGCTTTTCCCGGTCCAGGCCCTGCAGCGCCTTCAGGCGCATGTCCAGAATGGCCTGTGCCTGCACATCATCCAGACCGAATCTGTCCATCAGACGCTGCTTGGCGTCGTCATAGGCGGTGCGGATGATGCGGATGACCTCATCGATGTTGTCCTGTGCGATCAGCAGGCCTTCCAGCAGATGGGCACGCTCCTGTGCCTTCCGCAGGTCGAACTGGGTACGGCGGGTCAGCACATCCATCTGATGTGCCAGATATTCGTCGATGATCTGCCGCAGGGACAGAATCCGGGGCTGCTTCTGATCATCCACCAGCGCCAGCATAATAATACCGAAGCTACTCTGCAGAGCGGTCTGCTTGAACAGGGTATTCAGCACCACCTGGGGATTGGCATCCTTCTTCAGCTCGATGACGATGCGCATACCGTTGCGGTCGGTCTCGTCACGCAGGTCGGAGATGCCCTCAATGCGCTTGTCCTTGACCTGCTCGAACATATTCTTGATCAGCTGCCGCTTGTTGACCTGATAGGGCAGCTCGGTGACAATGATGCGGGTGCGATCTTTGTTGAAGGTCTCAAATTCGGTGCGGGCGCGGACTACCACCTTGCCGCGGCCGGTAGCGTAGGCAGCGCGGATGCCGCTGCGGCCCATAATAATACCGCCGGTGGGGAAGTCGGGACCGGAAACATGCTCCATCAGATCCACCATGGAGCATTCCGGATCGTCCAGCACGCAGACGCAAGCATTGATCACTTCATTCAGGTTGTGAGGCGGGATGTTGGTGGCCATGCCCACAGCGATGCCGGAAGAGCCGTTGACCAGCAGATTAGGGAATCGGCTGGGCAGAACGCGAGGCTCTTTCTTACTCTCGTCAAAGTTGGGATCCCAATCCACGGTCTCCTTATTGATGTCCCGCAGCATTTCCAGCGCCAGCTTATGGAGTCTGGCCTCGGTATAACGGTAGGCAGCAGCAGGGTCGCCGTCTACAGAGCCGAAGTTGCCCTGACCATCCACCAGCGTATAGCGCATGGAGAAGTCCTGTGCCAGACGCACCATGGCGTCGTAAACAGAGCTGTCGCCGTGGGGGTGATAGCTACCCAGCACCGAGCCGACGGTGGTAGCGGATTTTTTATGCTTCTTGTCCGGGGTCAGACCGTCCTCGTACATGGTATACAGGATGCGGCGGTGGACCGGCTTCAAGCCGTCACGGACGTCGGGCAAAGCACGGCCCACGATGACGGACATGGCGTATTCAATATAGGACTTTTCCATTTCCTCCACCAGATTGCTGGTGGTGATCACCTGATCCGGGAAACGGATGTCCTCCGGTTTGTAGCTTCGATTGTGTGCCATAAAAATGACAACCTCCTATGATAGGAATTCAGCGGCGCAGCCGCTCTACCTTCTCCCGGGGAGAAGGTGCCCCCGCAGGGGGCGGATGTGGAATGCGGGCAGTAATCTATCGGTTTTGAACGAGTTACAGACCTAGGACTCGGCATTGCTTTGTTTCACCGCTAGATCAATAGCTTCGCAAACACTTGGAAATTGCCGCATTACATCTAAGTTGCTCAATCGCATAACCGTTAAGCCCTGCGATTGCATATATTCTGTTCGTTTTTGATCGTATTCCATCTCTTCCGGGGTGTAGTGTTGTGATCCGTCCAGTTCCACCACCAGCTTTGCATGGTGGCAATAGAAATCGGCAATATAGCTACTGATCACATATTGTCTGTGAAACCGTGGCTTGTACAAACGAAGAAACTGATACCAGAGTTTTGCTTCTTCTTTTGTAATCTGCTTGCGTAATGCTTTGGCCTTACCTGTCAGCTTGTTGTTTCGCTCCATAATTCTACTCTCCAGCAAGTCTGCGGCGTTTTGCTGATCGATAGGTTACCGCCCGCATTCCACATCCGACCCGCTTTGCGGGCCACCTTCTCCCCGGGAGAAGGTAGGCGCCTACGGCGCTTAAATGTCAATATTAATTGCGTACTTTGCGTTACGCTCGATCCATTCCTTACGGGGCTCTACCTGTTCGCCCATGAGGATGGTAAAGATCTCGTCGGCCCGGCGGGCATCGTCCAGTGTGATCCGGCGCAGGGTTCTGCGTTCCGGGTCCATGGTGGTCTCCCACAGCTCTTCCTTGTTCATCTCACCAAGGCCCTTGTAGCGCTGGATCTCGATCTTCACATTGGGATTGTCGCCACGCATCTCGGCGGATACCTGATCCCGCTGCTCGTCAGAATAGGCCACCCGTACCGTCTTGCCACGGCTCAGCTTGTACAGCGGCGGCACAGCAGAGTAGACATAGCCATGCTCAATCAGCGGCCGCATATAGCGGAAGAAGAAGGTCAGAAGCAATGTGCGGATATGGGCGCCGTCCACGTCAGCATCGGACATGATGATAATCTTGTGGTAACGCAGCTTTTCAATATCAAATTCCTCGCCGATACCACCGCCCATGGCAATGATCAGAGGGGACAGCTTATCGTTGCCGTAAATCTTGTCCACCCGGGCCTTTTCCACGTTCAGCATCTTGCCCCACATAGCCAGAATTGCCTGGAAACGGCTGTCTCTGCCCTGAATGGCAGAGCCGGCAGCGGAGTCACCCTCGACGATGTACAGTTCGCACAGAGCGGGGTCCTTCTCGTTGCAGTCCTGCAGCTTGTCCGGCATACCACCAGACTCCAGACCGGTCTTACGGCGGGCATTTTCCCTTGCCTTACGGGCAGCTTCACGGGCACGGTTGGCCATCATGGCCTTTTCCAGAATGATCTTGGCGGTGGCAGGGTGCTCCTCAAAATAGGTTGCCAGCTGCTCGCCCACGATCTGCTCCACCAGGGTGCGGATGTAGGCGTTGCCGAGTTTTGCCTTGGTCTGGCCCTCGAACTGGGCATCCGTCAGCTTCACGGAAATAATAGCGGTGATGCCTTCCCGGCAATCTTCGCCGGATACCTTATCGTCGCCCTTGATGATACCGTTTTTCAGACCGTAGTTATTCAGCACGCGGGTCAAGGCCGTCTTAAAGCCGGTTTCGTGCATACCGCCCTCGGGGGTGCGCACATCGTTGGCAAAGCTCAGCATAAACTCGTTGTAGCCGTCGTTATACTGCAGAGAAATTTCTGCAGAAGCGTCGCCCTTGGAACCGGACATATACACCACATCGGAATGGATGGGGGTCTTGTTGCGGTTGCACCAGGTGACAAACTCCCGGATGCCGCCCTCGTAGCACATGCTTTCGCCCACAGGGGTCTCGCCACGGTCATCAGTGATGGTAATGGAAAGGCCGGCGTTGAGGAAAGCCTCCTCCCGCATGCGCTCGTGGAGGATGTTGTAGTCATATTCGGTGGTGTCGAACATCTCGGGGTCCGGCTGGAATGTGACTTCGGTGCCATTTTTGTCGGTCTTACCCACGATGGTCATTTCCTGGGTAATGGCACCACGGGCGAACTTCATCTCGTGGATCAGGCCGTTCTTGTAGACACGGACCTTCATCCACTCACTCAGAGCGTTTACAACAGACGCACCAACACCATGCAGACCACCGGAGACCTTATAGCCGCCACCGCCAAACTTACCGCCGGCGTGTAAGACCGTAAAGACAACTTCCATAGCAGGCCGGCCGGTCTGGGGCTGGATGTCTACAGGGATACCACGGCCGTCATCGGTGACGGTGATGGAATTACCGGGGTTGATGGTGACGGTAATATGCTTACAGTAGCCAGCCAGAGCCTCGTCGATGGAGTTGTCCACGATCTCGTACACCAGATGGTGCAGGCCGCTGGCACTGGTAGAACCGATATACATACCGGGTCTTTTTCGAACCGCTTCCAGACCTTCCAAAACCTGGATCTGCGATCCGCCGTATTCGTTTGTTACTTTCGTTTCGTCAGACATAAATTTTACTCCTGTCCTTCAAAAAATGCTTCGTTATTTTGTAAATGTATCGAAAAGAATGTCATTGCGAGGGCCGTAAGGCCCGTGGCAATCTCCCGGTATAACCTTTCAGCCAAGGATTTGGTTGTAAAGATCCACCCAATGTGGGTTTTTCTGAAAAATCAGATCCGTTTTCCGGTTTCTTGACCAACTTTTGATCTGCTTTTCCCGTTCGATTGCTGCTTTGATATCATTGGTTTCTTCAAAATAAACCAATCTGTCTACTTTATATTTTGCCGTAAAACTATTGGAGTCTGCATGGTTTTTGTGCTCATATACCCGACGGATCAGATCTTTTGTCACGCCGGTGTAAAGCACGGTTTTATGCTTATTTGTCAGGATGTATACATAGTATTGCACTGCTCTATCATCCTACCTTTTACCAGGAGATTGCCACGGGCCTTACGGCCCTCGCAATGACAGCACTTGTCGTTTCCTGGTTCGATCTATTTTACTGTTCCCTTTTGAATCTCGATAGTTTTTCCCAGCTTGGTAAACCGTCCCGGTTCGCAGCAGGTGATGAACACCTGTCCCTCGGTGATTTGGTTCAGCACGAAATCCTGTCGACCGGGATCCAATTCGGACAGCACATCATCAAGTAGCAATACCGGCTCTTCCCCGGTCTCCCGCTTGGTCATAGCCCGCTGCGCCAGCTTCAGGGAGATGGCGGCGGTGCGGGTCTGACCCTGAGAGCCATAGCTTTTCAGCGAGATGCCATCCAAGCTCACATCAAAATCATCCTTGTGAGGCCCTGTGAGACACTGGGCGCTGTCCAGTTCTGCCCGGTAATGACTTTGTAGATGCTCCTCCAGCTGCCCGCGCAGCGCATCCAGCGGCGCAAAGGGGTCTGTGACGGTGGAGACTGTCTTGTATTCCAGAGTAAATTCCTCCGCACCACCGGAAAATCTTCCGTGATACACCGCCGCATCCTTGCCGAGGGCATCATAAAACCGTGCCCGGTAGCTGATCAGCAGAGCGCCCACCTGACAGAGCCTTGCATTATACTCCGGCAGAATTTCCAGCACCGCAGGATTTTCCCGCCAATCCTTCAAAATACGGCTTTTGGTTTCCAAAATGCGGTTATATTCTGTCAGCGCTGCGTCGTAATTGGGCCGCAGCTGGCTCAGGGCATTGTCACCAAAACGCCGCCGGGGGGCAGCGCCGGCCTTCAGGACCATCAGATCCTCCGGGCAAAACAGTACCGTGTTTAGCAGGCCTGCAATATCAGCGGAGGTCTTTTTCTTGGCACCGTTTCTGTAAATTTGGCGGGGTCGGCTGCCGGCAAACAGTACCCAGCGGATACTCTGCTGCCGCTGCTGAGAGAAAAGGCTGCCCTCCACATCCGCAAAATCCGCCCCAAAGCGAATCATTTCCCCGGTTTTCTGGGCCCGGAAGCTTTTTCCCGAGCCGAGATAGCCGATGGCCTCCAATAGATTGGTCTTGCCTTGGGCATTGTCGCCCACGATCAGGTTGACACCGGGGGCAAATTCCAGCTTCAGTTCCTCATAATTGCGGAAATTCCGCAGATTCAGCTGATCAAGCCTCATGGCAGATCACGTAGGTATCGCCCTCAAAGCCGAATTTGTCGCCGGGATACAGCTTTTTGCCCCGCATGGTGCAGGTTTCGCCGTTGACGGTGACATAACCTTCCTGAATTTCATTTTTGGCGGTGCCGCCGGAAATCACGATATTGGCCAGCTTCATGGCGCTTTCCAGCTTGATAAATTCCGTGGTAATGGCCACGGGAATGGCGTTTTCTTTCTTTTTGACAGTTACTTTCATAAATATTCTCCATAATCAGGAAATAGCGCCGCAGGCGTATACCTTCCCCCGGGGGTGGTGCTCCGCGCAGCGAATCCCAAATATCTATGATTGCCGGCGGCAATCATACCTCAATTGACTAGGTGGGCCGCGAAGCGGGTCGGAAGAGGAATGCGGGCAGAAATCTTACAATTTCTGAGCAGTCCGTACTTCCATAATCTGATAAATTGCTTCACATACACTACGGAATCGGCGCATTACATCTAAATTAGAAAATCTCACGACCTGCAGGCCCTGGGATTCCTGATACGCCGTCCGTCTTCTGTCATATTCTATTGCCTCGGGGTCACAATGCTGGGAACCGTCCAGTTCCACCACCAATTTTGCCTGGTGGCAGTAAAAATCCACGATATAGTTCCCAATCACATATTGTCTGCGGAAGCGGTATTTGGCGCGGCACAGACATTGATACCAAAGATGCGCTTCTTCTTTTGTCATCTGCTTTCGCAGCATTTGCGCGTTTGCTTTGAGTTTCTTATTCTGTTCCATAGCATCACCTGTCAGCAAGTCTGTTACCTTTCTGCTG
>JAZUAW010000057.1:0-32878 GCA_045638225.1 Faecousia sp. | reverse complement strand
AAGATGCGGGCTACCGGGTGGTGGACCGTGAAGAATTGGAGGAAATGTAATGCACGAATATGAACTTTGTATCGAAGCCATGACCCCCTGCGGCGGCAGCAAGTACGCCCGCCGGGAGATCCTGGAGGTGGAGACCGACAGCCCGGTGGAATATGTGAAGGCCGACGCCCAGTCCCCTATTAGGGATGTGGCGGACGCCGGGGATATGACCACCATCACCACCGGCGACGGCCATGGCTATGTGACCCGCTATACCTTTACCAAATAAAAAAGGAGCCCAATGGGCTCCTTTTGCTTATCTTGCTCTCAATTCCCAAAATGCCACAGCGCTGGCGGCGGCCACATTCAAAGAATCCACCCCGTGATACATGGGGATCTTCACGGTGTAATCGCAGCCATTGATGGAGTCATCGGAAAGTCCGTCCCCTTCACTGCCCAGCACCACGGCCAGCTTTTCTTCCGCCATCAGACGGGGATCGTCGATGGACAGCGTGTCATCCTTCAGAGCCAAAGCAGCGGACTTAAAGCCCAGATCTCGCAGCTGTTCATACCAGGGCTTGCCCTCCGGGAAGAAAGTCCAGGGAATCTGAAACACCGTACCCATGCTCACTCTGGCCGCTCTGCGGTACAGAGGGTCACTGCAGCCGGGGGTCAGCAGCACAGCGTCCATGCCCAACGCAGCGGCAGAGCGCAGAATGGCGCCCACATTGGTGGGATTTTGCACATTGTCCAGTACCACCACCCGTCGGGCATCTTTCACAACCTCCGCAATGGAGGGCAGGGGAGGCCGCCGCATGGCGCACAGTACGCCCCGAGTCAGATGATAGCCGGTCAAATTACACAGTAATTCTTCATCGGCGGTAAATACCGGGATATCCGGGCAGCGGGCAATGATCTCGGCGGCAGACCCGTCGATATCCTTGCGCTCCATCAGCATGCTCACCGGCTCATAGCCGGCATCCAGAGCCCTGTGGATCACCTTGGGACTTTCGGCAATGAACATGGCCTTGCTGGGGTCAAAGCGGTTCATCAGCTGGGCCTCGGTCAGCCGGGCGTATACATCCAGCGCAGGGTCAGAAAAATTTGTGATCTCTATAACATTTTCCATAGCCATTACCTCGGTTTCTTTTTTAACATGGTAGCAGAAAAAAAGGAAAATGTCAAAGTGTTCTAAAAATGATTAATTTTCAGGAAATATCACAAAAAACACTTGCTTTTTCCTTAAAGAGATGTTATACTATTTGCCGTCATAAGGGAGTAATTCCGCTCGGGTCATCCGTGTGCAGCATTACCGTCACTCCGGCCTTCTTGGCCCGGTTTGCTTGTAAGAATGAGACTTATGCACCGGACCTTGGTGCATAAGTCTTTTTATTTTATAAAGGAGAATGACTGATGAAGAAAACCTACGCACTGTCCACTCAGGATGTGATGCAGCAGCTTGGTGTTACCGCCGAAGGCCTTGCCACCGCTGAAGCACAGTCCCGCCGTGAAAAGTACGGCCCCAATAAGCTCAAGGAAGCAGAAAAAGCCACTTGGTTCCAGCGCTTTATGGAGCAGCTGAAGGACCCCATGCTGATCATTCTGATGATCGCTGCCGTGGTCTCTGCAGCTACCACTGTCATTGATTTCCTCCAGTTGCCCCAGCCCCGGGATCCCGGCCACTTGGTAGAAGGTCTGGTGGAAGTGGGCATTATCCTGGTCGTTGTTCTGCTGAATGCCATTCTGGGCGTGATCCAGGAAAGCAAGGCTGAAGCCGCCATCGAGGCTCTGCAGACCATGACCGCCGCTACCTGTAAGGTGATCCGCGACGGCAAGCAGATCGTGCTGCATTCCGATGAACTGGTGCCCGGCGATATTGTGGTGCTGGAAGCCGGCGACGCCGTGCCTGCTGACGGTCGCATCATTGAAAACGCGTCTTTGAAGATCGAGGAAGCAGCCCTGACCGGCGAGTCTGTTCCCGTCAACAAGATGATCGACGCGCTGAACCTGTCCGGCGGCAGCGACGAAGTGCCTCTGGGCGATCGCAAGAATATGTGCTACATGGGCTCCACCGTAGTTTACGGCCGCGGCAAGGCTGTGATCACCGAGACCGGTATGGCTACCGAGATGGGTAAGATCGCTGACGCGCTGGCACAGACTCAGGAGGAGGAGACCCCCCTGCAGCGCAAGCTGGATCAGCTGGGCAAGACCCTTAGCTGGCTGGTGCTGGGCATCTGCGTATTCATCTTTGCCTTCAACCTGATCATGAAGGGCAATTACTCCATTAACGGCATCCTGTCCACTTTCATGGTTGCTGTTTCTCTGGCTGTTGCCGCCATTCCCGAGGGTCTGGCCACTGTCGTTACCGTGGTTCTGTCCATCGGCGTTACCAATATGTCTAAGCGCAATGCCGTCATCCCCCGTCTGACTGCTGTGGAGACTCTGGGCTGCACCCAGGTCATCTGCTCCGATAAGACCGGTACTCTGACCCAGAACAAGATGACCGTTGTGGACCACATGGGCGACACCAACCTGCTGGCAACTGCCATGGCTCTGTGCTCGGATGCCAATCTGAACACCGAGAACCAGGCCGAGGGCGAGCCTACCGAGTGTGCTCTGGTCAACTTCGCTTACTCCGTGGGCCTGCACAAGGCAGACATGGAGAAGGCCACTCCCCGTGTGGACGAAGCTCCCTTCGACTCCGGCCGTAAGATGATGTCCACCATCCACGCTGTGGGCGGTGCTTTCGTCCAGTACACCAAGGGTGGCCCCGATGTGGTGCTGGGCCGCTGCACCCACTACTATGAAAACGGCGAAGTCAAGCCCATGACAGATGCCAAGCGCACCGAGATCATGGCCACCAACAAGGCCATGGCTGATAAGGCTCTGCGTGTACTGGCTGCTGCCAAGCGCGATTGGGCCGCTAAGCCTGCCGATAATACCCCCGAATTCCTGGAGCAGGATCTGATCTTCGTGGGTCTGACCGGCATGATCGACCCCGTCCGTCCCGAGGTCAAGGCTGCTATCGAGGAGTGCCGCTCTGCCGGTATCCGTGCTGTTATGATCACCGGTGACCACAAGGATACCGCTGTGGCCATCGCCAAGGAGCTGGGCATTATCACCGACGCTTCCGAGGCCATCACCGGCGCTGAGCTGGATGCCATCTCCGATGACGACATCTGCGAGTTCGTCAAGAAGTACGGCGTGTATGCCCGCGTGCAGCCCGAGCACAAGACCCGCATCGTCAATGCCTGGAAGGCCAATGGCGCCATCACCGCTATGACCGGTGACGGTGTCAACGACGCCCCCTCCATCAAGTCCGCCGATATCGGCGTAGGCATGGGCATCACCGGCACTGACGTTACCAAGAACGTTGCCGACATGGTACTGGCTGACGATAACTTCGCCACCATCGTTGCCGCTGTTGGCGAGGGCCGTCGTATCTATGATAAAATCCGTAAGGCCATCCAGTTCCTGTTGGCTTCCAACATGTCCGAGGTTCTGGGCGTGTTCTTCGCTACTCTGATGGGCTTCGTTCTGCTGAACCCTGTCCACCTGCTGTTCATCAACCTGGTTACCGACTGCTTCCCCGCACTGGCTCTGGGCATGGAAAAGGCTGAGCCCGACACCATGAACCGTCCTCCCAGAAACTCCAAGGACGGCATCTTCGCTGGCGGCCTGGGCTTTGACGTCGTCTATCAGGGCGTGCTGGTTACCGTCATTACCCTGATCGCTTACCTGATTGGCGCTTCTTTCGAGTTCGGCGCAACTGGCGACTGGTTTGCTGCTCTGCGTACTGCCGGTGAGTCCGGCCACGGCATGACCATGGCCTTCCTGACCATGTCCATGTGTGAAATTTTCCACTCCTTCAACCTGCGTTCTCAGAGAAAGTCTGTCTTTACTCTGAAGAGCCAGAACAAGGTCCTGTGGGCTGCTATGCTGGGCTCTCTGCTGCTGACTACCGTGGTCATCGAGGTTGGCCCCATCGCCCGTGCCTTCGGCTTTACCCCCATTGAATGGCGTGAGTACGGCATCTCCATGGCTCTGGCTTTCCTGGTCATCCCTGTTGTTGAGATCGTCAAGGCTATCCAGCGCGCTGTGAAGAAGTAATTTTCCTATAGAAACACCCGGAAGCGGTTCGCCGCTTCCGGGTGTTTTTTATTCCTCTGTGTAGACAGGCAGGTTTACGATCTTCGGTTCATGCTCCATAGCGGGAATGATCTTCTCCATCACATCCGTGGTTTTGATCCGCAGGGAAGAGGTATTGATGCAGGGGTGCATGCCGATGTATTCGCCCTTCAGCACATCCTCGTCCATCAGAAGCTGTACACGGTTTTCTTTGTCATTCATCAGCCCCAACACACTGACGGAGCCGGGAGTGATGTCCAGTAGCTGCTCCATGTGCTCGGCACCGGCAAAGCTCAGGCGGGAAGAGCCGATCTGGGCGCTGAGATCTTTGGTCTTGAACACCTTGTCTCCGGGGATCATCAGCAGATAGAAGCTGGTGCACTGCCGATTACACAGCAGCAGATTCTTGCAGATGGTAGCCTCCAGCACAATATCGATTTCCCGGCATACCTCCATGGTGTTGGCCGCCTCGTGATCGATGCGCTGATAGTCAATGCCGAGACTGTCCAGCAGATCATAGCAGCGAATTTCCTTATCCAAACGACCTTCGCTATTTGCGGGCCGCCCATTTTCCAGTACCATAAAAATACCTTCCTTTGCATATTTTCTGCATTGTATCACAAAAGAGCCCGCTTTGCAACTTCTTGTGGAAATTTGCGGACGAATGTGCCATACTGATGGAAACTTTTGCTAGTGGAGGGACATGATTGTGGACTGTGCCTCGCAATGACATATAATCGGAACGATAAACAGCAATTTGCCGTTCGGGCTACAAAATGTGCCGTTTGACTGAAATTGCAACATTTTTGTGAAATATCTGCTATGATATACCTACCAGGAGGTGAGGCAATGAAATTTAGACTGATCATTGACAAAAACAGGGAAGAGGAGGTGGTGGTTACCGCCCACGCACCATCTGATCTGACCGCCAAATTGGAAGAACTGGTGGCTGGTCACACGGGAACAGACAAGTTGGCTGTCTACACCGAAGATGAAATGAAGCTGCTGACCTTTTCCCAGATCGAATGCATCACCGTCATAGATGGCAAGACCGTTGCCATCGATACAAAGGGCAAGCAGTATCGGGTTCGTCTGCGGCTTTACGAGGTCGAACAGCTGTTGCCGGCTTACTTCATCCGCATCAATAAATCCGCCCTTGCCAATGAAAAACGGCTGGAGCGATTTGCTGCCACCTTTTCCGGCGGCGTGGACGCGGTGATGAAAAGCGGCTACCGGGAATATGTATCCCGCAGATGCTTTGCGGAAATCAAAAGGAGGTATCAGAAATGAAGAAGTTTTGGAAAGAATTTTTCCTCCGGGGTCTGGTGTCCTGTGGCTTCGGCCCCATCATTCTGGCAATCATTTACGGTATATTGGGTGTAACCGGCACAGTGGAAACCTTGACTCCTGGGGAGGTCTGCAAGGGCATTCTGACCATTGCGTTGATGGCATTCATCGCTGGCGGCGTGTCGGCAGTGTATCAGTTTGAAAATATACCCGTTTTTTCTGCGGCATTGATCCATGGCGTTGCGCTGTATCTGGACTATCTGATGATCTATCTGGTCAATGGCTGGATTGCCCAGGGACTTACTCCCATTCTGGTCTTCACACTGATCTTTGTGGTTGGTTATGCTCTAACCTGGCTGGTGATTTACGCCGTCACACGAAGGGGCACGGAAAGAGTCAATCGAATGTTATCCCAATAAACCGGGCTGAAAGCCCGTAGGGTGCAACATCCTTGGCGCGCCTATGGTGCTCCAATAGTTGTCACAAGGGGTGATTCCTTTGTGGTCGCTCTCTGCAAAATGCAAAGAATTTTGTGTCATCCTGAGCGAATAATGGGAGTCGAAGGATCTGTTCAACATTGTACAAAAAACCCGACAGATTTCATGGTGAGCTTGGCAGAAGGCTTGTGAGGAGTAGACAGAACCCAGGTCGGTGTGGAAGACTACCTGGGGTGTTTGCTCCTCTTTTTTTCTTGCCTGCAAGTTTTTTGAGTATTTCCAGACAATGAGAGTATGGCTTATTGCTGCCGGTGACAGGTGTAGCTTGGTAAGCAAGGATCTCGTTATTGAAGGTGTCAACAAGTAATGTCCACCCCCAATTCTTTCCGTTATTCTTGAATACGGTCAAGTCGCAGTCGTTCTACCTCAGAGAGACTTTTGCTGGTATGTAATGTAGCAAAGCTATTACCTGGGCGAGGCTTGGGGTCAAATGCCGCTGCTCCTCCTGCAAGATACTCCTTTGTCCAACGGCAAATCGTGCTATGCTCTACTTGATATTCCTTTTTTAGTTTCTTGACCGATATGTGTTCATCTAAGTGCTTGTGTACAATTTCCGGTTTCTGTTCCGGTGTCCATACTCGCTTTCTCTGTCCCTTTTCATGTTTTTACCCCTTATATCCACATTTTAGCACAAAGAAAAAGGTAGACAACATGGTTTTTCCATGTGTCTACCCTTTTCTTACAGCTTTGCCATTGCACGAGTGTGGGGAGTTTTTTCTTTTCCGTTGCTCAATTGCATTCCACAACAATATATTCCAGGCTGTACTGATCCCGCATAAATAGCACCAGATGGGCCCGTTCACTGTGTAGCGCGTCGGATTGGGCGTTCTCTGTCCGCCGGATCTTGGTCACCCGGTAAGTGTACACCGCACCCTGCATATCTGTTACGGTCACCAAATCACCATGGCCAATGGTTTTCAGACAAGCAAGCTGCCCGGCACTGCCACCAATGATCAGGCTATTATCATACACGCTACCATCCAGCCGACAAGGGTACTTGTCGATCTTGCTTTTTTGCCAATGGCCGCACAGCGGCAGCTTCACACCGTAGGCTGGTATTTCCACCAGGCCAATAAAGCTCTGCCCTTGCAGGCTCAAAGCCGGCATGTCTATATCGGAAAGTGATTCCGGGACACCCACACTTCTCTTCGGCAGCACCGCTTCAATCTGCCTCACAAGTGCATCCGCTTGCTTTCGTCCCAAACCTTGCGATACAGAAACCAATAGGATCAGGCATAGCCCCACCACCATGGATGCTAAACCGGCAAGCAGTAGCCAGTTATGCTTTCTTTTCATATTTGGTTCCTCTCAATGACAGCAATATCATGGCAAAGCCAACCAGAACAAGCAGCACTGCCGCCAATAGCACAGGAAACTCATCACCGGTATCCGGCGGAGGCGGCGGATCGTCCGGGTTGGTATTGGTAATGGTGAATACGGTTTCATGGGCAGAAATACTGACTTGGTATCCTTCTGGCGCATCCTGTTCCACCACATGCCACTTAGCCCCATCCTGATCTGTCCATCCATAGCGCCACTCATTTTCTTCACTGAGTACCACAGTTTCATGTAACTGACCGTCTTTGTAAATATCCACAGTAATGGTAACGGGGCGTTGGTCCTCCAGGCCAAGATCTTTCCACAGTTTTACCACCTGGTAAGCTGTGGCAGGCGTAAAGCTGGTACATTTGGGTTTTGCCTGCATATCATAGCAGAAGTTTCCATTGTCTGTGGGTGTAGGCAGGTAGATCATGAAATCGTTAAAAAGATACGTCCCATTTTCATTTTGCGCTACCACGCCCCGCACCAAATACAGTCCCGATGGCAAAGCATCCCAAAAGGCAATTCCATACCCATCGGTGACCGCCGAGTGGGAAGGAGCCACCTGTTCCGCTGTGATATATGCGATTAGGGTCGTTGCCACATCCTGCCATTCCCGCTGGGAAGTGATACCATGGATGTTCACAGGAAAACTGTTGTAGGGCGCGATCAGTTCAAACCTACCATCCGGGAAGGCTTCTGCCACCCTGTAAATGGCGATCTCCAAATTTGGAAAGGCAACGCCATCATGGGAATAATCCAGCGCCAATGTGCACAGGCGCTGCGTATCCAGTTCAGACGCAGAAACCTGCAACGGCAAAGCCAGGCACAAGGCCAGCAGCAGACAAATGACGATGCATTTTCTCACAGCAATTCCTCCCCCAAAGATTCTATTTTTACCGGTGCAAACATCACATAGATCAGCAGCACCGCAATGATCGGCAGAGCCACAATCGTCATCACGATCAGGGTATCCACGCGGTAAGCCTCGTTGGCAATATATAGATTGCGGGTTTGGCTGGCATCCACTTGATGCCCCCGCACCAGTAGCCGTTGGGTGTTGATTCCGTAGGGCGTGCAGGTCAAGAGGGTGCAATAATCTTCCCCATCCACGATTTGGATCAGGCTGATGTCACTGGGCTCCACAATACGGATCTGGTCCACTTCATAGGTAATGGTCCTGTCCAAAATAGTAAAGTAGAAAATATCGCCTACTTCCATCCTGTCCAAATGGGTAAACAGCACAGCGGTCGGCAGGCCACGGTGGGCAGATACGACGCAGTGGGTGCTTTCGCCGCCCACCGGCAAGCTGGTGCCCTCTAAATGACCTACGGCGATGCCCAGTACCGCATCGGATGTGCCGTGATATACCGGCAATTCCTGGCCAATCTTAGGCACGGTGATGTATCCCATCATGCCGGTGCCGGTCACATCCAAAACGTCCCAGTATTCTGCAGAAATGGATGGATACTGGCGCAAGGGCATTTCCAATGCCCCTAGCTTTTGATTATAGGCATCCGCCGCTTCATACAGGGCCGTATAGTCCTCCGGTTTGTAGTTTGCCAGCATGGATTCATAGTCCACAATGGCCTCACTTTGGGTCTTGGAGTTCCAGTAACTGCTGATGCTGGGATACAACAGCACGGACAAACCTATGAAGAAACAAATAAGTAGAATAACAGTTGCTTTTCTGCTGAGCATAGGCTTCTCCCTGTTGTTGTACTCCCGGCGGAGGCTATATGCCTCCGCCGGATTTGCGTTTATAAATTCAGCAAGATCCCTTGGAACGATCAATCCTCGATCATGCTCATTCTCTTCTTGGTCACCAGCAGCACACCGGTGCCCAGCACTACCAGGGCACCAAAGGTGATAAACAGCACAGTGCCCATACCGCCGGTCTCGGGCAGCATATTACCGGTCTTGTTGACCACATGGACACCGGAACCGGTGGAGTAAATGCCGCTATTGAAAACGGAATCCAGGTTTGCGTCAGCAATGATGAACTTCTGGCGGCTGGTCAGCTTGTTATAGCCTTCAGGTGCCACAGTTTCTTCCAGGTAGTAGGTACCGTTGTCGAAGCCAACCACACGGATCTTGCCGTTCTTGACCACGATGGAAACACCGGTTTCATCAGCTCTTGCGCGGCGATAGGTAACACCATCCTCCATCAGCACAACAGCCACTTCATTACCGCCGGTTGCTGCGTCATAGATCTTGAACTCAGCGCCATTGATCAGGGTATTCTGAGAGTCGGTCTTCACAATGTCAAAGCCGTAGGTATAGGTCTCGGTCTTGTCAGCGGTGGTGAAGTGTTCCTCGCCGTATTCCAGCGTTGCTTCGTTGCTGTTACCATCACCGGCAACAACCGCATTGCGGTTCAGCATGGCCTCGTAATAAACAACGACCTTATCATTGGTCTGCAAATGATCGCAGAATTCCTGGGTGAAGCGAACCTCAAATGTGCAATCATCCTCCAGGTCTTCCGTTTCTACTGTATAATAAGTTGCGGGAACAACCGTAACGCTGGGATCGCCGCTGGTGCTGGGGATGATATGCTCGATCTTGCTGACCTGCTTGAAAGTCAGACCTTTGGACATCTTATCATGCAGCACATAGCTTTCAGCGCCGGCATGGACATTGATAGTCACACGGAAATATACAGTCTGGCCGACATCGGCAGTGTTTTCATTGCCCCACTGGTTGGTGGAATCTTCCTGCACCTGCTTATCGATGGTAGGAGGATTGTTCTTGGCGTTGATGGAGGCATTGGGATTAGTGGTAGTCAGGCCACACAGAACACCCATGGTAGAATCCACCAGGTAGTAGCCCAGAGGCAGGTCATGGAACTTCAGCAGACGCTTGCCGGTTTCAGGATCAGTGTTAGCAGTATAATCATCGACATTCTTAGTGGACTTGATGGGGTTGATGCTATTGGCCTGCGCCCATGCCAGTGCCAGCTTTGCAAAAGCAGCAACCGTATCATCATCCTCTGCAGCGATCCAAGTAATGTAGCCAGCTGCGTCAACAGCCACATACTGCAGTGCATCGGCAGTTGTAAAGAAATCTACCCAATCTGCATTTGCCTTATAAGAGTAGGCACCGGAAGTAACATTATAGCTTTCCAGGTCCATGATGCGATAGATCTCATAGATATTATCTTCGGAGGCACCATTGATGGTAATAGAGCCACTTCCAGCTGCAAATGCAGCGGTAGCCATAGTCAGAACCATAGCCAATACGATTGCGATAGAGATGATCTTTTTCATAATGTATAATTCCTTTCTATGTAATTACAATTTTGGGGCAGATTCACATTCACGGCGCACATTGCCGCGATCAGAAGGCTTATTTCATCCTCCTTTCCCGCTTGCGCCTTGATGCGGATCCATATACCAATGAACCAAGCAAAATGCCTGCTCCACAAAGTACAAAGTACATACGCGCTGCCGTTCCTGTGCTCGGCAGTTCCGGCCCACCAATATGATAGGTATTGGTCACCGTGGTAGAGAATGTGGGATGGCTACCGCCTGTGGACACCACAGGACCATAGCTCACCAACCAATCCTCTGATAGGAATTCCTCAAATACACTGTATTCTACCCGCTGCCCGCTATCATCATATAGCGGCAGATCTTCAAAGGTGTATTTCCAACCGTTCCTCAAACTCAGCTGACAGTGCAATCCGGAATCCTCACCGTTTGCCAGCAAACGGATGGTTACAACCAGTCCCTCATACAACGATGCCGTGCCGTAATCACCGATGTCCCACTGCTTCGTCACCGTCAGCGATGTCACCGCGTCACCGGCAGGGGTGTTCGTGATGCGGAAGTAGTTTCCGTCCTCCGGCGCAGGTTCCGGTGTGTTGCCACCGATCTTCTGAGGCTGGATCTGTAACGCCTGAGAAGCGTTGTTGGTAGTATAAAGCACATGGTTGTAAAGCAGGTTGTTGGGCACATTGTCATCATCCACGGGATATAGTGTCTCGCTCCAGCTGCCATGGTCAATGAAGCAATAGAGTCGGCCATTTGCAAATTGCAGATTTTTATATATGCCCGGCGAGGAGCCCGCTTTGAAGGTATAATTGTCGTAGTACAGTGTCTGTCCGGCCTTATTGACCAGCGTGACGGTTCCGTCACTATTGACCGTTGCCACCCACAGCGCGCTATCCGAATTCTGTGCGGCATCCAAACCTGCCACCACAGAAAGCTGGTTGTTGGCTGCTGACAAATAGCCAAATCGGGTACTCAGCAGGTAGGTGCCGCCATGCTCGAAGGCGCCCGCTGCGGTCACGCCGCCACCGCCTCCGCCTCCAGGCGGTTTTTCCACCATTTCTACCCTACTGACATAGCCGGGTACGGTGG
The DNA here is from genome assembly GCA_045638225.1 of Faecousia sp. Taxonomy (GTDB): domain Bacteria; phylum Bacillota; class Clostridia; order Oscillospirales; family Oscillospiraceae; genus Faecousia. Next base: position 21,306 of record JAZUAW010000057.1, on the reverse strand, counting down.
ATTCTTTGACGCCATAGATCACCAGGTTGCCATCTGCGTCATATTTGGGCAGGTTTTCCCATGTATATTGCCAGTTATTTTCCGCGCTGAGGACCACCTCGCGGATCCTTCGCACCGTGCCGTCTGGATCCTTCACGGTCAAATACACCGTGATATAGGTTCCGGAATGATCTTTGTTATCATTCCAAACCTTGTAGACCTGCACCGCTGTTGCTTCTTTTATGGATTCCGGTGCGTTAGTCGCAACGATAAAAGCACGCTGCGTTTGTTCATCAATGCGGATACCGTGAACCGTAAAGCCAGGCGACAGCTGTCCGTTTCCATCTTCGTACACTTCCACATGGTAAGTCGCTACGCCGTACTTGTCGATCGTCAGGCAGATCACGCCATTAGCACACCCATACCCCAGGGCATCCGGTCCTTTGGTTTCTTTGATGTAGTAGGTCTCACCGGAGATCAAGCCCCACATATTCGCAGATCCGTTTACCACAGTAAATACATTGCGGGCAGCTTCGCCGCCATAATAGGCCTCACTGCTTGTCCACAGCTGAGCGGGCTGGGTGCACGCTTCATCCGTAAATACAGAGAACTGGGCACCATTCAGCAGTTCTTGCGTCAACACATCCTCTTTTTGGATCGAGAACTGGAATCTGGGTGCAAGATTAAAGTAAATGGCACAGTTGGACAGGGAACTGCCACGTTCCAAATAATACAGCGTCAGCGTATGTTCACCAGGCTCGATACTCTTAAGAACATTTGACAGCGCCTGGTTCACCACACCGTTGACAGTTACCACGCCGGTAGAGAAGTTGACATCGCCACCTTCCACACCGTGGATGCCGCCCAGGTCCAGCACCATATTGCCATCGACCAGAATCCAAACGTCGTCGTCACCTGTAAACTGGAAATGCATATCGCCGCCATACAGATCCTGATTTCCATAGCCGCCACCTGCCAACACCGTGCCCGGTTTGTGAGGCAGGAAGAAATCGATCTCCACACTCATGCCAAACAGGTAGTTGGTACCGACATTGTTGGGACTATTGTTGTCGGTGTTGTACTTGCTGTCATACATGTAGTGGGTAGTTCCCCCATATTCCCCGTTAACACCTGCATAACTGTAGGTATGTACGGTATTGCCATTGGTATTGGCATAAGGGGAGTTCAGCGGCAGGAAGTCCGCGCCGCCGTTGTTACTTATAGAATCTCTGGTTCGTTCCAAATAGTCATACACATAAAAGCGCTGATCTGTTTGATTATACGATGCTGCGTTCAACTCAGAATTATAGTAATAGTAGCCGTAATGCGGATCATCCGGATCCAGGCAGAGATGGAACAAGTGATCGCCCTGACCGATATATTGCTTACCAATCACCCGCAGCTCTGGATCAAACAGCAGCTGGCCCAAATAATCGGTGTATAGCCCCGGATAGACATTGCCGGTATCGGTAGGATTGTTCCGGTCATTATGACCTGTGGGATAGGAAATATCCTCATTGCCACGGTCCCAATCTCGGAAGATGAAATTCAAGGTTGGATCCCCATTGTAAGGGTTGTTGCCTGAGGTCAACAAATCCCACACTTCGGAATGGCCACTGGCGCTTACGGTTACATTTGCTCTGGCGGACAGGAGGTTAAACAGCACACCATAGTCAAACATACGGGTCGTAACAAAATGGTTGGTGCTGACCGTGTCCGAGACCATGGAGTTAAACTGGCCTACATCGTAACTTTCTGCCACCCAGTCAGCATAGAATACCGCATCACCTGTGACGGTATAGGTATCTCCGGGCTGATAATAGCGGTTATTCACCACATCGTACCAACCACGCAGCCGATAATCGTACTTATCCGGGGAGCGCCATGTGGATGGCAACTGAATGGTACTGCCCGATAGCACTGTGTATGCCGTATCATCCGATCCGCCCAGAGCCATCAGGCCGCCATTGGTGCCATCAAACCACAATGTCTGATTTTTCACAACACCAAATTGGAATACCGAAGCTTCCCATTCATTTCTGGTCATTACGAAATTGCCGCCGCTTTCATTGAGCCGCGTATAGGCGGATGCCCGGAATTTCACACCATTTCCGGAAGCGATGGGCGAAGTAGTCCAGCCACCGGCAGTTGTGATGCCGTAGTCAGAATCGTTGTTATAGAACGGATGCAGATGCCTGCCGGTACCCACATTTCGGATCACATAAGCCGATCCGTTTTGAGTGAAGGTCCACAGCAGTGTATTGGGATCCGCAACATCCGACAAAATACTGCCATCACTTTCGATATACACCTGCACTGCATTGCCCGCACCGTCCAAGGCATACTGTTTATCGCCGCTGGTGGTATAGAGCAAGAAGTTGTTACCGCTTGTAAGTATGGATGCATTATAGGCAGTGGTTTTTGCAACCGGTTTCGCCCCGCTGGGTGCAGTTGCCATAATTTTGATGGCTGAAGCCTGTGGTACCACGCCGTAGCCCAGCACCTTGCCACCGGTCAGCGCATAACTGACCTGCGCAACCATTCCGTCCACATCACCTTGGATTACTGTAACACGTGTCAGATCGTGGTCAATGATGATCGCTACCTGACTGGCTCTGCGTCCGTCCTCTGTCAGGAACAGCAGGTCACCGACTCTGGGCGCATATTGGTTTTCTGCCCGGTAAAGACCGGCCTTGGACCATTCGATCCGCATAGACTCGCTGCCCGCATTTGTCGGCAAATCTTTGACACCGGCATAGGACAAGCAGAAGGACGCAAACATCGCCGACCAATCACCGTAGGGGTTTCCGTACCACTGTCCATAACGGGTAACGCCCCGCCGAACACCGCTGGCATCCACCTGGAAATTCAGTTTGCTTTCCCGATGGCCCAACTGGGATTGCGCCACCGCAACCACATTTTCGGCTGTTACATTGCTTTGCGGAATTTGCGCCAAAATCGACGCCCAATCCTGGGGCGTTTCCAGATCCGCGTAAATATCACTGTAGCATGTGGTGTCATGGGTATGTGCCGTGATCCTGCACCCGATTGCATAGCACCGCTCATCGTGGCTGTGCTCTGCTTTTCCACAGAAAGCCTCACCGGCTAACGTAAGGCCCGTCAATTTCAAACCCCAAAACACCGCTAAGATCACCAAAAATGAGAGGGTAACGATTGCCTGGCGGATGCCTGCACGGAAGGAATTTTGCTTGTTCACTTGTGATAGATAAAAGTCTGAACGATCCTGCAAGCCTCCACCCCCTTCTATTTCCATATTGGAAGGTTATGCCAACCAGTCAAATTCCGGTAATGGCCAAAATTTGCACAGGATCTTCCCCAGGATCTGATCCGCAGGGACACTGCCGATCACACTGCTTCGGCTATCAACGGAGGTCTCCCGTTGGTCGCCCATCATAAAATAGCAGTTTTCCGGCACTTGATAAGGGAATTCTATATCGCATTCGCCCAACGCCTTTTCAGTCACATAGGGTTCATCCAATTTTTCTCCATTGAGAAATACTGTTCCGTCGGACTCAATCCATATATAATCACCCGGCGTAGCGATCACGCGTTTGATCAGTATTTTGTTTGAGTAATAAAATGCGCACAGATCACCTGTTTCCAAGTGATCCGTCTTGATCAGCAGCACAATATCGCCATCGTTTAAGCTGGGCTCCATGCTGGTGCCCGCGATTTGCAGCACCGGCAGTACCATCGTGGCGATCAGCGCCGCAATGGCGGCTACCACGATCAGCGCATTGATCGTGCTGCGCAGCAGCTTACGGAAACGGCGCTTATTGCGCTCGCGTTTCAATTCCTGCCGCAATACGCCCAGTTCCGGGGTCTGTTCGGGCATGGTTTTTGGGTTATGCTTCATATGTATCTCCATTCTGCCGCCCTGCCTGATCCTGCGCTTGCGCAATGATCTGTGCAGCCTGGTGCCGTGCAGCATCCAAATAATCGTCAGCAGCTCTTTGCGCTGCCTCAAACACACCCTGCAACTGCAAGGAAGCTTCCGCAATAGAGCCCAATGCATCGATCCGCACTTGCCGATCCTGCAATTGCGCTTGTAATTGTTCCACTTGCTGCTGCAACTGCTGATTTTGTTCTATTTGCATCACCAGCAATTCCAAGAGCTGATAACGATTGAGCTTGCGCAACGCCTTTTCAGTCAACGCAACCTACCTCCAACTGAAATGATCTTATTTTTATTGAACTGCTTACCACGCCGTTTGCAATGACTTTATAACATTCTTAAGAAGAAAGATCCGATACCAACCGGCGATCTTTCGATACCAATTCTTGAGTGAATTCCCCTCAAACTTGCACATAGTTTGTTCATCTTCAATTATATTATATACAATTTTACACTGAAGTCAATTGTTCCCGTTTTCAAATATTCCTTATTTCGATTGCTGTCATGGAAAACAAACAGAAAAAGTGTCCTAAAAACAGCAAAATCCTCCCTTTTTTAAAAAAATAATGGAAAAGGTGAGGCAATATTTCGTGCAAAATATTTCGATTATTTTCTTGCAGATATAGAAACATTTCGGGTTTGGCTCACTTTTTCGGATTTTTTAAAATATCTGCTATACTGATCCCAGGAGGCGGTGGATCAATAAAATTCAAACTTATCATTGACCCCAGCAGGGAAGAAGAGGTGGTGGTCACTGCCCATGCGCCATTGGATCTGACCGCCAAACTGGAAGAACTGGTGCTGGGCTACAGCGGTAGTGACAAACTGCCTGTCTATACAGAAGACGAGATGCGAATGTTGCTCTTTGCCCAGATCGAGTGCATCACCGTGCGGGACGGCAAGACTTTCGCCATCGATACCAAGGGGCAGCAATACTGGATTCGCATGCGATTATACGAGGTGGAAAAACTGCTGCCGGGTTACTTCATCCGTATCAACAAATCCGCCCTCAAGTCCTTTGTTTTCTTGATGAACTCTGTGGATGGCGACTTGAGCATGTGTATGGGAATCCCTCATGTGCATATCCAAAATCACAAGCATTACAGCCATAAAGATGAGGATTTTCAGAAAAGCAACATGTAAAGATAGTTGCTATTGCAGATAAGGAACAATGCTTATAATATTTACCACCCATGTCAATAACGGTCTGGGTGGATGTTTGCAAAAAAACGGCACCGCAGAAGCGGTGCCGTTCAGTCGGAACTAATGATTTATAGGCGGTATACGAACAACCCAAAGTTGTTGTTGCACGAAGAGAAAAGTTATATCGTCGAAGCATTTTGAATGCCCATGCGTCTGGTGGAAATTGTTTATTTGTAGTTTCCGCCAGACGCTACTTATTTTGCTAAAAGCACAATAATAACAGACAATGCGTCCCGTAGAACGCATTTTTAGTTTCCATTTTTATGGAGATATGCTATATTCTTTTTTAGAAGATACGCAATATTTCTCCACAATCTTCGAGTAGATAGGTGAAAAGGCCTTTACAAAAACCGGGAGGTGAGCAAATGGAGGACAAACAGATCGTTGCGCTTTACTGGGCGCGGGAAGAATCGGCGATCAGGGAAACCGCAGAAAAATACGGAAGCTATTGCCACAGCATCGCCTACACCATCCTGCAAGATCAGCAGGATGCCCAGGAGTGTGTCAATGATACATACATGGATGCATGGAATGCCATGCCGCCCAACCGACCTTCCATTCTTGCTACCTTCTTGGGCAAAATCACGCGCAGAATATCCATTGACCGTTTGCGGGTTTATATCGCAAAGAAGCGTGGCGGTGGACAGGTCATCCTCGCCCTGGAAGAACTGGAGGATTGTGTCAGCGGCAGCAGCGATGTAGAGCTGCAGGCGCAGCGAAAAGAACTGATCGCCGCAATCCAACGCTTTCTGGAGGGTCTACCGACAACCGAACGCCGTATATTCCTGTTGCGATACTGGTATTTGGAATCCATCCAATCCATCGCAAAGCAATATGGCTACAGCCGGAGCAAAGTAGCCTCCATGCTGCACCGTATTCGCATAAAACTGCGCAAACACCTAGAAAAGGAGGGCTATGCATGAGATCCGATGAACTGTTAGAGGTCATTGGCGAAGCGCAGGATGATTACATCTTGGATGCCAAAATGTGCGATAAGAAACACACTGCTGGTTGGATGAGATGGGCAGCAATGGCAGCCTGCTTCTGCTTGTTTTTGAGTGTAGTTTGGTTTCTTAGACCAACCACAACTACTGCACCAGACTATCCAGGCGCCAGCTATTCTGCATACGACATTGCGGATTTGTTTCCCCAAATGAATGCCGTCGCTACCAATGCATACACAAAGGTCTATGTCCCGGGTGGAGAATATTTGCGGCTGAACAGTATTCCGGAAGAGAAAATCCTGCCCATCTACCGCTATTATGGCACCGCTGCCGCTTTGCCTGATCGTAAAAAGTACAAGTCCTTTGTAGAACGGGTGGTGGCAGACTTCTGTGATGCGCTAAATGTGCCGGTTCCTGACTATGCGGTGGAAGAAGTTATCGGTGGTACTGGCACTATGGGTTATGACCTGGCACCTGCAGATGGGGGCGTTTTTCTCCAAACCAATCAATTTTGGCTGCACAGTGAGGCGAGGCGGGACTATACGCGTTTTGGTCTGGTTGTGCTTCCCAGCATATTCGATTCTTACGATCCGACGATTCGCCTAAATGGCCACGCGGTTCAGGCAGATCAGCACCGGAGTGATCAGGAAATTCTGGATTCTCTGGAAGATGTAAAAGAGGAATTGTTCAAAATTTACGGCGTGTCTTTCCCTGATGCAAAGATTTCCCGCTACTACCAAGGCTACAGCCAATATGGTGTTAGCTACCTGACAGTTTATTATTATGACGAGGATGCGCATCCGCTGAATGCCTACAGTGACAGTCCTGTGTCTGACTATATCGAGATACGTTTCGATAATATGATGAACTTTGATGGAGATATTGTCAGCGACACCATCCTTTCTTATGCGGACATAGAATACTGGGATTATTCTTCGTCGCCGCAACACCGCTATCCCCAAATTGCCAATGGGAATATGATCTCCCTGGCAGAAGCGGAAGAACTGCTGTACAAGGGCTATGTGTTTGGTGGTCATTCCTGTCCCTTGTGCATGGCGGAGCAGGAGGAGATCAGCTTCGAAGGTTATGACTATGTTGGCCTGGAATATGTATTTGGATACAATAAAGATGGGACGCGAGGCGATACTGTTCCATTCTATGTCTTTTATAAAGCCATCGGAACAAGCGAAAACGGCAATATGACCTATGCCAGAACCTATGTCCCGGCTATCGAGGTTTCCGATCTGGAAGCCTATTTCCGGGATCAAAAGCAATCCCATAATAGCCGGCCCACGGAACCTACGCAGTAGAGCATCATTTTGGGATGAAATGTGTAAAATGCACAGAGCGGCAAAAATCGCCACCGCAGTTTTTGCGGTGGCGATAACTTTTTACACATTAAACAGGAAGTTGACGATGTCGCCGTCCTTCATCACATATTCCTTACCTTCGCTGCGGACCTTGCCCTGGGCCTTGGCGTTTGCCATGGTGCCCAATGCCTTCAGATCCTCGAAAGCGATGACTTCGGCGCGGATGAAGCCACGCTCAAAATCGGTGTGGATCTTACCGGCTGCCTGTGGGGCCTTGGTGCCACGCTTGATGGTCCAGGCACGGCACTCGTCGGTGCCGGCGGTCAGGAAGGAGCACAGACCCAACAGTGCATAGCTGGTCTTGATCAGGCGATCCAGGCCGCTTTCGTTGACACCCAGCTCTTCCATGAACATGCCCTTCTCATCGCGAGCGTCCAGCTCAGCAATGTCACCCTCCAGCTTGGCGCAGATGGGCAGGCACTGGCTGCCTTCGGCGTCGGCCAGAGCCTTCACAGCCATGAAGTGGCGGTTGCTCTCAGGCTCGTTGATCTCATTTTCTGCCAGGTTGGCAACGTAGATTGTCTTCTTCAGGGTCAGCAGATCGGAGGTGCCGATGAGCGCCAGATCCTCGGCATCATTGGTGAAGGTGCGGGCCAGCTTGCCCTCGTTCAGATGCTCCAGCAGACCGCCGAACAGGTCCACTTCCCGCTGGAACTTCTTGTCGCCGCCCTTCATGGCCTTCTGTGCCTTGGCGATGCGACGCTCCACCATTTCGATGTCAGCCATCACCAGTTCCATGTTGATGATATCGATATCACGCAGAGGATCGGTGGTGCCTTCCACATGGGTCACGTTGCTGTCTTCAAAGCAGCGGACCACATGGACGATGGCGTCGGTGGTGCGGATGTTAGAAAGGAACTTGTTGCCCAGACCTTCGCCCTTGCTGGCACCCTTGACGAGGCCTGCAATGTCCACAAATTCCACAACAGCAGGTGTGGTTTTCTTGGGGGAGTAGAAGTCAGACAGCCACTGCAGCCGCTCATCGGGAACGGAAACCACACCCACATTGGGGTCGATGGTGCAGAAAGCATAGTTGTCAGCAGGCACGCCTGCGTTGGTGATTGCGTTAAACAGAGTGGATTTGCCCACATTGGGCAGACCTACGATACCTAATTTCATATTATTTCTCCCTTACATAGTGGTGAGGCGGCGGTTATAGAATCGGGCCAGACCGCCTTCGCTGGTTTCCTTGTAGGCGTGGCTCAGATTCAGACCCGTGTCATACATGGTCTTGACCACGATGTCGAAGCTGGTACTGCGGGTGCCATAGAGGAAATATGCCAGATTGCAGGCATTCATGGCACGCATGGCGGCAACTGCATTTCTTTCGATGCAGGGGATCTGAACCAGACCGCAGATGGGATCGCAGGTCAGACCCAGATGGTGCTCCATGGCCATTTCAGCGGCATATTCCACCTGCTCCAGACCCAAACCGTACAACTCAGCCAGAGCGGCAGCAGCCATGGAGCAGGCAGTGCCAACCTCGGCCTGACAGCCGCACTCGGCACCGGAGATGGAAGCATTGTGCTTGACCAACGTGCCTATGATACCGGCGGTGGCAAGACCACGGAGGATCTGCTCGTCGCTTAAGTGGCGGGTCTCCTGCACATAGCGCAGGACGGCAGGCAGCACGCCACAGGAACCGCAGGTAGGTGCGGTAACAATGATACCATTGTCTGCATTCTGCTCGGATACAGCGAAGGCATAGGAGCAGATCTCACGGCACTCACGGACCTGGGCTACTTCAGTAGAAAGCTGCTGGTCGTAAAGATATCTGGCCTTGCGTTCTACACCCAGACCGCCGGGCAGGATGCCGGTGGCCTTCAGACCATCGTCAATGGACTTCTTCATGGTTTCCCACACGGTGCGCAGGAAGTCCCAAATTTCAGGACCTTCGTTCAGTTCTACATAATCGCTCAGGCGGTGCAGATAGCGCCACTTGCAGAAGTCATGGATCTCGGCAAAGGAATGCTCGGGGTAAACTTCTTCGCTGCCCACATCAGGACGGCCGGGAATGCGGATGTCGCCGCCGCCAACGGATTCGACGCGCATACGGTCGAACTCCACGCCGTCTTTCAGGGCTATGAAGTCCATCGTATTGGGGTGGGCATTAGAGAGATTTTCTTTGGAGAAAATGATCTCGGTAGGCAGGGGAGAGAGAACCTCTTTCAGCACCCGGTCGGTGCCGTGACCCACACCGGTCTTGGACAGAGAACCGTACAGGATCACCTGAAATGCTTCGGCATCCGGATGCTCTTCTAAGAAGATCTTAGCGGCACGAGCCGGGCCCATGGTGTGGGAAGATGACGGACCGACGCCGATCTTGTATATGTCTCTAATGGATTTCATAGGAATCCTCCTTGTATTGTAAGGCTTTGGAAGTATAATCCATATCCCGCCTATTATATTCGTCCTGCATTATAGCAAATCCGACATGAAATTACAATAGGGTAAAAGGAAAAATCAAATTTTCGTTGTCGATCTGTTGATAAGAGTTGTCACTCCGAGCCAGTGTGCACACTGGCGTGGGAATCCCCTAAAGTTTCCAGGTGCTTCTCGTTATATTCCCCAACTAACCAGGGGATTGCCACGACGCCTTCGGCTTCTCGCAATGACCAAATGGGTGAACTATAAATCCTAATTTCCGTCCTGCTTTCTTTGGTTGCAAAGTTACAGAGTTTATGCTACAATGAAAAAAACTTTTACAAATTCATTAAGGAAGACACATATTTATGGAAAACAACATAACCTTTGCCGATCTTGGCCTCAGCGAGGCCATGCTGAAGGCTCTTGAAAAGAAGGGGTATGGCTATCCCACCACCATACAAGCCGAGGCTATTCCTCACTTTATGCAGTGGAAAGATGTGATTGCCAAGGCGCCCACCGGCACCGGCAAAACCTTTGCCTTCGGTATCCCTATGATCGAACATATCGACCCCGCCAATGATGGGGTGCAAGGTCTTGTTTTGGCACCTACACGAGAATTGGCAATCCAGATTTGTGATGAGCTGCGGGGTCTTCTGACCTTTTTTGAGGGCATTCGTGTGGCGGTACTTTACGGTGGCGCCGGTATCGGCAGCCAGATCAAGGCTCTGGAAAAGAAACCCCAGATCGTGGTGGCTACCCCCGGCCGATTGATGGACCATTATAACCGTAAGACCATCCGCCTTGATAAGATCCAAACCGTGGTTTTGGACGAGGCTGACAGAATGCTGGATATGGGCTTTTTCAAGGATGTGACCAAGATCATTGAAAAGGTCAAAAATCGCAAAAACCTGGGCCTGTTCTCCGCCACTATCTCTCAGGAGGTCATGACCGTTTCCTGGATGTACCAGCGGGATGAGGTGGAAATCACCGTGGAAGCCAAGCAGCAGGACCGTCCTGATATCGATCAGTACAGCTTAACCTGCACGCCTCTGGAAAAGGCGGAGACTACTGTGCGGCTGATCCGCAGCCAGAGCTATGAACGTGTCATGATTTTCTGCAACACCAAGCATATGTGCCAGCGGCTTTCTGATGATTTCCAGCGGGCCGGCATGGATGCCGATTGCATCCACGGCGACATCCGTCAGAGCCAGCGGGAAAAGACCATGCAGCGCTATCGTGATGGTAAGCTGGCGATTTTGATCGCCACGGATGTGGCATCCCGTGGCATCGATGTGGATGATGTGGATTGCGTCATCAACTACGATGTACCGGAAGAAAATGAATACTATGTCCATCGGGTGGGTCGTACCGGCCGTGCCCGCAGAAAGGGTGTTGCCTGGAGCATGGTCAGCAATTTCCCAGAGAAAGCCAAAATGGACGAAATTTGCAAATTCTGCAACTTTACTGTGCAGCCCATGGTGTTAAGCCCGGAGGGAGTGTTGGTTAAAGAAGAGGTAAAAGCCCCCGCTCCGCCCAAAAGGAGAATGCGTTGAACGCCCGGGAGGAAGGCTTTCTGCTGCTGACCAGTGAACTTGGTGTGGCGGGCAGAAGGACGTTGACAGTGCCTCAATTGCACACCCTTGCCAAACGGGTCGGCGGTGCCAGTTGGGAGAATATGGATCGTGATTTGGAAGTATCGGATCTGACTGGGCTTGGCTACAGCAGGGAAATGGCCCAAAGGATCTTGATCCTGCTGGAAGATAAACCCTTGCTGGATTATTACCGCCAGCGGGGCAAAAAGCAGGATTGCTATCCTTTGACCCGTATTTCTGCCGGCTATCCCCAGCGACTCTATGACGCGTTGGGGCTGGACAGCCCCGGATGTCTGTGGTATCAAGGCGATCCCACAGTGCTGACGCTACCCACGGTTGCACTGGTGGGCAGCCGCGAGCTCCTACCGGAAAACCGGGAATTTGCCCGGGAAGTGGGCCGCCAGGCCGCATTGCAAGGCTATGTGTTGGTCTCCGGTAACGCCCGCGGCGCGGATCAAGCGGCGCAGAACGCTTGTCTGGAAGCCGGGGGCAAGGTGATCAGCGTGGTGGCCGATGCCTTGGTAGAACATCCCTGCAAAGAGAATGTGCTTTGCATAAGCGAAAATGATTTTGACACGCCGTTTTCTGCACAGCGTGCCTTGAGCCGCAACCGTATTATCCACAGTCTGGGACGAGTGACCTTTGTAGCCCAGTGCGGCTATCAAGCCGGCGGCACTTGGGATGGGACTGTGAAGAACCTGCGCTTCGGCTATAGTCCGGTTTATTGCTATGCCGACTGCAGCCCAGCCCACGGCTTACTTGCGGAAATGGGTGCGCAGACTATTGAGATCGACAAATTAACGAATTTCGCATCGCTGCCCAAACCGATGGCAGGATTATTTTGATCAGGAGGAAATAACATGAGCAGAGCAGACGAACTCTACCGCCAAACATGTATCGATATTCTGGAAAACGGTTTTTCTGACGAGGGCTTGGAAGTCCGCCCCAAGTGGGCTGACGGCACCCCCGCCCATACCATCAAGAAATTCGGTGTGGTCAATCGCTATAATCTGGCGGAGGAATTTCCTATCATGACCCTGCGCCGTACCTATTGGAAGTCTGCCATCGACGAGCTGCTGTGGATCTGGCAGAAGAAGTCCAACCGCATCTGCGATCTGGGCAGCCATGTGTGGGATGAGTGGGCCGGCGAAGATGGCACCATCGGCAAGGCCTATGGCTATCAGCTGGGTATCAAGCACCACTATAAAGAGGGTGATATGGACCAGGTGGACCGGGTGCTGTACGATCTGAAGCACAATCCCGCTTCCCGCCGCATCCTTACCAATATCTACAATTTTGAAGACCTGCATGCCATGAACCTGTATCCCTGCGCCTATTCCATGACCTTCAATGTCACCGGCAACAAACTCAACGCTATTCTCAATCAGCGCTCTCAGGATATGCTCACCGCCAACAACTGGAATGTGGTGCAGTATGCTGCCCTGACCCATATGATGGCCCAGGTATCCGGCCTGGAAGTGGGCGAATTTGTCCATGTCATCGCCGACTGCCATATCTATGACCGGCATATCCCTGCTGTGAAGGCCATGCTGGAAAAGGAAGGCTTTGACGCTCCCAAGTTCGTCATGGACAAGTCCATCGATGATTTCTATGCATTTACCAAGAATTCCTTCCAAATGGAAGACTATAAATTCCACGAATTCAATTTTGAAATTCCTATGGCCATCTGAGGTGTTTTATGGAACTGATCGTAGCCGTATATGACGATTGGGGCATTGGCCGGGACGGCACCCAGCCGGTGGCCCTCACTGCGGACAGAAAATTTTTCCGGGAGACTACCCGTGGCGCCATGGTCATCGTGGGCCGTCGCACCATTGCCGATTTCGCGGGACAAAAGCCTCTGCCCGGCCGGGTGAATGTGGCACTGACCCGGCAGAACATGGAAATCCCCGGCTTTACTGTAGTAAACAGCCCGGAGGAAGCGGTGGAATTGGCGAAAACCGCAGAGCGGGCCATGGTCATCGGCGGCGGCAGCATTTATAAGCAGATGCTCCCGTACTGCGATACCGCCTACATTACCAAAGTCCATTGCACCATCGATAGCGATACCTATTTCCCCGATCTGGACGAAGATCCGGATTGGACCCTGACCGAGGTGCTCCAATCCGGCGATGAAGACGGCATTTCCTACGAAATGTGCCTGTATAAACGAAAAGGAACGGCTTAATCAGCCGTTCCTTTTTCTTATAGGTGCTTCTTATTGAAAACGGGAATGCTCACCGCAAAGCAAATGATTGCCATGGCGGCTACGATGATCAAAGCTGGCATATACCTACCCGCATCTGCCAGCCCATAAATCAGGGAGTTGCCGTCGGTCAGCAGGGTGGGCAGATATTTCTGCACCTTGGGAATAAAACTTAAGAGGGAGCAGATCAACACTACACCGCCGGTCCCCAAAAGCACCCCGGTATTATCCTTTGCAAGGGAAGAAAACAGAATCAGCAACGCAATGACCCACAGACCAAACAGCCACCAGCACAGTACCGAAAGCAACAGATTCTGTGCTACGGAATTGTCCCAGAAATAGGCGTTATAGCCATAGGTAATCAGGAAACACAGCCAATAACCTAAGCTCCAAAGGACGGTCAGCACCAGGGTCTTGGCTGCTACCACTTTATAACGAGCAAGCCCCTTGGTCAGCGACAGCAGCAAGGTGCCGGAACTGTATTCCCTGGTGTAGATGCTTCCTTCCATCAGTACGAAGGCGATAAGAGCCATGGGGATGTTTTTGAAAAACTGCACCCAGGAATCCATGGCGGTGACTTGGGAAAAGGTGATGGTCATGCCGCTTTCCGCCATGGAGTCAGCCATGACTTCCAGCAGCCAGGGGGTCAATTTGGCCACTGCTGGATTCATAACACCGAAAAGGACAAAGAGAATGGCAAGAAACAGCAGCTTGCCGGAGCGGATCTGCTCCAACAGCTCTTTCTTCAAAAAAGCGATCATTTCTGCGTTACCTCCATAAAAAGTGACTCCAAAGTGGGCTCTGCCCGCTCCAGTTTCACCGGCAGAATGCTCCGATCTGCCAAAAATCGAAGGACATGGATCAAGGCATGATCCTTTTCCAGGAAGGTCAGGGTTTGCTGACCGGTCTTGCGCATATGAGGGAAGTGCTGCTGCAGCACCGAAATCGCTTCCTGCCGCTCCAGCTCCAAATGATATTCCTCGCTGCGGTAGCTGTTTTTTAGTTGAGAAAGGGGTCCGCTCAGTTTGATGATGCCGTTTTCCAGGAATGCCACATCCGTGCAGATTCGCTCCACATCCGAAAGAATGTGGGTGGAAAAAAGAACGGTGGTCTGCTCTCGGGCGGAAAGCAGAATGTCCAGGATCTCCTTTCGGCCCACAGGATCCAAAGCGGAGGTGGGTTCATCGCAGATCAGCAGCTTCGGCCGGTTCAATAGGGCCTGGGCGATGCCAAGGCGCTGCTTCATGCCCCGGGAAAAGCCTTTGATGCGATGCTTTTCACCCTCCAGCCCCACTAAGGCCAAAAGTTCCCGGCAGCGGCTTTCGCATTCGGCCTTCTCCATGCCGCTGATTTCTCCGCAGAAGCGCAGATATTCCGGGGCGGTCATGAAGGGATAAAAGGCAGGCACATCCGGCAGGTAACCGATATGGCGATTGGTGGCGGTCTGACCGTAGAGAACCTGCTCACCGTTGACAGTGATCTGACCGGCATCCGCTTTGAGCAAACCCAAAACCGTCTTCATGGTGGTAGTCTTGCCTGCGCCGTTTTTGCCTATGAAACCGAAGATGCTATGCTCCGGCACTGCCAAATCCAGCCCCTGCAATACCACTTTGTCACCAAAACGCTTTTGCAGCCCTTCGATGCGCAGCATATCCATCAGGCGTCCTCCTTGCCCAGCAGGAAATAGAGGATGGGGCCCAGAAAGTTCATGAATACAATGGTGATCACCAGCCACAATGCCCGGTTGCCGCGCTTGTAGGCGTTGTGGGTCAGAATGTGGTAGAGGGTATAGCCAAAGAGGGAAAATTGTACAATCACCAGGGGAATGAGGAAGGGAAGAAATTCCATGAGCTGTTCCATATTTCAACTCTCCTTTATTCTTCGGATTTCATTTGCTTGCGATACAGGCAGTAGGAATAGACCGTGGGGGCGGCGACCATGACCACCATGGTGCCAATCAGGAGCCAGAAGCTGCCTAAAAATGCGGTAGCCATGATGATCACACCGCCTACGGCCCAAACCTTGCCGCCGAAGCGGTGGGTCTTGTTCCAGTTTTCCTCGCTTGCCAGCGTCCAGGGCAGCTTGATGCCCATGGTGTAGCTCTGCCGGCACTTGGGCAACAGATTACCAACGATAATAAACATCAATCCCACCAGCAGGGGCATGATGATCTCCATATTCGGCTGATACCCCAGCGCCGCGGCATACACCATGGAATTGAGTAGCAAACTCAGCACCGGGCAGATCCACAGCACCAGCCCGATCATCTTGGGGTGATAATTCTTCGCTTTCGGATCGGCGCAGCTGGCGAATACGCACAGCCAGTGAATGGCCATCAACAAGGCGGGAAAGAAAAATACGGCAAAGCTCTTGCTGCTCCATCCGTCCACCTCGCCATGGATATTCCAATGGGAGGGAATTGTATCAGGCAGCTTATTCCACAGCGCCAGACCGATGATCATGGGAATCAACATCACAATGGAAGTCAAAATCAGAGTACCTTTATTGCGTTTAATCATGTTTTTCAGCTCCTTTCAGGTCTGTGATCCACAGCATGATCTCTTCCAAAACCGATGCGTTCAGATCGTAAAAAATAAACTTTCCCTCCCGGGTGTCCCGGATCAGGTCTGCATCCTTCAGTACGGAAAGATGGCGGCTGATAGCAGCGCCGGTCACATCAAAATGTTCCCCGATCTCACCGGCGGAAAGTCTGCCTGCTTTTAATAGATTCAGGATCTCCCGGCGGATGGGATCAGCCAGCGCCCGTAGGGTATTTTGCAGTCCCATGTGTTACCTCCCTTAACAATTAACTTAAATGTTAAATATAGAATAGCACGCAGACGCCCATTTGTCAAGGGGAGGGTGGAAGAAAAACAGTTGCTTTTTTATACATTTTTTGCTAAGATGAAAAGGATATTAGATAGATGGAGGTATTTCTGTGCTGGACTATATTCGTGTTGCATCCGCTGTGCCCCCGGTCGTGGTGGGCGATGCGGTGAAAAATACCGAGGATATTTGTGCCTACATCGCCAAGGCTGATGAAGCAGGCTGTGATGTGGTGGTTTTTCCGGAACTAGCGCTGACCGGCTACACCTGCGCTGACCTTTTCTTCCAGCACACCCTGCTGCGGGAGAGCATGAAGGGGCTGGAAGCGATTATGGCCTGTTCTGCCGCCTATCCTGCGGTTACTTCCGTAGTGGGTACGCCTGCCGTTATTGAGGGACAGATGTATAACTGCGCCGCGGTGATTTCCGGTGGCCAGCTGCGGGGCTTGGTCACCAAGACCCATTTGCCCAATTACGGTGAATTCTCTGAGCGCCGCTGGTTTTCTTCCTCTGAAGACCTGCTGGCTACCAATGTTACCTTGCGGGACTTGGGGATTGCCGGTGAAGGATTGGTGCCGGTAGGCCGTGACCTGCTGTTTAAGGTGGGCGACGGCTGCGTGTTGGGCGTGGAGATTTGTGAAGACCTGTGGACACCTCTGCCTCCTTCCACACTGTTGACCATTAACGGCGCGGAAGTGGTGGTGAATCTGTCTGCATCCAATGAGATCGTAGGCAAGCGCGCGACCCGCGCCGGTCTTGTGCAGCACCAATCCGATGTCTGCTCCTGCGTTTATGCGTATTGCTCCTCCGGTAGCAGTGAATCCACCCAGGATCTGGTGTTCTCCGGCCACAGCATCATTGCTGAGAACGGCAATGTTCTGGCTCAGAACCAAAAGGTCATAGATAATGATTACTTACTGGTTACCGATGCGGATCTGGGCAAAGTTCGTGCTGCCCGCCGTAAGAATAAATCCGTCCGTGACACCGCCTCTTTCTATGGAAAAGTGGAACCCATGCGTACCGTTGATTGCGGCCACGGGGCACTGCGTGGCGATGGCAGTTGCTATCCCTTGGAAAAACTGCCGTTCTTGCCCAAGCGTCGCGAAGAATGTCTGGATATTTTCCAGATCCAGGTGGCGGGTCTGCGTCAGCGCCTGCGCACCATCTATGCAAAGAGCGTGGTGGGTGTGTCCGGAGGTTTGGATTCTGCTTTGGCACTGTTGGTTGCTGTGGCAGCCGCGGACAAACCTGAAGATGTCCATGCGGTGATTATGCCCGGCTTTGGCACCACCGAGCGCACCTATCGTAATGCCCATGCCCTTGCCAAGGCGCTGGGTTGCACCATTTGGGAAGCGGATATCCGCAACGCGGTGCGTGTCCACTTTGCTGATATTGGCCACGATGAATCGGTTCAGAATGCTGTTTTTGAAAATGCGCAGGCTCGTGAACGCACGCAGATTCTCATGGACTATGCGGGCAGGGTAGGGGGCATCGTCATTGGCACCGGCGACCTGAGCGAACTGGCACTGGGCTGGTGTACCTACAATGGCGACCATATGAGTATGTACGCCGTCAACGGCACCATCCCCAAGACCCTGGTGCGGCTGATGGTGGAGGTACTGGCGGAAGACCCCGCATTCTCCTGCGCAAAGGAAGCACTGATGGATATTGTTATCACCCCTGTCAGCCCCGAGTTGCTGCCCCATCGCCAAATCACGGAAAATATCATCGGACCCTATGCGCTCCATGACTTCTTCCTGTACCACATGCTGCGCTATGCCTATAGTCCTACTAAGATTTACTGCCTGGCCTGCCGTGCATTTACCGAGGAATATGACGCGGTTACGGTGAAAAAATGGTTGCGGATGTTCTACAGCCGCTTCTTTGCCCAGCAGTTCAAGCGAAACGCACTGCCCGACGGCGTGAAGGTTGGTTCTATCAGCCTCAGCCCCCGTGGCGACTGGCGTATGCCCAGCGACGCCTCCGCCCGCATCTGGCTGGACGAAGTGGACAGACTTTAAACATAATATGTATGCCCCGGTCGTTTTGACCGGGGCATTTTTTACAGCAGCATGGGCTGCAGCTGCTTTTCTTCCAATGCCGCATCCAAGGTTTCATGGATACGGCTGAAATCTGCCACCATACTGGTGGGCTTATTTGCGGCATCATCCTGCCGGAAGGGAACAAAATAATAGTGCTTGCGCGCCATCAGCCTGCCGATATTTTCTGCCGCACCGCCCAAGGCATCGTTGGTAGAAACGGCGATCACCACCGGCCGCCCGTTGCGCAGATGGCTCTTGACCGCCATTGTCACCGGCCCATCTGCGATGGAATGGGCCAGTTTTGCTAAGGTGTTGCCGGTGCAGGGCGCTACCACCAGCGCGTCAAACAGCTTTTTCGGACCGATGGGTTCCACTTGTGGGATCGATTTCAGTACTGGCCTGCCGCAAATATCCGCAGCCATTGCCAGATGCTCCGCTGCAGAGCCGAAACGGCTGTCGATGGTGGCTGCTGCTGTGGAAAAGATTGGTGTTACCTCATAATCCCGTGTCATCAGCTCCATTACGGGAAATACCTGCGCAAATGTGCAAAATGAGCCACACATGGCAAACCCGATATTCATATTGCAGACTCCTTTCCTAAAGCATAGCGCAATGCAGTCTTGGCGATCAACGCGCCGGAAGCCTCCGGCGCATCCTTTCCGGGCAATCCTCTGGCCCGAATCACGCCCTTCCCGAAAATTCCTTCTACAGATGCAAGATCGATCAGCACCGCATCCTCCCGGCATTCCCCGGCAAAGAGCACCGATGCCGGGGCGGTGTTATAGATCACATCAAATTCTCGAGGCTTCAGATCCTGCATATACAAGGCCTCAAACCCGGCATCCTTTGCTGCTGCCATGCTGGTTTCCCTGCGTACTGCCACGCACACTTGCGCCTCCAGCTTTTTTAGCAGCACAGCCAGCACCTTCCCAATGCGTCCCCAGCCAATTACCAAGACCCGCATCCCAGGCGTGATATCCGCGTATTTTAATGCGCATTGGGCGGTGATGGCCGCATTTTCTACCAAATAATAGGCATCCTGCAGAAAATCCACCTTTTTTCCGGTGTATGCCTGCAGATTTCCACCCAGCACCGTGGTATTTTGTGGTACGGCGGGCATGCTGCCGCCGCCTTTTACATTGTTGTCCCCGTCAAAGCTGGGCACAGGCAGCAGCAAATGGGTGGAATTCTTGATCTGCTCGGTTACCGTGTAGCCCCAGCTTTGCAGATAGTTGCGTGCGTGGGCCAGGGCGGGGGAGTGTCCGTATGTAGAAAATATGATTTGATCCATTGGCATCATCCTTTCATACCAGATTATGAAGCCAAGGGCCTCGGGGTGCTTGATTTTTTCGCAGGGTTATGTATAATAGTATAAAAAGGAGTGATGTATATGCAACGATTGGGATTTATTCACGATATGCTGGATGTCAAGGTGCTGATTCTCTTTGTCACCGCCCGTTCCAATTATCCTGTTACCATGCAGGAGGTGTACGAGCTGTGCTATCAGGATGAGTGCCTGAGCTATTTTGATGTTTGTACTGCTATTCCCGAGATGGTCAAATCCGGCCATCTGGAAGAGGTGGAGCCGGAAAAGTATCAGATCACGGCCAAGGGTCGCGAAACCGAAGAACTGACCAAAGATTCTATTGCCTTCACAGTCAAACAGAGGGCGGAAAACGCGGTGGCCCGTTTCAACCGCCAGATCCGCCGCAGTAGCCTGATCAAGACCCAGGTCATTCCCCAGGAAGGGGGAGAATGTCTGGTTGTCATGTCCCTTGACGATGAGATGGGCAATCTGATGACCCTGGAACTGCAGGCCCCCGACCAGCGTCAGGCCCACCGCCTTGCTCGCCTCTATGAAAACAAGGCAGAAATGGTATATAGCCTGATCATGACCGAACTGCTGGACGAGGAAGAGGAAGATTAACCAAAGGACCGCCGCCTGGCGGTCCTTTTTTGCGCCTGTATGTGTCAGCGCCGAAGGGGCGGTACAATATCTTGTGTTTTTCTACAAAATACACTTGTCAAATCGATAAAGACATGGTATAATACAGTTACACCGGATCCACCGGTAAAAGAAAGGAGCTGCCGACTATGAAATTTCAGTACAGCGAGAAGAAAGTCAAACTGCCGGGCAACGTCCATGCTTATGCCGAGAAAAAGGTCATGAAGCTGGCACGCTTCTTTGATGAGGACGCGGAGGCCTTAATTGCCTTCTCTGTAGAAAAGGATCGGAACATTGCCGAGCTTACCGTTCATGGCTCCGGCACCTGGTTCCGTGCCAAGGAGTCCACCTCCAGCATGTTCGCGTCCATTGATGCCGCCGTTAGCACCATCGAGGGTCAGATCCGCAAGAACAAGACCCGCCTTGCCCGCCGCCTGAAGCAGGATGCCTTCGTTCGCAGCGTCGAGATCGAGGAGACCTCCTTTGTTCCTGAGGAGAAAGAGGATGACCTGTCCATCGTTCGTGTGAAGGAATTCTATTTCCGCCCCATGACCCGGGAAGAGGCCGTCATGCAGATGAATCTGCTGGAACACACCTTCTTTGCATTCCGGGATGAGGATAATGACGGCGCCTTTGCGGTTGTCTATAAGCGTAACGATGGCGGTTACGGCCTGATCGAAGACGCAAAATAACATTATAAATATAATATGTATGAGGGCCTGAAAAGGCCCTCAAATTTTTTGAAAATTCAAAAAATAATGCTTGACAAATGAGAGTGTATGTGCTAGTATATCCAAGCGCTCGGGAGAGCGGGCATGAAAAAGCGGAATCGAAAAGAAATTTGAAAGAATTTGAAAAAAGTTCTTGACAAATGGAAAACGATGTGCTAGAATGTCAAAGTTCGCTGCGGCGAGCGG
>JAZUAW010000056.1:0-81790 GCA_045638225.1 Faecousia sp. | reverse complement strand
GCCGTAAATAGCAGCGGTCAGACCAGCCGGGCCACCGCCAACAATGATAATGTCATGCATAGGATGATCCTTCTTTCAAAAAATCCAAATTTTCGTTTATCGCTCTGTTGGATGGTGCACCGCACCCCAGCCCCCTCTGACCAGGGGGCTGGAGAAAATCGGATCTTCGGGACCGATTTTTGACTGGGGGAGAGAAAAGGTGTGTTTTTATGTTCATTTGCTGGTTACTTTTGTTTTTTCTCTCCCTCAGTCAGCTTCGCTGACAGCTCCCTCGTCAGAGGGAGCTTGTGGCGCTCCCGCGCCACATCAACCATCCAACAGCGCGATAAACAGCAATTTGTTGTGTATAAACAAGGGGCCGGGCGGTGCCCGGCCCTATTGGTTTTAGGAAATTACAGGCTTGCCAGATACTTCTTGATCTCGGGCACGCTGTAGTAGTTCACATGATTCTCACCATCAGTGATCACCAGGGTAGGAGCGCCCTTGACGCCGTACTGGATGCACAGGTCCTTGTTGTCATCGGCGATCAGCTTTTCGTATGCCACACCGGCTTTCGTCAGCAACTGCTCGGCAACACGGCAGTTGGGGCAAGTCATGCGGCTGAAGAGGATGACCTTGCCGCTGACAGCAGCGGGAGCAGGTGCAGGCTCCTGGGTCTGCAGGGGCTGCAGACGGATAGGCTCTTCCTTGACAGTGCCCTTCAGCACGGAAGTACCCACATTGTACACCAGGCGATCCTTAAATTCCTGACTCTTACCCACGTTCCAGTTCTTTACAGGACGATAGTAGCCGGTGATACGGCTGTAGACCTCGGTCTCCTTGCCGCAAATGGGGCACTTGTACTGCTCGCCGGTGATGTAACCGTGGTCGGCACAGACGGAGTAGGTAGGGCTCATGGTGTAGTAGGGCAGCTTGTGGTTCTCTGCGATCTTGCGAACCAGGGCTGCAGCAGCCTGCCAATCGGGCAACTTCTCGCCCAGGAAGGCGTGGAAGACAGTACCGGAGGTGTAGCGGGTCTGCAACTCGTCCTGAATCTCCAGAGCGGTGAAAATATCCTCGGTATAGCCCACAGGCAGGTGGGAGGAGTTGGTGTAGTAGGGCGTGCCATTTTCATTGGCAGTGATGATGTCGGGGAAGCGCTCCTTATCGTGCTTGGCAAAGCGATAGGTGGTGGACTCAGCAGGAGTGGCTTCCAGATTGTACAGGTCGCCGTACTTTTCCTGATAGTCAGACAGGCGCTCACGCATGTGATCCAGCACTTCACGGGCAAACTTCTGGGTCTTTTCGTTGGTCAGATCAGCACGGATCCACTTGGCGTTCAGGCCCACTTCGTTCATGCCGATCAGACCGATGGTGGAGAAGTGGTTGGAGAAGGTGCCCAGGTAACGCTTGGTGTAGGGATACAGGCCAGTCTCCATCAGACGGGTGATAACCTGACGCTTGGTCTTGAGGGAGCGGGCGGCGATATCCATCAGCTTGTCCAGACGGTTGTAGAAATCCTTCTCGTCGACAGCCAGATAAGCAATGCGGGGCAGGTTAATGGTGACAACGCCGATGGAACCGGTGGATTCACCGGAGCCGAAGAAACCACCGGACTTCTTGCGCAGCTCACGCAGGTCAAGTCTCAGACGGCAGCACATGGAGCGCACATCGGAGGGCTCCATATCGGAGTTGATGTAGTTGGAGAAATAGGGAGTGCCGTACTTGGCGGTCATCTCGAACAGCAGCTTGTTGTTCTCGGTTTCGCTCCAGTCGAAGTTACGGGTGATGGAATAGGTGGGGATGGGATACTGGAAGCCACGGCCGTTGGCATCGCCCTCGATCATGATCTCGATGAAGGCCTTGTTGACCATGTCCATTTCCTTCTGGCAATCGCCGTAGGTGAAGTCCACTTCCTTGCCGCCAACGATGGCAGGCAGATCCTTCAGGTCGGGGGGGCATACCCAGTCCAGAGTAATGTTGGAGAAGGGTGCCTGGGTACCCCAACGGGAGGGGGTGTTCACGCCGTAGATGAAGCTCTGGATGCACTGCTTGACATCCTTCTGGGACAGGTTGTCCACCTTGACGAAGGGAGCCAGGTAAGTATCGAAGGAGGAGAAAGCCTGGGCACCGGCCCACTCGTTCTGCATAATGCCAAGGAAGTTAACCATCTGGTTGCACAGCGTGCTCAGGTGGCCAGCAGGAGAGGAAGTGATCTTGCCGGGCACGCCGCCCAGACCTTCCTGAATCAGCTGCTTCAGACTCCAACCGGCGCAGTAGCCGGTGAGCATGCTAAGGTCATGCAGGTGCAGCGCAGCACTTCTGTGTGCCTCTGCCACTTCCTGATCGTAGATCTCGGACAACCAGTAGTTGGCAGTAATGGCGCCGGAGTTAGACAGGATCAGACCGCCAACAGAATAGGTAACGGTGGAATTTTCCTTGACGCGCCAGTCGTTGATCTGCAGGTAGTTATCCACCAGATCCTTATAGTTCAGCAGAGCAGAGCCTACATTACGGACCTTCTCACGCTGCTTACGGTACAGAATGTATGCCTTGGCCACATCGGAGTAACCGGACTCAGAGAGCACCTTTTCCACGCTGTCCTGAATATCTTCCACGGCGATGCAGCCATCGTGGATCTTGGACTCGAAATCGGCACTGACCTGCAGGGCCAGCAGATTGATGACGCTGGGATGATAATTCTTTTCCAGTGCTTCAAAGGCCTTAATCATGGCAGCACTGATCTTGCTGATCTCAAAATCGACGGTCATGCCGTCGCGCTTTAATACCTTATACATACCTTTCCTCCTCGATGTAATATACTATTTATCTACACAATTCTATCAATACAATCGGGCACTGCAACGCTTCCCGAAAAAGCGGCAGTGCCCGTATTATATATCACATATTCTTGAATGTCAACAAGAAATCACAATATATTGTGTTTATTTTTATTGCTGGTTCACTATATCTAGTGTTATGTTCCCCTAATCCGCACTTGGCGGACATAGGGTTCCAGCAAACGGGAAAAGTGGTGGACAGTCGCCTCGTCCGGGGCTGAAAGTCCTGCAAAGACCACTGTATCCCGGTCTACAAAAGATTGCAAATACAGCGTTTCCGGTAATTTTCCGGGCACTAAGGACGCCAGCCACTGACCCATTTCCCGGATGGATGCTTCGTTATGGAGCTGCTGCACCAAAGTGGTGCGAAGCTCATAGCCGGCACCGCCGCCAATCAGAAAACGCAGACTCTCCTCCACAGAAGCCAATTTCAGCCCCGGCACGCCCACAGTTTCGGCATACATTGGGGGACTGTTTTTCACATCCATGGCCACATAGTCCACAAGGCCTGCCTCCACCAGCTGCTGCAGCACCTTGGGATTACTGCCGTTGGTATCCAGCTTCACCCCATAGCCCAGCGCCTTGATTTGGCGCAGCAGATTTTCCAGCCCCCCATAGACAGTGGGCTCACCGCCGGTGATGCACACGCCATCCAAAATACCCTTACGTTTTTTCAAAAAAGCAAGCAGTTCTTCTTCCTGCATGAAAGGCTGGGCATCAAAGCCCAAGAGCTCACTGTTGTGGCAGAAGGGGCAGGCATAGTTGCAACCCTGCAAAAAGACCGTGCAGGCCACCCGGCCGGGATAATCCAGCAAGGTCATTTTTTGCAATCCGGCGATCATAAAGCCACCCCTTCCCCTATTTTTTGACATCATACCACAGGCTGCGATAAAATGCTACTCTTTTTTATGCCCTGTTTCCATAATTGACAGACCCACAGGGAAATACTATAATATTATAATGTGTTTTCAATTTTTCGTTTGGTGAGCAATTGCACCGGAACGATAAATCCCAATTTCCATGATAAACAACAAGGTGATCTTATGACCAAAGAAACCTATCAGCTGATTGAACATTACATGCTCTCCTGCGCGGAAGACAGCGCTCACGACAAAGAGCACATTTACCGGGTACTCTACAATGCACTGGAAATCGCCAAAGGCGAAACTGATGTTAACTACGATATACTGATTGCCGCCTGCCTGCTTCACGACATTGGTCGCAAGGAGCAGTTTGCCGATCCCAATCTCTGCCATGCAGCAGTTGGATCTGAAAAAGCCTTCCACTTCCTCGTTGAAAACGGGTTTGACGGGAAATTTGCCGAGAAGGTGCGCCACTGCATTCTGACCCACCGATTCCGCAAGGCCATGCCGCCTGCAAGCTTGGAGGCCAAAATCCTCTTTGACGCGGACAAGCTGGATGTGACCGGTGCCATCGGCATCGCCCGGACACTGATGTACAAAGCGGATATGGCCGAGCCCCTTTACCACGTGTTGCCGGACGGAAACATCGCCGACGGCACGGAGGATCTGGGCCCCTCCTTCTTCCGGGAGTATAAATTCAAGCTGGAGAAGCTTTACGACAAATTCTACACCGCCCGGGGCGCCCAACTTGCCCGGCAGCGGCAGCAGATCGCAGCAGATTTCTACGAAAGCCTGTACCGGGAAGTCAATTCCGGATACACCGACGGCAAAAAAACGCTAAGTGCGCTTCTGGATGAAAGGGCATAAACCATGGAATGCAGAAACCAAATCATTCGGGAATATTTGGGCAAACTTGTCCATATTGTAGTGGACAGGCCCATTGGCTACCTGCATGGGGACATTCTCTATCCTGTCAACTACGGCTACATACCGGGTCTGATGGCAGGAGACGGAGAGGAACAGGATGCCTACATTCTCGGCATCGCCGAGCCCGTTTCGGAATTTGACGGACAGGTGGTAGGTGTCATCTGCCGCAAAAACGATTGCGAGGACAAATTCGTAGTAGCGCCTGCAGGGCAGCGCTATCACCAAGGCGAAATTGCGGCAGCCGTTCACTTTCAGGAGCAGTATTTTGATACCCGCATTCTTTCCTGCTACGAAAAATCCTGCGGTGTACTGCCTTACCGCATGGAAAGCGGCAAACAGCAGTTTTTGCTGA
Source organism: Faecousia sp. (assembly GCA_045638225.1). Taxonomy (GTDB): domain Bacteria; phylum Bacillota; class Clostridia; order Oscillospirales; family Oscillospiraceae; genus Faecousia. The sequence goes on along the minus strand of JAZUAW010000056.1, from coordinate 76,829 downwards.
TTTTTGAGAGCAATTCCCAATGCTGGAGTTTTCCCAAGGGGCATATGGAAGCGGGCGAAACCGAGGAGCAGACCGCCCTGCGGGAGTTGTGGGAAGAAACCGGGCTCACCGCCACGCTGGATACCCACCGCAGCGCATGCATCGAATATCCCATTTCTGATGTGGCCCGGAAACAGGTGGTTTTCTTCTTGGGTGAAGTTCAAGGCAAGCCTAAGGTAAGAGAAGGCGAGATCGAACGCTACAAATGGGTATCCGCTGATCAGCTGCAGGACTACCTGTTCGCAGACACCGTGGAGGCTTGCCGGGCATTGTTACAATAATCATCTGGTAGCCCACAAATAAACAGCACCCCCGGGGATCGGCTGATTCCCGGGGGTTTTTCTGTATTTCAAATTTTCGTTTATCGGACTGCCACCTCTCTTTGCACAAGAAAGGCTTTGCGGCGCTGTCGGCCCTGTAGGTCGACAAATTCAAACAGCACCATGCATCCCAATCTGTCCTAGACCTTTTTGCGGAACAGACCATGGTGGTTACAATAGTAATAAAGGTATCCTCTGCCCCGCAGCTGCATTCTGGTTTCTGCATTACCCTCTGGGTAAAATTTCACCATTTGAAGCCGATCAGAAGTGACATAGGACACAAAGGAAATGAAATGGGTTTTGGTCATGGGGTGGCGGATGGTAATAAAATGCTCATCTTCCACACTCTCGATGGTGATAGCGTGGTCCTCGTCCACCTCATCTGCCTCCAATGCCGGCAGGGTGATGCCGCAGCAGCTGACCACCGCGCTACCCAAAGCATGAATGGCATTGCCGCAAATAGGACAGACATAGAATTTGCTCCGCAGCAGATTGGCGGAGATATTTTTGTTGGTAATATGCTGGCCGTTCATCAACTCAATAACGGAGATGCCCAGCGCCTGAGCCAACGGCTGCAAGAGAGAAATATCCGGCAGGCCCTTGGCCGTTTCCCATTTGGAAACGGTCTTGCTGCTGACGCCCAACTTTTCCGCCAACTCCGCCTGGGTCAGTTTACGGCTCTCCCGCAGTTGTTTGATCATGGCTCCTGTCACATAGGTATTCATAGCGGCCACTTCCTTTCTGGGGCAAGCATACCACAAACAGCAACGGAAAGCAACCTACGCTGCGATGACACCATGCGATCTTATTATCTGACAAACTGCTGCCCGTAGGCGTCTACCACATGGGCCGGCGAAATAATCCGCATGTTTCCCCCAAATTGGAACACCCATCCCCAGAAGGTGGGGCTGATACGCACCTTCACCGTGGCAATGATCTTGTCTTCGCCACTGGCCATCATATTGACATTCTCGCCGAATTTATCATACACCGCGCCAATGATGCCACGATCAAATTCCAGCACCACATCCTCCAGCCGGCCGCTGAACATCTTGAAGGCCTGTTCGGTATAGGCCGCAACTTCATCCCGCAGGGCAATGGCTTTGTCGCAACAGGGTTCTTGGATAATCTTCACTCCATCCATGCGATCCACACGGTAGTTGGAGGTGCTGTCATGGCGGGATGAGTAGCAGGTCAGATAATAGTTGTCTTCATTGAATACCAGCGCCACCGGCTCTACCACATAATGGTGGCCGCCCCGCCGATAGACCCGCTGGGCATTTTCGTCCAGATCGAAATAGAGGAAGATCACTTTTCTCTGTGTAAGGATAGCCTCTTCCAGGGCATCGATGGTATACAGGATCTTCTCATTGCTGTGCTTGCGGGTATTGAAACAGACCATATTCCGCTTTAGCACCTCCGCCCGGTGAGAACCGGCCAGGGCCGCGATCTTTTCGATCAGCTCCCTTGACTTTTTTTCGGTGATGAAGCTGGATGCCTGCACCGCGTCGATCAGGATTTTCAGCTCCGGGATACTGAAATTGCGGTCGGCCACATAATAGGCCTTCTCATGACCGATCATCACGGACATGATCTCATAATCCAGGGCATTGAGGCTGGCCACATCCTGGGTGACGATGCGCCGGTCACAAGGGATGCCCATGGCGCCCATGGCATCGCAGATCTGGCTGGTAGACATGGGATGCTGCTCATCCGTATGCTGGCGCAGCAGCTCCAGCAACTTAATGAGTTTTACTTTTCTATAATTATCACGGGCCATAACACGCCTCCAGAACAGCAAATATTGTACTCCAAATATATCTTACCATCCCGGTTTGTAAAAGGCAAGCCCCAGGACGCTAACTGTGCAGAAAACTCGACACTTACCACTTTTGCCAGCCAAACCGCCCCAGACATAGGCAGAAAATCCCTTTTTCCTTGACTCAGGTGGCAAACTGGTCTATAATGCATACATACTATATTCACAAAAAAGAGGGTGCGCAACATGCCCAAATGCCCAGTATGCAAAACCGCAAGTGAATACTGCATTTGTCCGGAATGTGGCTTTGACACCAGTCGGCATTATGAAGCCTTCCCTACTGTCAGCCCCGTCAGCGGCACAGCCATTTCCGCCCAGCGGAAAGCCTGGCTGGCGGCCCGGCCGGAACCGGCAGAGAGTAAGAAAAAGCCCTGGTGGTTCATCGCCGTAGCCGCCATTTTGGTGGTGGTGATCGTCGTCGGTGTGATTGCCCTGCCCTTCAACAAATCCATTGATGCAGCAGTGCCGACTACCGCACATGTGCACACCTGGATACCTGCAAATTGTACCGCACCCCAAACCTGCGCGCTTTGCGGAGCAACAGAGGGTACACCAACAACGCAGCACCAGTGGAAGCCGGATGACAATGACGCAACCAGTTCCTGTATGACTTGCGGATTGTCTGGTTGGGCAAGTGCCTTTACCGATCGAACGCTAACCATCGAGGAAGCTGCACAGTTTAAAGGACGGGTTTCCCTGCTGGAAACTCGCTTAGCCGCAGTCCGCAACGATGGTACTGTTTATTATGCGGGCGACACGGATTCATATGTGAATCCGCTGGAAATCGAAAGATGGTCGGACATTGTAAAAGTATCCGTTGTAAACGCCAGTGTACATGCAGTAAAATCCGACGGCACTACTTGCTGGACAGGATTTAGAAACATGGATCCCCAAGAGAATGTTGTCCAGTTGGGGGATTGGTGGATCATATATAGGGATGGATCCATAAAACTACGTGAATCCTTGATATCAGATATATCAGCAATTGACTGTTGTCTCGACGTATACATGCCTGTTTTCAGGTATGTCCTGTGTTCTGACGGCACAGTGCGACGCTATATTTCCAGCAACAACGAATTCACGCAAAGCAGCGTTGAGTGGATTGATCAATTGACCAATGTTGTCGGTATTGCTTATGCGGGTTCTTATGGGTTAATCTGTCTGCGTGGGGATGGAACTCTCACCGGAAACCCGGAGAAAGGTTTTACCGAAACAGAAATGGCAAAATGGACTAACATTGTGTCCATTTCTGCCCATAACGATTGGATCGTTGGTTTGAAATCCGACGGAACCGCAGTCGCCTTCGGTGATAACGATTGCAACCAATGTGATGTAAGCAACTGGACCGATCTTGTAGGTGTGTATACAGGTGTATTCGGTGCAAACTGTACGGTTGGTCTACGAGCAGACGGGACATTGGTAAGTACCATACCGCATTTCAAGGAAGCAATCGAATCTTGGCAGAATATCACATCTATTGACTGCCATTCTTCGAATCAAGGTCTAGTCATCACCGGTGTTTCTGCATCTGGAAAAGCATATATCACTGGCATGTCTAATGCAGATGCTACAAGCAACTCTATTAGTAACGCCAAGAACGTTATTCTGTTCACACTATTTGGAGATCGGATGTATTTGAACTACATCGGAAACGATGGCTGGGTATATAACGTCAACGGAACAAGATTGACTTCTTTCGTCGACAAAGTAGCACTCGGCGACGGATTGGCTTATTTGCTACAAGATGGTAGGATCGTGTTGGAACAAGTGGATTCCTATTGGAGCAATGTTTTTACAGACAAATATGGGACTGATCTTCTGTTAGTGCGAGGCGAATCCGATATTGTAAAACTAGCATCCTACGGCAGCAACCTTTATGCGCTGAAGCAAGATGGAAGCGTGATTACCATTTCCGGAGAGAATACCGATTGGACCGATATCACCGATCTGTTTTGCACAAATAAACATGTATTTGCAATTACAACAACCGGCACAATTCAATCCACAGAAAATGGCCCCTGGCAAAAGTGGACGGACATCTGTGCCGGAGATGCCACGCGGTCGGCACGGACTGGTCTAACAGTTGTAGGCATCCGCAAGGATGGCACCGTACTGGCTTCCGGCAGCAACACTTTTGGCCAGTGCGACGTTTTCGATTGGAAAGATATTGTAAGTGTTGCTGTCGCTTCAACATGCACGTTGGGTTTAAAGTCGGATGGCACTGTCGTTATAGCCGGTCTGAATGGACTTGACGATGTAGCATTGTGGTAATTATAAACCACACATACACAAGGAGGTGAGCGCATGCCGACATGTCCGGTATGTAACAAAAGAAATGACGGTTTCGTCTGTACCGCCTGCGGCTTTGACGGGAGCCAAAATTATGAGATGTTCCCCACTGTTTGCAAAGTCAGTGGAAAGACCATTTCCACCCGCAAGAAGGAGCGTTCCGTAGGCCAGCCCTGTCAATACTGCGGCAGCACACGGTTTTATCCGGACCGGGAAATCAAAGGATTCCGATGCGCCAAATGCCATAAGCCCCAGCAAGCGTCCCAGGCAGCCGTACCCCAGCCCCAAAAATCCGGGAAACCAAATGTCTTCTCCCAGGGCAAGCAGTACAAATGCTCGGTTTGCGGCAAAGTAACCAATTCCTTGCAGTGCGAAAAATGCGGTTTCGACGGCAGTATGGATTATCTGAAATATCCAACCCTGTCCAGTACGATTCCGACAAAATATCTTACTATCCACAAGCGGAAGCTGCCGGATATGAAGCCCCTTTCCAAGGCATTGCCTCTGCCGGCAATGCCCGGCGGTCTTTCCCTTGCTGCCGGTGACCACCATGTGGTGGCCGTCAACAGCAAGCAGGGTGTCAGCGCCAGCGGCAGCGATGCATACGGCCAGTGCAAGGTATCCACATGGCGGGATATCGTAGCCGTCAGCGCAGGCAAGGGCCATACGCTGGGTCTGCGGCGTGACCGCACGGTGGTAGCCACCGGCGATAACCAGTACGGTCAATGCAACATGCAATCCTGGAAAAATATCATGGCGGTCAGCTGCGGTGATTATCACTCGGTAGGTCTGAAATCTGACGGAACAGCCCTTTCTGCCGGTGGCAAACAGTTTGGCCAACATTTGGTGGGCGCGTGGAAGAATCTGGTGGCCATCAGCGCCGGTGCCATCCACACGGTGGGTCTGAAGACCGACGGAACCCTGGTAGCCACCGGTGCCAACAAAGATGGCCGATGTGACATCGGCCTCTGGCAGGGTATCACCCAAATCAGCGCCGGCAGCTGCCATACGGTGGGTCTGGCGGAAAATGGCGCAGTACTGGCCACCGGTGACAACACCCATGGTCAGTGCGATGTATTCGAGTGGAGCGAAGTGCTGGCCATCAGCGCCGGCGATCGGCACACCGTCGGTCTGCTGGCCGATGATACGGTAATCGCCACCGGCGACAATTCCTATGGCCAATGCGATGTATCCGGCTGGAAGGATATCATCGCCATCTGTGCCGGTGCCACCTTTACCGCGGGCCTGCGATCCGACGGCACGATGCTGCTGGCAGGCCAAACCAAATTCGACCGCTGGAACATCACTCCGCTGGACAAATTGCTGCCGGAGAAGCCAAAGCCAGCAGAAAAGCCTGCGGCCAAACCCGCACCGAAGCCGGCACCAAAGCCTGCACCGAAGCAACTGGATCTCAAGCCCCAATACGCTACGATTGCACTGGGTGATAAGCACACGGTAGCCTTGAAGACCAGCGGAACCGTGGTGGCCACCGGCGACAATAAATTTGGGCAATGCAATGTACAGAATTGGCGGGATATCGTAGCCGTCGGTGCCGGTGAAAACTTTACCGTAGGCATCAAAGCGGATGGCACTGCAGTCACTGCTGGCGAGGACAGTTTTTACCTGAGAAATATTGCCAAATGGACCAACATCGTTACCGTCAGTTGCAGCAACGCAGAAGCATTCGGCCTGCGCTCCGACGGAACGGTTGCCATCAGCGATCGGACCGGTGTGGAAACTGAGTGGAAAGACATCGTAGCCATCGCCGCCGGGCGGCATCACACGGTGGGCCTTAAAAAAGATGGCACTGTGGTGATAAACAACCGTTTTTCGTACCACAAAAGCGATGTGTCCTCCTGGAAGGATATCCAGCAGGTCGCCGCAGGCGATGACCATGTGGTAGGCTTGAAGGCAGATGGCACTGTGGTCGCCACCGGCGCAAATCATGGCGGTCAATGCGATGTAGCGGCATGGACGGATATCGTAGCCATTGCCGCTGGCAACGGCTTTACGCTTGGCCTGAAGCATGACGGTTCTATCGTCTTGGCAGGATATTCTTACAAAAATCTCAGCGATCTGGCAAACTGGGACAAGGTCGCAGTCCTTGCCTGCGGCAGAAATCATGCGGCCGGTGTCAAAACCAAGGGCACCATGGTGGCCGCAGGCGAAAACAACCAGGGGCAGTGCAATGTATCCGACTGGAAAAATGTCCGGCTGCCCAGCCCTGCGAAGCTTCCCGTGGCAATCAAGGCAGCAGAAACGCCAGCTGCATCGGCCGTACAACCTGAACCGGCACCGCTCAACCAAATCCGCAAGCATACCGACGCAGGTATCCACACCATTTCTGCCGGAGACTGGCTTACCGTGGTTGCCAAAAATAATGGCACAGCACAGGCAATCGGCTACAACGAGTATGGCCAGCGCAATGTTTCGGATTGGAGAAATATTGTATCTGTCGCTTGTAGCCAAATGCATGCAGTTGGTCTAAATGAAGATGGCACCGTAGTGGCTGTGGGCAATAACAAGCAGCTTCAGTGCGCTGTTTCAGATTGGACGGATATCATATCCGTGGCAGTTGGTGAAAAACACACCCTTGGCGTGAAGTGGGACGGCACCGTAGTCGCCACAGGCTCCAATGAGTACGGCCAGTGCCGGGTATTCGACTGGAAGGACATTACCATGGTGGCCGCCGGACACAGTCACACGGTAGGCTTAAAAAAGGACGGCACAGTTGTAACCGCCGGACACGCCCAAAATGGAGATTACGGTCAGTGCCTTGTATCGAAATGGAAGAACATCGTTGCTGTATGTGCAAGTAAATTTCACACAGTAGGCCTGACGGCTAACGGCACAGTGGTGGCAACAGGCCTGAACAATGACGGCCAGTGCAATGTATCCGGCTGGAAAGATATTGTGGCGGTTTCCGCAGGCACATGGCACACATTAGGCCTCAAAAAAGACGGCACAGTGGTGGCAACAGGCTCTAACAAGTACCGCCAGTGCAATGTTTCCCATTGGCGCGATATTGTAGCGATCAGTGCCGGTTCCTCACACTCTGTGGCTCTAAAGAAAGATGGAACCCTTGTGGCAGTAGGTGACAACCGGGATAACCAGTGCAATGTATCCACATGGAAAAATGTTCAGCTTCCTGATCAGGCCGTGAAATTGATCCAAGCCGCTGAGACAACCACTGCAAAACCCGCAGATCCGGTCATGCTGTTTACCAAGCCCGGCGGCGCCACCATTGGCTCCTCGGAAATCCACACCATTGCGGTGCGAAATAACGGCACGGTAGTCACTACCCTGACCGGTGATTGGAGAGATACCTCCTCCTGGCGTGATATCGTGGCAGTGGCCGCTGGCAGATGGCATGATGCGGGTCTAAAAGCAGACGGCACCGTGGTTACCGTTGGCGACGAAACGGCAGGCGATGTGTCCGGTTGGAAAAATATCGTAGCCGTAGCAGCAGGCGCCTGGTACACCATTGGTTTGAAAAACGATGGTACCGTAGTTGCTTCCAGGCCCTATGACAACCGCGGCTGCAATGTGACCGGTTGGAAAGATATCGTCGCCATTTCTTCCTACAATTTCCATACTGCGGGTCTGAAAAAAGACGGCACTGTAGTTGCCACAGGCGATAACAAATATGGTCAATGTGATCTATCCGATTGGAAAGACATCACAGCCATATCCACAGGCTCTTTCCACACGGTGGGTCTGAAAAAGGACGGCACCGTCGTGGCTATGGGCAGAAATACGGAGGGGCAGTGCGATGTCAGCGCCTGGCAGGATATTGTAGAGATCTTCGCTGGCTCCTACTACACCGTTGGCAAACGTCGCAATGGCACGCTGGTAATGATTGGACACAACGAAGGCGAAACGAAGGCCACATTCCATATGCTGGGCTGGGCAAATCCCGCAGCCGTGACCATTTCCAGCCATCATGCCGCCGCATTGTTCCCGGATGGTTCCATGCGGGCAGTGGGCAGCAACTACAACAAGCAGTGTGCAGTAACCAACTGGCGCGGCATCCGGCTGCCTCAACCCCCTCAGCGCATTGTAACTGTTTCCCCGGCAGTGGAATCTCCCTTCTCCAAAACACAAGCCCCCATTGTGCAGTCTGCTAAACCTGCAGCGCCGATCACAGCGGCCAAGCCCATCATCACGGGACCTTCTCTTGTGGCCGGAACTTACTGCACCTTCGCTGTTAAGACGGACGGCACCGTGCTGAGCGCAGGTTACAACTACGACAAGCAATGCGAAGTCGCCAATTGGAAAGACATCGTAACCGTCGCCCCAAGCGGCAATCACACCGTGGGTCTGAAATCTGACGGCACTGTGGTCGCCGTAGGCAAAAACGAATACGGACAGTGCGATGTGTCCAGCTGGAAAGACATCGTAGCAGTAGCTGTTGGTGATGGTTACAAAACCGCCCATACCGTTGGCATCAAGGCTGACGGCACAGCTGTGGCAACGGGGTCTAACAATTACGGTCAGTGCGATATCAAGGGTTGGAACCATATCATTGCCGTGGCCGCCAGCGAACGTCATACCGTTGGTTTGAAAGCCGACGGCACAGTGGTCGCAATCGGAGACAACGATTATGATCAGTGCAATGTCGCAGGTTGGAATAATATTGTTGCCATAGCTGTCGGCAGCGAACATACTGTGGGCTTGAAAAAGAACGGCACTGTAGTCGCCACAGGCAGAAACCAGTACGGTGAGTGTTATGTATCCGGCTGGAAGGATATTGTCGCCATCTCCGCGTGCTATGGTCACACCATTGGCCTAAAAAAGGATGGAACCACCGTTACTGCCGGCTGCAATAACAATTACGAGCTGAACATTTCCTCCTGGCGGGATCTCGTAGCCATCGCCAGCGGCCCGAATCACACGGTGGGTCTGAAAAAAGATGGCACAGTCCTGTCTGTCGGTGACGATTTGTTTGGCCAGCGCAGATTCCCCGCATGGAGAAATATCCGGCTGCCAGAAATGCAGCAGGGCTAAAAAGGCGACACCTAACGGTTGCAGCACTATATTAAGCCACCCGAATATTCTCTTCCATAGCATTCGCTCCCACGGTCCCGGCTTCGGCATGGGATCGTGGGATTTTTTACGCAGACTATGGCTGTTTCCGCATTGGCAGGCAAACGCGCTCCGTGCACCGTTGGCGCACAAATATTCTCTAATTTTAGTACGCAACTATTGCGTTTTCTTTTGAATTGGGATATAATAACGGAAAACAAAAAGGAGTGCCCGCTTTGAAAGACTTACATTTACTGGTTTGGCTGACACAATTGGGTCTTTCGGTGGCAGTTCCGCCGGCAGTTTGCATCCTGCTTGCGCTATGGCTGCGGGATGACTGCGGCTGGGGTGCTTGGGTGCTGTGGGTCGGCATCGGACTTGGCATGCTGCTGGCACTGGACGGTTTGCTCATTTCCCTGCAGACCCTCAAGCGTCTGTCTGAGCCCAAGGAAAAGGACGCGCCTCTCCCCTGTTTTAACGACCACGATTAAGGCCCCGGAGGTAATCTCAATGGATTCCCGTAAATTTGTATTGCTCGAAACCGGCATTGTCGCCCTGGGACAAGCCATCTGCACCGGCGCAATGATCGGTATTTTTGCGTTGCTGGGAAAATTTGACCGCAGTATCTGGCTGGGCGGTGTTGCGGGCAGTGTGCTGGCTGTGGCCAATTTCTTTTTTATGGCCATTGCCGCCAGCGTGGCATCAGAAAAGGCAGTGGCCCAGGATGTCAAGGGCGGCCAACTGGTCATGCGGCTTTCCTACATGGTGCGTCTGGCTGTTCTGTTTGTAACACTGTTCGCATTGGTCAAGAGCGGCCTTGGCAATGTGCTAACCGCTGTACTGCCTCTGGCATTTACCCGCCCCGTATTGTTCGTAGCGGAATTTTTTCGAAAGTCAGGTGAGATCAAAGCATGAATGTTAGTGTCACCGGTCCTTTTGTATATTTTGAGATCCCCATATTTGGGGGCATCCCCATCAGCCAGACCACCGTATCTTCCCTGATCTTGACGGTGGTGCTTTGTTGGCTTTGCGTTTGGCTTGGCAAGGGCCTATCCAAGCGCCCCGACGGCAAGCAGGTTCTTGTGGAAAAAGGCGTGACGATGATGCACAACATGGTCGTCGACACCATGGGTGCCCACAACGCCCACTGGACACCCTTCATCATCACCATTTTTGTCAGCTCCATCTGCGGCAGTTTGATCGGCATGACCGGTTTTCTGCGCTCTACCACTGCAGATTTGAGCACCACGCTGACCTGGTCCATCATCGTATCGGCAGTGATTTGGTATAACAACATTAAAAACAACGGCTTTATCGGTTGGCTGAAGGGTTTTACGGAGCCTGTGGTGGTCATGACCCCCATGAACATCATCTCTGAGATCGCCCAGCCCATTTCCATGGCCTTCCGTCACTTCGGCAATGTGGCCGGTGGCGGCGTGATCAGCAGCATTCTGTACACCGCACTGGCCAGCATCTCCGCTGTGGTGCTGAATCTGATCGCCAAGTCCGGCGTGGCGGTAGGCAGCGTTCTGCTGGTAACTTGCGCGGGACTGTTGCTGCTGAGTATGAAGACCGGCAAAAAGCGGTTTATTGTTTTCGGCATCCTGTGCGGCGTGCTGGGTCTGTTTGGTCTGCTGCAGGCGTTGGGCATTTTGGAAGGTGTCCCCCTGCTGGCGCTGGGCATCCCGGCGGTGCTGTCGGTGTATTTTGACCTGTTCTCCGGTTTTGTGCAGGCATTGGTATTCAGCCTGCTGAGCATGGTGTATATCTCCGGTGCCTGTCCCCCGCCTGCTGAAGAAGCAGAATAACCATATCCAATCATAACATTTTCTATAACAATTCTTAGGAGGAACCATTTATGAACGCGGAATTCAACATTTACTTTCTGAAAGCTATGTGCGCCATCGGTGCAGGCCTGTGTATGGGCATCGGTGCAATCGGCCCGGCTATCGGCGAAGGCAACGCTGTCGGTAAGGCTCTGGAGGGCATGGCCCGTCAGCCCGAAACCGCCGGCACCCTGCGTACCAATATGATCCTGGGCTGCGCCATTACGGAGACCACCGGTATCTACGCTCTGCTGATCTCCTTCCTGATCCTGTTCGCTACCAACGTGTAATCCCTAAATTTAATTTCTACGAAAGGAGTAACAACAGAAGTGGGTTATTTTGAAAGCTTTATCGGTGTCAATTTCTGGACCGCGTTGTTTACTCTGCTCAATTTCCTTGTGCTGTTTTTTGTAGCCAAAAAATTTTTGATCGGCCCTGTTTTGAAGATCATTGCTGAACGCCAAAGTGAGCTGGAGGACATGTACCGGCAGGCAGACAGCGCCAAGGCCAACGCTGACGCGCTGCAGGCCGAATATCAGCAGAAGCTGGAATCTGCCCACACCACCTCCGAACAGATCGTGCGGGACGCGATGCTGCGGGGTCAGACCCGTGAAGAGGAGATTATTCGCCAGGCAAACGCGGAGGCTTCCGCCATTATGGACAAAGCTGCCGCTGACATCGCTCTGGAGAAGAAAAAGGCCATCAATGATGCCAAAAATGAGATCTCCGGTATTGCTATGGCCATCGCCGAAAAGGTAGTTGGCCGGGAGCTGAACGCCGCCGACCAGAATGATCTGGTGGACGAGTTTATCAACGGGTTGGGTGAGTAAGCTATGAGTGAGATCGCCAATACCTATGCCGAGGCACTGTTTACACTGGCCTGTGAAGAAAACTTAGACACATCCATCGGCCAGCAGCTGGACAGTTTGCGGCAAGCCTTTGCCCAGGAGCCGGATTTTGTCCGCCTGCTGAGCAATCCTGCCCTGTCCAAAGAGGCCCGTTGCCAGATCCTTGACGACAGTTTCCGGGACAAGGTGCAGCCCTATGTGCTGAATTTTTTGAAGATCCTCACAGAAAAAGGCTATATGCGTCATTTTGACCGCTGCTGCCTGGCCTATCGCCACCGCTACAATCAGGCCCACAACATTCTGCCTGTCACCGCCACCACTGCCCTGCCTCTGACTCAGGCACAGCAGGAACGGCTGACTGCCAAGCTGGCAAGTCTTACCGGCAAGACCGTGGAACTGACCAATAAAATAGACGCAACTGTTCTGGGCGGCGTACGGCTGGATTACGACGGCAAGCAGGTGGATGACACCATTGCCCATCGCATGGACTCCCTGCGCAGCTTGCTGGAAAACACTGTCCTCTAAGGAAAGAAAGCAGGTACCAATATGGAATTACGACCTGAAGAAATTACGAAGATCATTCGTAACCAAATCAAATACTACGAAAATAAGATCGAAACCGCGGAAACCGGCACCGTCATCCTGGTAGGCGACGGCATCGCCAGAGTATCCGGTCTGGACCGTTGCATGGCCGGCGAACTGCTGCAGTTCCCCAACGGCGCCTTTGGTCTGGCCCAGAGTTTGGAAGAAGAAACGGTGGCCGCCATCATTTTGGGTTCCGACAGTGGCATCAAAGAAGGTGACACCGTTAAACACACCGGCAAGGTTGTCTCCGTCCCTGTGGGCGAGGGTATGATCGGCCGTGTTGTGGACGCGCTGGGCGCGCCCATTGACGGCAAAGGTCCCATCACCGCCGCTGCCTATCGGCCCATCGAATCCCCGGCACCCGGCATTATCGACCGTAAGCATGTTTCCCGCCCCCTGCAGACCGGCATCAAGGCCATCGACGCCATGATCCCCATCGGCAAGGGTCAGCGTGAGCTGATCATCGGTGACCGCCAGACCGGCAAGACCACCATCGCCACCGATACCATTCTGAATCAAAAGGGCAAAGATGTGATCTGCATCTATGTGGCCATCGGCCAGAAGCGCTCCACCGTTGCCCAGATCGTAGAAAGTCTGACCCTGGGCGGCGCTATGGACTACACCATCGTGGTCTCCGCTTCCGCTTCCGAGCTGGCACCCATGCAGTATATCGCCCCCTATTCCGGCTGCGCCATGGGCGAATACTTTATGCACCAGGGCAAGGATGTGCTGGTGATCTACGACGATCTGAGTAAGCACGCTGTAGCCTACCGGGCTATTTCCCTGCTGATCCGCCGTCCCCCCGGACGTGAAGCCTATCCCGGTGACGTATTTTATCTGCACTCCCGTCTGTTGGAGCGTGCCGCACAGCTGTCGGATACCAACGGCGGCGGCAGCTTGACTGCCCTGCCCATTATCGAGACCCAGGCAGGTGACGTATCCGCCTATATCCCCACCAACGTGATCTCCATCACCGATGGCCAGATCTTCCTGGAAACCGAGCTGTTCAACGCCGGTATCATGCCTGCCGTGAACCCCGGCATCTCCGTGTCCCGTGTAGGCGGTGACGCCCAGATCAAGGCTATGAAGAAAGTGGCCGGTTCTTTGAAGCTGCTGTATTCTCAGTACCGTGAGCTGCAAAGCTTTGCCCAGTTCGGCTCCGATCTGGACGCGGATACCAAGGCCCGTCTGGCTCTGGGCGAGCGGATCGTGGCTGTGCTGAAGCAGCGCAACAACCAGCCCAAGGAAGTGGCTCAGCAGGTGTGCATTCTGTACGCCGTGACCAAGGGTTATCTGCGTCAGCTTTCTCTGGAGCAGATCCCCGAATTTGAGCGCCGTCTGGAAGCACATATGGATACCCGCCACTTTGCCGTTCTGGACGTCATCCGCGCCACCGGCAAACTGGAACCGGATACGGAAGAAGCGCTGAAAATCGCCATTTCCCAGCTGGTGGCTGAATTTGTACCCAACGCGTAAAGGAGGTTAGACCATGGCCGGAACTTCCTCTAAGGCGATCAAGAACCGCATCAAGAGCATGTCCTCCACCCGGCAGATCACCAAAGCCATGGAAATGGTGGCAGCCTCCAAGCTGCGCCGGGCCCAGAACCAAGTTTCTTCCTCGCGGCCTTATTTTGAAACCCTGTATGACACGGTCAACCTGATCGCAGATTCCAACCAAGACTTTTCCTCCGTATATCTGACTGCCCGGCCTGTGAAAAAGACCGCATGGATCGTGATCGCAGGCGACCGCGGCCTTGCCGGCGGCTACAACAGCAATGTGCTGAAGCTGGCGTGGAATGAGATGGAGGGCAAGGACGTGACCGTGCTGCCCATCGGCAAAAAGACCGCGGATTTCTTCCGCAGTCGCAAATGCGCCATTTTGACCGAGCAATACGCCGAAGCGGAAGATGTTTCCATTGGCGATTGCTTCACCGCCGCCAACATGATTTGTAAAGCCTTCCGTAACGGCGAGTATGACGAAGTGCGCATCGCCTATACCAATTTTGTTTCCATCCTGTCCCAGACACCGGCCTCATTGCAGCTGCTGCCGTTGCTGCGGCAGAAAACCGGCAAAGTAGTCTACAACGATACGCTGTATGAGCCGGACAGCCAAACTGTTTTTGATACCATCATTCCGGAATATGTTGGCGGCATCCTCTATGGCGCGCTGTGTGAAAGCCGGGCATCCGAGCAAGCCGCACGCCGCACCGCCATGGACTCCGCCACCAAAAATGCCGATGAAATGATCGAATCTCTTAGCCTGCAATACAACCGGGCCCGCCAGGCGGCCATTACCCAGGAGATCACCGAGATCGTGGCCGGTTCGTAATGACACTCTAATCAAAGGAGTTGAATCCTATGTCCAAGCATACAGGAACTGTGGTCCAGATCGTGGGCCCTGTTCTGGATATCCGTTTTACCGACGGTCAGCTGCCCAAGCTGCTGAACGCCATTGAAGTGAAAAACGGCGACAATACCATTGTGGCGGAAGTAGCGCAGCACATTGGCGACAATGTGGTACGCTGCATCGCCATGTCCTCTACCGACGGCCTGCGGCGTGGCGTGGAAGCCCTCGACACCGGTGACGCCATTCGGGTGCCTGTCGGTGAAGGCTGTCTGGGCCGTGTGTTCAATCTGCTGGGCCAGCCCATCGACGAAGCCGGTCCTGTTGCCGCTGCCGAAAATTGGCCCATTCACCGCCCGGCGCCTGCCTATGAAGAGCAGCAGCCCGCCACGGAGATCCTGGAAACCGGCATCAAGGTCATCGACCTGATCTGCCCCTATGCCAAGGGCGGCAAGATCGGTCTGTTCGGCGGTGCCGGCGTTGGCAAGACCGTTCTCATCCAGGAGTTGATCTATAACATCGCCACTGCCCACAATGGTTATTCCGTTTTCACCGGCGTCGGCGAGCGTACCCGTGAAGGCAACGACCTGTACAACGAAATGACCGAGTCCGGCGTTATCAACAAAACCGCCATGGTCTTTGGCCAGATGAACGAACCCCCCGGAGCCAGAATGCGTGTAGGCCTTTCCGGCCTTACCATGGCAGAGTACTTCCGTGATGTGAAGCATCAGGACGTGCTGTTGTTTATCGACAACATCTTCCGCTTTACACAGGCCGGTTCTGAGGTTTCTGCTCTGCTGGGCCGTATGCCCTCCGCCGTCGGCTACCAGCCTACACTGGCTACCGAAATGGGCGCGTTGCAGGAGCGCATCACCTCCACCAAAAACGGTTCGATCACCTCTGTGCAGGCTGTCTACGTGCCTGCCGACGACTTGACCGACCCCGCACCCGCCACTACCTTCGCCCATCTGGACGCCACCACCGTTCTGGACCGTGGCATTGCCTCCCTGGGCATTTATCCCGCGGTAGATCCGCTGGATTCCACCTCCCGGATCCTGTCCCCCGAAGTGGTGGGCCGGGAGCATTACGAAACTGCCCGCGCCGTGCAGAGCATTCTGCAGCGCTATAAGGAGCTGCAGGATATCATCGCCATCATGGGCATGGACGAACTGAGCGAAGAAGACAAGCTTACGGTCAACCGTGCCCGTAAGGTACAACGCTTCCTGAGCCAGCCCTTCTCCGTGGCAGAACAGTTCACCGGCTTCAAGGGCAAGTATGTGCCCCTGCAGGAGACCATCCGCTCCTTCAAGGAAATCATTGAAGGCAAGCACGATGCCATTCCGGAGAGTTACTTCCTGTTCGCCGGTTCCATCGACGAAGTTGTGGAAAAATTCAAAGGCGGTGAGGGCGCATGACACCCTTCCCCTTAAAGATCGTCACCCCCGACGGTGTGCAGTTTGACGGTCAGGCCGAAGAGCTGATCGTCCGCTCTACCAGCGGCGATCTGGGTATTCTGGCAGGTCATATGAACTGTGTGGCCTCCTTGGGCATGGGCCGTGCCACCATTGTGATGGCTGGCAAGCAGCGCTACGGCGCCTGCATCGGCGGTATGCTGTCGGTGATGAACGGTACAGTGACTCTGCTGCCCACCACCTTCGAATGGGCGGAGGATATCGATGTGAAGCGTGCTGAATCTTCCTATGCCCGGGCGCGCCAGGTTTTGGACAACAAACAAGCTTCCGATATCGATCTGCGTCTGGCCGAAGCCCGGCTGAAGCGGGCATTGGTGAGAACAAGCATCGGCTCCGCCAAATAACCGCTTTTTCAAGACAAAAACCACGAAAACCTCCGGCTTAGCTGGCCGGAGGTTTCGTCTATGACCCATGAAGGAGGGATGGATATGATCATTGATTCCCACGCCCATTATAACAACAGTGCCTATAAAAAACCCTTTCGATACTTGACCTATGGGGATAACGGTTTTTCCGTCCAGGAAGGTGATCTTTCCCAGCTTTTCGACGCGCTGAAAGATGCCAACATCCCCTATGCCATTGAGCCGGGCATAAGCCTGCAATCCTGCCAAGAGGTGCTGGATCTTTGCCGGCAGCATTCCGGACGGCTCTTTCCCGCCATGGGTATCCACCCTACCCGGGCCATTTTTGAAAAATGGGCTGACCGGAAGCAGCTTGCCTCCTATGCCACAGCAGAGGGCGTCATTGCCATCGGCGAAACGGGACTTGACTATCATTACAAGCGAGAAGATCAGCATCGCTTGACCCAATATCGCTGGTTTCTATACCAACTGAATCTGGCGTGGAAGCTAAAAAAACCGGTGATCCTCCATGTCCGGGAGGCCCATAAGGATGCCCTGCGTATTTTGAAGCACCATCCCGCCCGCAAATTGGGCGGCGTGATCCACTGCTTCTACGGCACCAAAGAAATTGCCCAACAGTATTTAAGGTTGGGCTACCACATCGGCATTGGCGGCGCACTGCTGCAGCAAGAGGAAAGAGCCGGTGAGCTGTGGGATGCGATGGGCCACATTCCGCTGGATCGCATCCTTCTGGAAACCGACGCACCCTATATCCTGCCTTATTGCAAGGACGTACTGCCGCCCAAGCTGGTGCGCCGGACACGGAACACCTCTCTGATCCTGCCGGCTGTTATTGCAAAGATTGCAGAATTAAAGGGATTGTCCCCCGAAGATGTAGAGCAGGCCACTGCTGAAAACGCCATCCGCCTGTTCCGCCTGCCTATCGATTTGGAGGAACAAGCATGAAGATCTACGACATTTCTCAGGAGGTTTTCTCCTGCACCGTCTATCCCGGCGACCCCCGACCGGCACGACAGAGCCTGTATTCCACCGCAAAGGGAGACCTTTACAACCTGACCGCCTTTTCCATGTGCGCCCACAACGGCACCCATATCGATGCGCCCTTTCATTTCCTGCCAGACGGCAAAACCCTGGACCAGATGGACCTGACCATCTTCGTGGGCGATTGCTTTGTTTCCCACCACACAGGCGATGTAACTGCCCCGGATGCAATTCATATTATCAGTAAAGCCGCTGGTGCGCCCAGAATCTTGATCGCGGGTCCTGTAACCGTGACAGCGGAGGCAGCAGAGGTATTCGCCGGTTCCGGCATCTGCCTGCTGGGCAACGAGGGTCAAACTATCGGCCCGGAAAACGCGCCTATGCAGGTACATAAAATCTTGCTCAGCCGCGGCATCGCTCTGCTGGAGGGCATCGTATTGAAAGATATCCCGGAGGGCCACTATTTCCTCAGCGCCGCACCGATAAACCTGCAGGGTGCAGACGGCGCTCCCTGCCGCGCAGTTCTGATCGCAATGGAGTCCGAGATATAACAACCAAGAAATATTGCGCATTGCTTTGCAGTAATCCGCCTATGACATGAACTGCGCGCCGGAGAATTTTCTTTCGGACAAAAACGTGTTAACTGTCTCTCCCCTTAATCTGCAACCTGGCAACGGAACGACAAACGAAAACCTGAAATTCTTTTTGATAACGCCTTTCTGTGCGTTGCATTTTGTCGAAATTTGTGGTATGATAGCGAAAATAGTTTGCCATGGGTAACTGCCGCAGGCAGTTCCGGATACAGGAGATAGAAATTATGGGCATTGTTGCAACTTTGATTGTCACAACCGCGCTGGCTGGCGTAGTAGGCACAGGCCTTGGCGGCCTCATTGGCGCCATGCTGCAGCGAAACTCCAACAGGACCGTAAGCCTGTTGCTGAGCTTTGCCGGCGGTGTGATGCTTAGCGTGGTCTGCTTTGATCTGGTGGTGGAGTCTATCGAGACCCAAGCAGGTCTTTGGTGGGTGGTCGGTTCCATTGCCTTCGGCGTAGCCGCCACATATCTGCTCAATCATCTCATCGACAAAAAGACCAACCCGGAAGTGCCTCACATCGACGCCAACCACCCCAAGACCGCCGATGATCTGGACGAACTGATCCACAGCAATCACTTGGAGCAGCACTACGCCCGCAAGGACAGCAAGCTGGGTCTGTTTGTGGCCGGCATCGTCATGGCCAGTGCCATCGCCCTGCACAATGTGCCTGAGGGCATGACCATCGGCGCTTCCTACGCCAGCAACGACGGTGTCATGGGCAGCGCCGCGCTGGTTTTGGCCGTGCTGATCGGCCTGCATAATATCCCGGAGGGCATGGCCGTTTCTGTGCCTCTGATCAGCGGCGGCATGGCCAAATGGAAAGCAGTGCTGATCACTGCCTCCTCCGGCATCCCCACCATTCTGGGCGCATTGCTGGGCTATCTGCTGGGCGAGATCGGCCCGCTGGGTCTGACTATGAGCCTGGGTTTCGCCAGCGGCGCCATGCTGTATGTGGTGTTCGGCGAGATCATGCCCCAGTCCATTTTGATGTACCACAGCAAGCTGCCCGCATTTTCCACCATTGTAGGCATTCTGGTAGGCCTGCTGATCATTTTCTAAATTACAAAAGCGGCACTGAAAGGTGCCGCTTTTTTGTATATCAGCGATTTTCAAACTGGTGCAGTACCTGCCGCAGATCCTTGGGCATCCGCCTCTTGCATTCCTGTTTCAACTCCTCCGGAACACCGTAAAACCCCTCCGCAATCGAACCTGCGATGCAAGTCAGCGTATCGCAATCGCCACCCAGAGAAACCGCTGTGCGGATCACATCCTCAAAGGACGCTCCCTCCAAAAAGGCGGTAATGGCCTCAGGAACGGTTTCCTGACAGGATTCCACATGATGATAGCCGGGACGGATCTCGTCGCAGGTGCGGCCGAGATCGTAGTGGAAATTCTCTTCGATGTAGTCCTTGATCTGGGCCTTGGTATGGCCGGTGCGCGCAAGGAAGATTGCGCTGGCGGTAGCCTCCGCACCCTTGATGCCCTCTGGGTGGTCGTGGGTGACTTCCGCGGAAAGCCTTGCCATACGGCGCACAGTAGCCAGATCCTCAAATAGCCACGCCACAGAAGACACTCGCATGGCACTGCCGTTGCCAAAACTATGGTAGGGCTTGGGGTCGTCCATAGCCAGCCACAGGTTGAATCGGATGCCATAGCCGGCGTTGGGATACCGGCGGCCCCATTTCTGCATACAGCGGATCAAGCGGGTTTTGAGCCATGCCTCATCAGAACGGGTATGGGCAAAGAGAAAGGCCTCTGCTACGGCGATGGTCATCACCGTGTCATCTGTGTAGGAAGCGCCCTTACTAAACAGCTGGAAATCCTTGCACTTGTTGCCCTGATCAAATTCAAAGGGGCTGCCGATGATATCGCCCAAAATCGCGCCGTACATATTATCTTCTCCCTCTCGTCCTGTAATCTTTGTCAATATTACGCTTCCAATCAGCTTCCATGGGGCGGGATGCCCGGACGGCGCAGACCGCTTCGCTGACAGCCTGATACACAACGGCTGTGCCGGTGCTGTCCGCGTGATAATCCGCCGCCCGATCTCTGTCGATGCCAAATCGTGCAGCCTCCTTGGCAGCATCGATATTGGCACCCAGGAACAAGAATTCCCAACCATATTTCTCTTTCTGCCGCTGGATCATAGCTTTCAGCCGGTCATAGGTGTATTCCCGGCTGGCATTTTCCATGCCGTCGGTGGTGATGACGAACAGGGTCTTTTCCGGGCGATCCTCTTCACGGGCATACTTATGGACATTGCCGATGTGGCGGATGGCCTTGCCCACAGCATCCAGCAGTGCGGTGCAGCCCCGGACATAGTAGTCATCCCGGGTCATAGGGGCTATGTTCTGCACATCCACCCGATCATGGATCACTTCGCTGACATTATCAAACAGTACCGTGGATACGATAGCCTGTCCCGGTTCCTTCTTCTGCTTCTCGATCATGGCGTTGAAGCCGGCAATGGTGTCCCCCTCCAGGCCTGCCATAGAGCCGCTGCGGTCGAGGATAAAAACGATCTCTGTCAAATTTTTCTTCATAAAAATACCTCCTATAATCTGGCGTGTTTGAACTTACACCCATATTATAGGAGGTTTCGTTATTCATTTGGTCAACTGCCAGGAGACGTTTTCATTATTTAAGCAATTCTATTCCCTTCTGATACTTCTCCACTCGCTGCAGTGCCCGTTGGTCCACATAATCTAAGCGGGTCAAATCGCTGTTATGCCGCAGGTCGGCTAACTTGACAGCCCGGGCGATGGGGTTGCTTTTCAGCCGGGCCACATAGTCCAGATAGGGCATTTCGTCATCGTGCGTCAGCAGCGCCAGCGCCGCCAATACGTCCTCCGGGAAGCCCATCTTCCGCAGGTCAGCGAGTGTATAGGGCGCATCCTCCACTACATCGTGCAGCAGCGCCGCCACGGTGGTCAACTCGTCCGTCATCTGCTCCGCCAGATGGAAAGGGTGAAACACATAGGGCAGACCGCTCTTGTCCACCTGATCCTTATGGGCCGCAAAGCACAGCTTCATGGCCTTTTTCGTCAAATCTGTGTAAATCATATTTGTGCCCCCAATAAAGGTTGATCAAACTCGTACAGCACCACATTGATCTCCACCACGTTGAATTTTCTGTTTTCGATATGGTACTGGATAATCAGATCAAAGGTGCTGCTGTTGGTCAAAGCATAGCCCGCTCTGCCGATCAAGTCCTTCGTGGCTTCCAAATCAAGCTCGAGAGCAAGTGCCAACGCGATTGCCGTGGGTTTGGTGGGCTTATAATGGGGATTATTGCGGATCTTGGAGAAATGCTGCTTGGTCAGCAGCGCCTTTTTATAGATCTCCGAATCCTTCTTGCCGGTCTGGTCGATCAGCTTCAGCAGGGTTTCGGTGAAACCGGCATCGGCTTGCTTCAGCATATCCTCCAGGGAAGCGGCTTTCGGCTTCGGTGTCGCTTTAGTCGCCGCCATGGGCGCACAGGACAGGCTTTCACGCAGCACAGCGCTTTCGTAAATCTCCATATCCCGACGGTGATAGTTTCGACTGCGGCGGATTTCTTCCGCGCCGCCATACACGGCCTGCTGGCAGATATCCACATAATTTTGGTCTATGTAACTGGCGACACCCTGGAACAGTTTCTCCGACAGCTTGAACGCCTTCCGGTCAAACACCACCAGGTAAATCTGCATTTCGTGCTCCAGCAGGAATGTACTGAACGCAGAAATGGCAATCTGCAAAGCCTTATCCTTCGGAAAACCATAGCTGCCGGTGGCGATTAAGGGAAATGCAATAGACTGGCATCCATTTTCCCGGGCCAACCGCAAGGAATTTTCATAGCAATTGCGTAGCAGGGCTTCCTCACCATAGCTGCCACCATCCCACACGGGGCCTACGGTGTGGATCACAAACCTTGCGTGGAGGCGAAAAGCCTGCGTGATAGCCGCCTGACCGCAGAGGATGGGACCGATCCGCTGCCGGGCCATGAGCAGCTCCGGGCCCGCCTTTTCATGGAGCATAGAATCCACCCCCGCTCCAATGATGGGCTGTGGGTTGGCGGTGTTGACGATGGCATCCACCCGCATATTCACAATGTCATTTCTTACAATCGCAAAGGGCATACCGTCACTCCCCTCGTTTTCTTTCATTATAGTTCACTTTTTACCCCTTGTCAAATGTCCTGAAGGAGCAAAAATGTCATCCCGGCCGGGCACAGCGCGATCCGTTTTCCTTGCAAAAAGAGAACAGATCCTTCGACCCCGCTGCGCTTGGCTCAGGATGACATACTATTCTTTTTCAGTTGACACAGGCCTTCACCATGCCGAAAGCCATCAGCATCAGCCCCAAGGGCATCAGCAAAAACATACCGCTGACCACCAGCAAGCAACCCACCAATGCCGGCAGCACCACAACAAGGGCTGCGATCAGCGCAATCTTTGCCATGCCTCTGTCCGCCAAAAAGACACTACGCACCACGCCTGCCATCAGGGCAAAAAACAGAACCGTAACAACCATTTCAAACATACCAAGCCCTCCCTTTCACACTCAACTGCCACGAACCAGAAGCAGCAGGATCACAAGCCCCACGGCGCTGCAAGCACCGCACAGAAACATGCACGCCGCGTTTGCCACGGCATTGACCCGGATTACAAATTTGGCCACACGGCGACCCTTTTCCAGAATGGGTGCGGTCAGTACCACGCCGGAAGCAGGGGCTTTTGCAGCCGCTTCTGTATTTTGAAAATTGTGGTAGATAATGGAATTTGTCATGTGCTGTGACCTCCGTTCGTATTTCTTTCTGTCCATAGCATAGCACAAGATTTCTCAAAAGTCGACACCAAATTCATCCTTTCGCCGCAAACATACAGAAAACACGACTCTTAACATTGAAAGCATGTCCGCCATTGGCCTGCAAACAAAAATCCCCCGGTTCTAAGGAACCGAGGGATGGACATATGGGCAAATTTCATTTATGCCACTGACGCAGTGTAGGGCAGGAGCAAGCTCCCACCCTACCACACAAACGTTATGATAAAACCCAATTTATCTATGCAGTGCCTTGCGAAGCACCGGCACAATGGCCAACGCGATCACACCGCCGGTCAAGGCGGTCACCAGCTGGGGCCAGGCAAACATGGTGGGCAGCATCTTCAGCATGGGAGGTGCCAGCACCACGATATCGCCAATTTTCTTGCCCAGCAGCGCACCGGAGGCCATGCCGCAGATCACCTTCACCACCAGCAGATACAGCACGCCGAACTTGACCACCGCCGCACTGACCAGCGCCACCGGCTGCCGCCAGCCCAGCTTACGGGCTTTGCCGATGATAAAGTACAGCAGCGTGACATAGCAGCAGTTACCCACCATAATAGGCAGGACGGTAACGAAATTCGGAGCAATACCAAATGCAAAGGCACAAACAGGAGAGATCAGCGCCACAGTCACGCCGCTACTCAGGCCCACCATCAGCACCGTGACTGCCAGAACGCAGTTAACCATGGTACCGGTGATCAGCTGTTTGGTCATCTGATCCGGCACAAAGGAACCGACCCACTGCAAACAAACCAGCAGCGCCAGCATAACAGCAGTTTCTGTAATCCAACGAATGTTCTTGCGCATAATTCTTCCCTCTTTCTTTTATTCGGCACTGATGATACTGGAATAGGCTGTTTTTACACTAACGCCGCTCAATCCGCCGATCTTTCCGGCCAACGCCGAAAGGGTATCTTGGGGCGCATCCAGCGCAATGGAGATGATGCTGATCTTCCGCTTTCGATAAGGAATCCCCATGCGGCCAATAATGTATACTCCGTACTCATGCAAAATGGCATTGAGCCGCTCCACCGCATCCGGGTTTTCCACAATGATGCTCATAACTGCTACTCTTGTTTCCATAGGCGATGTCTCCCCAATAAAATTTGCCGCCCCTAACCGGTGCGGCAAACAAACTTCTCCCCATGGATCCCATGGGGTAAATATCTGTGTGACAGCACCTTTCACGCAGCAAAACGCTTAGTGTCAGAAGCTTGCAGCATATGAATTCTGCCTGTTGATTATAGCATCCTTTGCCTAAGATTTCAAGGAATTCCCTTATTTTTTCCGCTGCGAAAGGCCGGAATGGGCCAATGGACCCTCAGTAGACCCTGAAAGACGGACACCACAGCACTTCCAGCTTATCGAGCATTTCCATGGGCAGGTCTGCTCACATGGATCATGGGAGCAAAGTGCTGATAGACCACCTCATTCAGATAATCCACATAGGCACCGATCAGGTCCGCAGTATCTTCCTCTTCCATGGATACACCCTTTTCCTGGGCGTAGCTCTGGCCCAGCGCACCCTGCCGGGCACGCTCGATGCACATAGCCTTCAGCGCCTGCTGGCACTCCTCCAAGGACTTATCCGCCATGCGCAGCGCGGTGGGCATGGCCTGCTCCACGCTGACACCAGACTGCTGTGCAAAGGCCTGAATGCGGCCCATCATCACGCCATGCAGCGCCTGATACCAGGGATGGGTCTCTTCCACTTCTGCAAATTCTGTTTTCTCCATCATGGCCTTGGACACGATACCCATGATACCACGGAACTTACGCTTGCGCTGGATCTCTGCCAGCTTAACGAAAACATACTCTTCAAAAGCGGCCATGTCAGCCACATTCTCCATGCCCAGCTTCGCAACCAGATCATCGGTCAAAGCAGGCACCTGCAGACGTTTGACGCAAACAATCTTGGCCTCCACTTCCCTGCTGGCATACCGAGTCCGGATGCTGTCACCAGCCCGCAAGCCAGGTACCAGCTCCTCTTCATCCGTAAAGCCCTTGCCCACATTGGCATAGATGGTGCGCAGGCCGGTCTCCACCTTTTCATCGGCAAAGGACAGCGTCACCACGTCGCCGGTCTGTACAGGGCCATCAGTAGGCGCAATGGTCGTAAACTGCTTGGCGGCAGCTGCGTACTCCGCATCCATTTCTTCCCGTGTCACTTCTGCCTGCAGAAGTGCCGCAGGTACATCTACCTGGGAAAAATCATAGCGTTTTTTGATCATACGGTCTCACCCATGCTTTCCAGGCAGGCAGCAATGGCGATAGCCAGCTGATCCGGGCAGGAAGTACCGCCGTGGCACTCAACGCCTCGCAGGCGCTTGATGGCAGCACGAGCCTCCAGGCCGTCCGCCAGAATAGCGACACCCTGGGTGTTGCCTCTGCAACCGCCCTTGAAATTAACGTTGAACACATGGCCGTCGATGATGTCGAAGCTGATCTCCGAGGCGCAAACGCCTTGGGTCTGATAAGTATAATGTTTATCCATGGTAGTATTTCCTCCCGGTTTATTTGATTGATGCCACCATCATATCACAACATGGCCCAATAGCCAAGTATTTCTTTTCCTTTTCCGCGGAAGCACCTGTCTTATTTCCCATGGCCACCTGAAATGGCGGAGAAACCTCAAAAAATTGTAGGGATCGTCCCGAAGGTCGATCCCTACATGATGTTCTTATGGATAGTGTTTCCGGTTAGCCAAAAAGGCCGCTGTAGTTGCGCACGACATTGAGAACCAGGTAGACAAAAAAGGTCAGGCCGGCTTTTTGATAGCAGGCCGTGATGGCCTTTTGGGTGATCTCGCTGTTTTTTCCGCCTTTTTTGCCCTGTTTTGCCCGCTGATTCTTCTTCTCATGCAATCCTCGGGTCAAAAAGATCATAGCGGCAATCAGCGCCGCTGTCTCCAAAACAGCCATCACATAGGAAAGGGCAGTCAAAAATTCCATAATGCCTCTTTCCGGGTCTTACACAGCAGATTCATAGTCCAGCATAAACTGGGCAACGCCGTCCATAGCCAGTTCTCTGGGATCCAGCTCCAGCTCACCGGCACGAACCTTGTTGTAGCTCAGCGGCATGTACTGATGCAACATATTCATGGGAATGGTGTACTTGCGCAGGTTCTCAAACAGCTTATTCATGCAAGCTACCACCTCGGGCTGGCCGATGTAATAGCGGGCTCGGTCGGAATAGCTGTACTTACGGCACAGAGCCAGCTGGCGCTCGTCACCGTGATAATGCTTGGCCCAGTTGGCGGGGTTGGCCAGCATCACTTCTTCCAACTTTGCGATGAAGTTTGCACGCTCCTCTGCGGGAACCAGTTCTTCTTCCATCTTGCTCAGGGCAAACAGAGCTTCACGCAGGCCGAAGGTCAGCGCGGGGCCAACCTTCAAAATGGCGATGCCGTCGGTAACCATATCATACAGGCACTTGGGGGTCTGATAGTCGGTGGAGTGACCCTCGAAGCAGAAGTCGGGATATTCCTTCAGCATGGCGCACAGCTCCTTGGCTGCCTCGGAGTTGTAGTCGAAGACCTGCTCGTCACCAAACTCAACGCCGGGCTGTACCACCACAGCGATGACATCCTTCATACCCTCGCCAACGCCTTCCTCGGTCCAAACGCGGGTGTAGGTGTTGACGGTATCCAGGAATGCCTCCGGCTTGGTAACAGCCAAGGTATCCTCAGCTTCGGTGGCACCGCCAGGAATCGGAACCTCGGAACCAACAATGAACACAGGGCGAATGGCATCGGGCTTCTCAGCCTTCAGTTCTTCGTAGCCCTTCATGGCTGCCTTGTACAGCATGGCACCACGGCGGGCAATGGTCTCGGTGGACAGCAGGCCCTCGGGATCGTCCGCCACTTTCATAGAAGTATCCAGATGGATCTTGGTGAAACCGGCCCGGGCATACTGATAAACCAGTTCATAGGAATTGGCCATAGCTTCGCTCTCCGGCAGCTTCTGCCAGGTCAGGGGGCCCAGATGGTCACCGGCCAAAATGATCATATTCTCGGGCAGATCAATGGCCTGTGCCATCTTCAGAACCATCTGATAGAAGTCCTTGGGCATCATGCCGGTGTAGCCACCAAACTGATTGACCTGGTTGGCGGTAGCCTCGATCAGAACGGGCTTGTTCCGCATCTTGGCACGACGCAGAGCGATCTCCAGCGCCAGCTCGTTGGCGGTGCAATAGGAAGGAATACCGCAGCGGATACCGGCACGGCGCTGTTCCATCATAATTTGAAGCGGATGTTTCATAGTGATCCTCCTAAAAATATTGAATATTACAGTTTGGGTTCACCCATACAATAGGTCTGAATAACGGAATAATCATCGTCCAGAACCACCATGTCAGCATCACGGCCCACACGGATAGAGCCCTTGCGGTCAGCAATACCCAGGCAGTTTGCGGGGTTCAGGGTGCAGGCATTGATAGCATAGTTTACGGGAACCAAAGCATCCTCAATCAGGATCTTCAGGCCCTTGTTCAGCTGCAGGGTGGAGCCTGCCAGAGAGTCGATCTTGGTCAGGTGTGCGCTGCCATCGGGGTAGATGAGGATCTCATTGCCACCGAAGATATGGCGGCTGCCAATAGGCGTGCCCTTTGCCATCAGTGCGTCGGACACCATGATGGAATAATCGGGGCCCTTGCTCATGAAGAACATATTCAGTGCGGCAGTGGTGGAGTGGTTGCCGTCGCAGATCACTTCGCCGTACATGGTGCGCAGGCGGAAAGCGGCACCCACCAGACCGTTGGCACGGTGATTGAAGGGAGTCATGCCGTTGTAGACATGGGTCATGCACTTTGCACCGTTGGCATATGCCATGCAGGCCTGCTCGTAAGTAGCAGCGCTGTGGCCAATGCTGACCACGATGCCCTTGTCGGCCAGGTAACGGGTCAGGGCGAAGTCCTCATCGGTCTCGGTGGCCATGGTCACATAGCGGATATTGCCCTTGGCTGCAGCCTGATAGCGCTCAAACTGCTCAATGGTGGGCTTGACGATATGCTCCTCAGGCTGGGCACCCTTGTACTTCATGTCGAGGTAAGGGCCTTCGAAATGGACACCCAGGATCTCTGCGCCTTCATAGCCGTCTTCCATAACTTTGGCAACATTGGCAACAGCTTTGGTCAGCACCTCTTCGCTCTGGGTAATGGTAGTAGCAAGAAAAGCGGTAACACCTTCGGACACAATATTCTTTGCCCAGTTACGCAGGCCTGCTTCTTCAGCATAGTTAGTATCAAATTCGTAAGCGCCGTGGCAATGCACATCGATCATGCCGGGGATCACGCGCTTATCGCCGTAGTCAACATCTACGGGCTTTGCCTGGTAGGGTGCAATGGCAACGATTTTGCCGCCTTCCACCTCAACCTGTGCCGGAATAAACTGGTCAGCGATCCAAACTTTTTTACTTTGAATAATCATGAAAAATACCTCCTTGCAAATCTCTATTTGTATTTTCATTATACAATCAAAGCGCAGGAATGTCAAAAGAATGATTTACATTTTTTAAGGCAAATGTTACTTGTTTTAGTTTTATCTCTTGTATTTATTTTTTTAATGCTATATAATAAAATTGTTTGAATAATAATGGGAGGTATACTGTACAATGCGTATTTTCAACTACACCGAAGAGCAGATGAAGGAGAATTTTTCCACCTTCACCATTCACGAGATCTACCAGCAGCCCGCCACCTGGCGCAAGACCTGCGCACAGCTGGCCGCCTGCAAGGACGAACTGCAGAAGTTCCTGGATCAGGTTGTCAAGGCCGAGGATTTTGACATCGTTCTGACCGGTGCTGGCACCAGCGAGTTTGTCGGCAATTCTCTGTACCACGCACTGAACAAGAAGTACAACTTCAAGGTTAAGTCCTACGCTTCTACCGACATCGTCCCCAATCCCGAGGACACCCTGTCCCGCACCAAGCCCACCCTGCTGGTCAACTTTGGCCGTTCCGGCAACTCCCCCGAGTCCGTTGGCAACGTGGAAGCAGCTGAGGTCGTCTGCGAGAACATCTATCACCTGTTCGTCACCTGCAACAGCGAAGGCGCTCTGTCCAAGCTGGCTGACAAGCATGACAACTGCTTCGCTCTGAACCTGACCCCCGAGACCCACGACAAGTCCTTTGCCATGACCTCCAGCTACTCCAACATGTACCTGGCTACTTATCTGGCTCTGAACCTGGATCGTCTGGATGAGATCACCGCCGCTGTGGAGAAGATCTGTGTGGCCGGCGAGAACTTCCTGGACAACCAGTATGACGCTGTCGCCAAGATCGTTTCCGAGTTCGACTTCGACCGCATCGTGTACCTGGGCAACATCGCTCTGAAGGGCGTGGCACAGGAATCCGCTCTGAAGATGCTGGAGCTGACCGCCGGTAAGGTGGCCACCATGTATGACTCCCAGCTGGGCTTCCGTCATGGTCCCAAGTCCATTATCAACCCCACCACTCTGACTGTTGCCTACCTGAGCGATGACGCTTACCGCCGTCAGTACGAGCTGGATCTGATCAAGGAAATGTCCGGCCAGCGCAAGGGCAACAAGATCGCTGTTGTCTACAACAGAACTTGCGAAGGCATCGAAGAGCTGGTTGACTACGCCATCCAGATCAACGTAGGCGCCGACATGGAAAACATCATGCTGGGCCTGGACTTCATTATGTTCGCCCAAACTCTGGCTGTTATGAAGAGCCTGTCCATGGGCATCACCCCCGACAACCCCTGCCCCACCGGCGAAGTCAACCGCGTGGTTAAGGGTGTTATCCTGTATCCTTATACCCTGCAGTAATTAAATTTGAGGAGGAAAACAAAATGATCGGTTTAGTTGTTACTGGCCACGGCCTGTTTGCGGAGGGTATGCACTCCTCTGCCAGAATGATCGCCGGCGAAAATGAGCACATCAAGTATGTGTGCTTTGAAGATGGCATGGGCCTGGAAGCCCTGGCTGAAAAGCTGAACGCCGCTTACACCGAGCTGTCCGATTGCGACGGCATCGTGGTCCTGTCCGACCTGCCCGGCGGCTCCCCCTTCAAGACCGCTGTGGAATGCTCCATGGCACATCCTGACAAGCAGATCATCGTCCTGTCCGGCACCAACCTGCCCATGATCATCACCGGTTCCACCATGCTCAGCTTCGAGACTGATCCTCAGGCTCTGGCCGAGGAGCTGCTGTTCGAAGGCAAGGACAATGTGGTCAAGTTTGAGATGGCTGTCCGTGAGGAAGTTGAGGAAGAGGACGGTATCTAAGATATGATCAACTGGGAAGTTATTCTTTGGACCTGCATCACCATTGGTGTTCTGGTCGGCATCTTTGCAACGATTTTGGCAGCTATTTCCGCTGTCAACATGCGCAAGCGCCGCACCGAGCTGGCTGGCATCCACACCACTTTGAACATCGGCTCCCGCGTTATGTTTGCCGGTGGTATTTACGGCAAGGTGGTCCGCATGAGCGACGACGAGATCATTGGCATCGAAATTGCTCCCAAGACTATTATTGACGTTTCCCGCTTCGCCATCCAGGCTATCGAAAACAAGTAATGATAAAAAATGACGCATCCAAGCGGATGCGTCATTTTTATTGCTATTCATATGCTTGGGAAGTGGATGTCACGCCATCCTGGGGCGGACCGATCAGGACTTGTTGTCCTCCTGCCGCATCTGCTCCATTCTCTTGCGAAGCTTAGCAGCACGCAGTGCCTTCCTTGCCTCACGGTCTGCCTTCGCCGCTTCCTTTTCCTGCTGTTCCACTTCAATGTCGTGGGCTTTCCGTGCTTCCTTGTCGTATTCCCAAACGGGAACCTTTTCCACGAACTCCAGGTTCAGCACCTGTGCCAGCTCCTTGGCCAAAGGTTCTGCCAGAACGCCCCTTCTGGAAGTGAAGTAAGTGGGCACGATGGCCAACACCTTATCCTCCGCATCCGTAAAAGCCAGAGACCGGCTCTCAATATGGCCGCTCTTAACCGGAATCGTCTGCAGGTATGCAGCACGGGACAGGTCAATGTTCCGCTCCCGGACACCGGTAACGCGAAGGGTTTTGCTTTCCGGATCCGGAATACAGGCAGCTTTCGCCACATTCAGAACATACAGGGCAAACACAAAAACCACGACCCCAACGCCCACTGCGGTCAGCAGCAACACGGCCATGTTATTTCGCAGAGCAAACAGCAGAAACACCAGGGCTGCACTGATAATAACGGAAAAGGTGATGCCCACCATGCGTTCAGCGGGGGTGGAAAGTTGGAACTTCTTCATGTAAAATCATCCTCTGTCTTTGTTTTCTACATTATATAGCACTACAGGAAAATTTGCAAGCCTTAGATACGAGAATCTTTCCCGGCTATCAAAAATACAACAAAAAAGGCTCCGATTACTCGGAGCTTTTTTTGTACTTTCTATTGGAAACTCATGGAATTAACAGGATCTGTCTTTAAAGCCAGACAAGTTCAAATTCGGTAAAGTCCCGAATGTAATGATCGGCGCCAGCGCTGATCAAAACCTCCGGCGCAGCTGTGTTGCCAATGGCAACAATGCAGCCAGCACCATTTTTCTTTGCAAGACTGATGGAAGACGAACTATCCTCCACCAGCAAGCAGTGGCTCAACAGCACACCCATCTTGTGGGCAGCAGCCAAGTGCATAGCACCCTTGTCCGGATAAGTACCATCATCATAAACAACATCTTCTCTGCGAAACCACCGCTCTAAAGCGAAGGATTCGAAGAAAAAATCGATGTTGTCCTTGATGGAGGCACTCGCCAGAGCAAACGGAATGCCACGATTCTGGAGCTGATCCAAGAAAACTTCCGTGCCTGGAGCTAAACGGAACATGTCCGGATTCGCCATGCAGGCTTTGCGGTACAATTCCTCTTTCCTTTCAGAATACCACAGGCGCTCTTCGGCTGTCAGCCAAGGTGCCAACTTTTTCAAGATGGCATCATTGCACGGGCCGCAGAAGCGTGCGGTACTGGGGGGATCCGTATCCTCTGGGTACAGATCCTGATAGATTTTTGACCAAGCCTCCAGATGGAGGCTTGTGTCAAAAAACATGGTTCCATTAAAATCAAGAAGAACTGCGCGCATTTATCAAGCGATAATTAGAAGATGCCGATAGCTGCGCCGACCAGGCCCAGGACCAGCAGAGCGCCGATGCACATAACGGGAGTCCACTTCTTCTTCTTCATCAGGAAGAACAGACCCAGAGTCAGTGCCAGGGGGATCATCTTGGGCAGAACGCCGTCCAGGATGGACTGGATGGTCTGGCCATTTTCCAGCTTCAGCTCGTTGCTCAGAGCAGTGCCGCCGTAGTTGGAAGTCAGAGCACCAACGACGAAGACGCCCAGCAGGGAAGCAGCGCCGGTGAATTCCTTAGCATAGGCAGTCAGAGCGCCAATGGCGGAGGTGCCCAGCTTGTAGGACCAGTGCATCAGGAAGAAACGGACAGCGAACTGAACAATGTTGAACAGTGCCAGGAACACGATGGGACCTGCGATGGAGCCCTCGATGGCCATATTGGAGCCGATACCGGCAGCAATGGGAACCAGAGTGAACCAGAAGATAGCGTCGCCGATGCCGCCCAGGGGGCCCATAGCGGAGACACGGACAGCACGGATGGTGTCGATGTCAGACTTCTGCTGCTCCATGGACAGCACGATGCCCATGACGAAGGTGACCAGGAAGGGGTGGGTGTTGAAGAAGTCCAGGTTGTGCTTCATGGAGGTCTTCAGATCATCAGTACCCTCGCCGTGGATAGCCAGCAGGCCGGGCAGGATGCAGTACAGCCAGCCGGCAGCCTGCATACGCTCGTAGTTGAAGGACGCCTGCAGGTTCAGGGAACGCCAGACCATCTTGTTCAGGGTCTTCTTGTCCAGAGCCTTGGCAGGAGTCAGGTTAGTGTAATTAGATGCCATCGTCGTCGCCTCCATTTCCATTAGAACCGCCAGCAGTTCTCAGAGCAACGCCGGTCTGGAAATCATTGATAGCCAGAGCAATACCGACGAAAGCGATCAGAACCAGGGCAGAGCCGCCCAGAGCGGGGATGTAACCAATGATGGTTGCCAGAGTGAAGCCGGCAAAGTAGATGCCCCAATGCTTGTTGGACATCATGATACGCAGCAGGGTAGCAAAACCGACGAAGCGCATCATACCACCAGCAGCGCCCAGGCCGGTCATCAGCCACGGCACCTTGTCGAACAGGTCGGTCAGGGTCTTGCCCAGAGCGGAACCGCCGATCAGACCGATGGTGCAAACCACGGCGAACAGCAGGCCCAGAGCAGACATAGCCAGCCAGTTCAGGCCAACGATACCCTTGTGATCGCCCTTGTCAGCCATCTTGTCAGCAACGGACATCATGGGGGACATGACGGTGAACAGCAGGGTAACCATGTACTGGCCGATCATAGCGAAGGGCACAGCCAGGCCCAGAGCGGCCTCAACATCCAGCTTAGCGCCGATAGCGAACACAACGGCCATAACGCCGCCGATAACAGCGTTCGGGGGCTGAGCGCCACCGACAGGCATGTTACCAATGGTCATCAGCTGGTAAGTACCGCCGACGATCAGACCGGTCTCCAGGTCGCCCAGGATAGCGCCGATGACAGCACCGGACACGATGGGCTGATACAGGGATTCCAGGAAATCAAACTGGTCGATTGCAATGATGAAAGTCCATGCAAAAACCAGGATGATCTGCAGAACACTAAAATCCATAGTGTATTACTCCTTATTAAAATATTTTTTTACAAAGAGAGCTTACTTAAACAGCTTCTCAATGTTTTCAGCAGCTTCGGTGGGAACACGACGAATCTCGAGTTCGACGCCCAGCTCACGAAGCTTTGCAAATGCAGCAACGTCCTTGTCGTCAACAGCGACAGAACCGGCCACCTGGCGCTTGCCTTCGGCCATGTGCATATTGCCAATGTTCACCTTCTTCAGGGGAACGCCACCTTCAACAAGACGCAGAACATCAGTGGGATTCTCACAAACGATGAAAATCTTCTGCTTGTCGCTAGCCTTGTGGATGGTCTCAATCGTCTTCTGGATGGTCCAGTAACGCATTGCTGCGTAGCTGGGAGCAGCCATGTCCATCAGACCCTGACGCAGCTTGTTGCCTGCGACTTCGTCGTTAGCAACCAGAATCAGGTTGGCACCGATAGCGCCGCACCACTGAGTTGCGACCTGTCCGTGAACCAGACGATTGTCAATGCGGGTTAAAATGATATTAGGCATTGGGATCTCCTCCTTGAATTTATTGACTGAGTTTCCAATTCAGACACTATGATTATAGATTTTTTTCGTCGTAAAGTCTTTGCCTTTTTTAACAATTTATTTAATGAAAATAGTTATTTCACGATTTATTCATTTTCCGACCTTTTTATCGTTTTTAACAATTTTCTCTATGCAAACCGACAAAAATATGTTATACTTTTTACATCGGAGGTGGTATAAATGCAAAACGAAACTGCCAGTACCGCATTTCTGAAATACGGTTCTGTTTACCGCAAATTGACCGAGGAGCAGGAGCAATCGCTGATCCACCAAAGTCGGCGAATCCCCACCCAGCGGACACTGTCTCAATTCCTGCATTTTAGTTGCGACATCTATATCGAAGTGCAAAGCGGCATCGGTATTTTATTGGTATCTGAAAACCCCGAAACACATCCGATCGAAGAATTCGGCATGAACCATCGGATCCATATCAATCCCAATGTTTATTTTGGATTCATCTCTACCACACCGGAACTGGTGGTCGATATCTATACCCAGCAAGATTACCAAATGGATGCCATCACTTTGTCCACACCCTATGAGTACCGCCCCATCCTGCCGCGCATACGTCTGGACAAAATCATAGGTTACTATTATCGTATGCGCACGCCGGGCTACAGTTTCGCAGGAGAAAAACATCGCTTCTTTGAACTGACCTACATTGACACCGGCACCCTTTATACCGAGGTGGACGGCATATCCTACACCCTTGGTGAAAAAGACTTGATGATCTACGGACCGGGACAATTTCATTCCCAGCATACGGGCAATCAGGCCGTTTCCTATGTAACCATCGTATTCAGCATCGAAAATACCTCCCCGGAGCTGCCCAGCGACTGGCACAATGTTTTGATCAACCGTGTTTTTCCCTACAACAAAAAAATCTACACCTTGATCAAGACCCTTGTTCAGGAAAGTTCCAACGGCGCCCCCTATACGGACAGCTTGATGCACTGTCTGCTGACCGAAACCATTATCCGTCTGCTGCAGGGCATTTATGTCATTCCCACCGTACAGCCCTCCAGCGTGGTGCGTCAAAATTATCAGGACGAACTGTTTGACGAGATCATCACTTACATCGAGGAGAAGATCTATGAGCCGCTTACTGTGGCCAACATTTGTCAGCATTTCTCCCTTTCCCGCTCCACATTGCAATTGCTGTTTAAGAACACCGTCAACCAGTCGCCAAAGAAGTTCATCAGCGATATGAAGCTGGAAAAAAGTTGCCAAATGCTGCGGGAAAACAAATACACGATCAGCGAAGTTTCCCTGAAGCTGGGCTACAGTTCGATCCACTATTTCTCCAACGCCTTCAACCAGAAATATCACATTTCCCCCAGCGAATACGCAAAACGGATCTATTAAGGAGGTTCTCCTATGAATCTTTGCGCCATCGGAACCGGTGCCATTACCAAAAGCATGCTGGCAGAGTTCAACCGCAGCGACGTGCTTCATTGTACCGCCATCTACTCCCGCAAAGAGGAGACAGGCCGCGCAATGGCCGAAGAATTTGGTATTGAGAAAGTTTATACCTCTCTGCAGGAGATGCTTGCTGATCCTGCCATTGATATGGTATATGTGGCATCTCCCAACAGTATTCATTATGATCAAGTCCGTTCTGCGCTGTTGGCCGGTAAGCACGTGATTTGTGAAAAGCCCTTCACGCCCACTGTTGCCCAGACAGACGAGCTGATTGCTTTGGCGAAAGAAAAGCATTTGCTGCTGTTTGAGGCCATCACCACTGCCCATCATCCCCACTACACTTTTATCCAAGAGAATCTGCCCAAACTGGGCAAACTCAAAATGGTAACTGCCACCTTCTGCCAATTTTCCAGCCGTTATCCCGCTTTGCTGGCAGGCAACCCCTCCCCTGTTCTGAACCACGCCTTCGCAGGCGGCGCCCTCATGGACATCAACCTCTATAACATTCATTTTGTGGTTGGTTTGTTCGGCGCTCCTACGCATGTGCGCTATTTCCCCAACCGTCACGAAACCGGTGTGGATACCAGCGGCATGCTGGTTCTGGAATATGAAGATTTTCTCTGCCAGTGCATCGGTGCCAAAGACTGTGCCGCCCGCAACGGCGTACAGATCATCGGAGAAGCCGGATATATGGAAGTGACACCCAGCAGCAGCAACTGTCAGAGTGTGGAACTGCATGTGAGAGGCCAGGAATCTGCCTGCGTCCATTTGCCCGAAAACCCTTGGTATCACGAAGTTCAGGACATTGGCCGACTGGTGGCTGCCGCCGATTATGATGATTGCTACAGGCGGTTGGAAACCACCCGTAATGTTGTAGAAGTTCTGGAAAAAGCCAGAAAATATGCGGGTTTTTCCTTCTGAAAATCATTGATATTTCTGTTTGATTTCTGTCATGCGCAAGCAAAACAACAGCCCTGGATCGATTTCCCACCGATCCAGGGCTTCTTATTTTATTCTGCCGGGCAAACTCGTTGTTCCCATTCTTTATGGGCTTGGCACCATTTTTCGCTGTGGGCACCCAAGGCACCAATCTGTCTGGGATGGGCCAAAGGCAGTACCCGGATGGTCTTGCCCGCAATGGTCACGGGACTAGGATTGCCATAGCCGTAAAGCTCCATATATTCGCCCAATGTGGAATAGGGCACATCGGCCACTTTCTTCAAATACTGCGCAATAGGAATATCGCCCAACAGCACCAGCAAGTCCGCTTCCGATTGGAGCAGTTCTTCTGTGATCTCGGCGCTTCTTGCCTTGTCGCAGAAAACATTGGGGCGCTTCGGAATAGTGACCGGATTCAGATGGTATTCTTCCATCAACGGCTCATACTTGTCACGCAGTGCCTTGACCTGGCTGGGATTCAGCCGGGTCTCCGGCAAGCAATCGCAAAGCCACGCCTCTTCGCGGATAAAGCCAAGGGGCTTCAGAATGTTATCAACCAGCACCGTTGCCGAAGGGCCATTCAGTTGCTTGCCCGCAGGCTCCAGCGTACCCAATTCCTCAGGCATCGCAATGTCGCCAATGATCTGACGGGCTTTGTCCACATTGCCGTCCCAAAATATGTACGGTTCGCTGGCCACAGCAAGCGCCTGGCAAATGATCTTCCCATCCTTTTTCCACCGGGCATGCACAGCGCTGGCATACACACCCAGCACAAATACCTTCTTGGGTGAGCGATCCTCCTGCACCAGAGGCTTTAGCTCTTGTCCAAAAGGAAAATAATAGGCCATGCTTCTCCTCCCCTATCAAAACTCCACAATTTCCGGTGCGGAACCGAATGCGGAGAACGTCGCTACCGCATGCTTGAAATACAGCACCTGGGTGTTGCCGTCATTCTCATCATACATACCGCGAAGGCTGGGATAAGCGTCCAGCATGGACTTCTTGGCCTCAACCCGGTCATCTTCCACCAGCTCGCCGGCGACCCGCACCCACGCACCATTGTGGAATGCACAGATCTCTACCTTGGGATTTTCCATAATCTGCTTGGAGCAGGGCTTGACTTTGCCGGTTTGAATGTATAGTTTGCCCTCAAAGATGTGGGCAGTACCAAAGGGCCGCACCCGAGGCTGATCAGCCTCCACAGTGGCCAAATAGTAAACCCCGGCATCCTTCAAAAACTTGCATACGCGTTCCATATGATTTCCTCCTGTTTCGTGTAGGTTGGCACGCCGATTTCAGCTAAGTTTATTGTATCACAACTGATAAAAAAGTCCAGTTTGTTTTATCCGACGAAATCCCAAATATGTGAATTGACACAGCAATACCTCCCCAAAAACAGACAACGCCGCCGGAAAACCGGCGGCGTTGGGTTTTGGTTCAATCCAGACCGGCGATGTGGCGCAGAACATCGCGGGCATCACGGGCATTGATGCGGCCGTCGCCGTTGAAGTCCGCAGCAGCCACCACAAGCTCGGATTCTTCTACCAAGTCGGCAATGAATCGCAGCAGCAGACGGGCATCACGGGCATTGATGCGGCCGTCGTCATTGACGTCGCCCAGCACGAAAGTGGGGGCGGTATCGGCATCGGCCAGGATGTAGGTGCTGAAATGTGTCAGCTCTACCGTGACGGTACGTGCATCCACATCCACCCTGCTTTCCAGCTTCTCCAGCTTGCCGTTTTCATCCATATAGTAGACTACCACATTGTTACTGTAGCTCTCAGGGATGGCAATGGTGACGGCCAGCTTGCCGCTGGGTTGCACCTGCACACCGTCCTTGGCGGCTGTGAACTGGTAGGCCACATACTGCTCCGCCACAAACTCCATGGCAGCGCTTACCGTCTCAAAGTTCTTGCCCTCTTCGATCAGCTGGACGGTAACCGTAGTGCCGCCCTCGAAGCAATCGTTTTCAGGGATCTGCACGGTGTTATCTGCCGGCGTATCGTAGATGACCGGTTCTTTCTTGGGCAGAATCTCCGTTCTGGTTTCGCCGCAGCAGGTACAGGTATATCGCTTTTCACCTTCGGATTCCAGCGTAGGCGCAATGGTCACAACGCCCTCGTCCCAGCTATGGCCCAGCGCATCCACATGGTTATCGGTGTAGGTAGCGCCGCAGTTGCCGCAGCTGTGGGTGGTATAGCCGGATTCTGTACATGTGGGCTCGGTAACCACGGAACTATATTGATGGCCGATAGCATCCAATATCTGCTGGGCTACCAGCACTTCGCCACAGGTTTCGCAGTGGCTGCCCTCGGTCAAACCGGTTTCGACACAGGTAGGTGCTACCGCTTCATCGATGACCACCTTGTGGCCGGTAGCCGGAATCCCCTCGCTGTGGCTGTCACCACAGACATCGCAGGTATAGGTGGTATCGCCGTCCTCTGTGCAGGTGGGCTTGGTGACCGAGGAACTATATTGGTGGCCGATAGCATCCAATATCTGCTGGACTACCAGTACCTCACCGCAGGTTTCACAATGGCTGCCCTCGGTCAAGCCGGTTTCGGTACAGGTGGGTGCCACCGCTTCATCGATGACCACCTTGTGGCCGGCGGCCGGGATCCGCTCGCTGTAGCTGTCGCCACAGATACTGCAGGTATAGGTAGCATTGCCATCCTCTGTACAGGTAGGCTCCGTGACCACAGATTGATAGCTGTGCTCACAGACCCGCTCCATCAGCATATAGGCATAGATATCCACTGCGGAGGTGGCAGGCACGCTGTCGGCAACACCGTCGCCATCCAAATCCCAGCCCACGAAAGCATATCCGGGCTTCTCTGCCAGATAGGGCAGGCGGATAACCGCCGCATTTCGCTGAGGCGCAGACTGGATCAGCTGTCCATCTGCATCGTAGAAGTTGGCCCAGATCCACTGGTCACCATAAATTACGGGCAGACCCAGGTTCCAGTTGGGGTAGTTCACGTCCCAACGCAGATCGGCATCCTTGCTTTCCACAAAGATAGTAGCACCGTTAACAAATTCAAATAGCCACTTGGATTCTTCATTCCACAGGAAGCTTTCGGTGAGCACGATATTTTTCAGGGTGATGGGAATGAACGAGCCCAGTTCTCCGTTATTGCGGGTCAGGATCAGCGTCTCCAAATTCACACATTCCTGGAGCACATTCGTTTTGCAAACGCCAGTTTCCAGTATCTTCAGCAGATAGCACTGGAAGAATGCGCTGTCACAGATAGTCAGCGTATCCGGCCGCACGGTAAAGCTGGAGAGTGTTTTGTCCACATCCAGCAGATACCGGTTCAGATACAGCGCGCCATCGGACCAGTTGGCAGGATCCTTTGCAAAGGCAGTATCCCGGAACGCACCGAAGCCGATAAATGTAACATTCGGCCCCACCGAGATGGATGCCAGCGACTGGCAATAGTCGAAAGCAGAATTGTCGATTATCATCACGCTATCCGGGATTGTCACCTCTTTGAGATTGACGCAGTAGCCAAATGCGCCATGAGAGATGGTGGTCACTGTATTCGGAATGGTGACATATTCCAGCGTACTGCTACTCCAGAAGGCCATTGTCGGAACTTCCGTCCATCCCTCCGGTATGATTGCATGGCGGATGCCATCGACCGCATACATCTCATAAGGACTGCCATTGAATGTCAGCGGCAGGGTCACAGTTTCCTGCTCGCCCCAATAGGCGATCATGGTATACACATCGTTTTCCTGCGTGAACACAAAGCCATCCTCTGTTTCGATAACAGCAAACAGCTTCTCAGGATCCAGCAGGGTCCGGTTTCCGTTCTTGTCCACGATGGCCAGCGCATATTGGGCAACCCCACCATAGCTGTCACTGCCGCAAACCAGCGGCAGATCACCGTTGTTGCGAATCTCATGCAGCTTTATATTGTAGTAGAATGCATCCTGACCGATGTGCTGCAGGCTCTGGGGCAGGGTGATCCACAGCAGATCATCGCAGTAGGCAAAGGCCTCGCTGCCGATGGACACCACGCCCTCCGGAATGTCTAAATACCGTATATTGCAACTGTAGAACGCATAGTCACCAATTTCTGTCAACTGCTTGGAAAGTGTGAGGTCTTTCAACCCGTAGCAATTTTGGAACGCATTGTCGTGCACAACCATGACAGAATCCGGGATCGTTACCTGCTGCAAGCTTTCGCAGCCATAGAAGGCATATTCAGCAATCTCGGTAAGACCATAGGGCAAGCGAACCTCTTCCAACGCGACACAATCCCAGAACGCACCAAAACCGATGCTGGTAACCGAATCGGGGATATAAATCTTCTTGAGGGATCTGCATCTGTCAAACGCATACGGCTCGATGGAGACCGCGCTTTCCGGCAGAATAACCTCTGTAACACTGGAGGACTCGAAGCCGCTGATATGGGTGATGCCCTCTGGGATGGTGACCGTACCGGTCATACCTGCGGCAACCAGCACAATCTGGGACATATCCTTGGTATACACCACACCATCCACGCTGCAGTAGCTCTCATTGGCAGGGTCCACATGAATGGCCTGCAGATTGCTGCATTCCCATACCGATCCGGGCCAGAAGTTGCTCACGCCGGCAGGAAGATACAGCTCCGTAAGACCGGCACAATTCCAGAAAGCCTCACTTTCCAAATAGGTCAGTGTATCGGGAAGCCGCACCGTCTTCAGGGCGCTGCAACCATAGAAGGCAGCGTAAGCAATGGATTGCAGGTTGTCAGGCCAAATGATCTGCTCCAGAGCAGAACAATCCGCAAATGCTCTGTAAGGAAGTTGGGTCAGTTGGCTGCCTGCCGCAAACTCCACAGTATGCAGCTTGGTGCAGCCGGAGAAAGCAGAGCCGATATCCTGCACAGAAGCCGGGATCACCACATGGGTAATATTATAGGCAGCTGCGTAGATCACCGTCATATCCTTGTTGTAAAGGATGTTGTCCACCTGTACAAAGTTTTGGTTGCGGGCATCTACCTCAATGGTTTCCAGCGGGCAGCCGGCGAATGCGCCAGATACAATATCCCGCAACGATGCAGGGATCTTTATGCTCGTCACCGCCGTACCACGGAAAACATTGTCGCCAATGGTCTGCAGGCCATCGGGCAGCGTCACCTGCTGCAAAGCGATACAGTCAATGAAAGCACCATATCCTATCTCGGTCACATTGGCCGGGATTTCTACGGCCTGCAAGCTGGTGCATTCCCAGAACAGATGAGCTTCAACGGTGGTCAGCCCCATCGGCAGCTGTACCGATTGCAGCTTCGCACACTGGGAGAAAGCAAATTCTCCGATTTTAGTCACGCTGTCAGCAATGACGATGCTTTCCAGCTGTCCATGGCCGGCAAAGGCATAATCATCGATGGCAGTAATGCCCTCCGGAATGATGATATGCTTGCCGCCACGGAACTGGCGGATGGTATAGGGATTGCCCAGAATATCCAGCGGCAGGGTCAGGGTCTCCTCGCTGCCCAGGTAGGCAACCAGAGAATATTCCCCGTTCTCCAGCAGGAATCGGTAACCTTCCGCCGTATCCACATAGGTCGCGTCGCTACCTTCGATCAGGGTAGTCTTGTTGCCATTCTGGTCGATGATCCACCGGGCATTGAAAGCAACCTGTCCGTTGTCTTCGCCGCCAAAGGTCAGAGCAAGCTGGCTGTGGTTGATAATTTCATACAGCTTTGTACAATCGGCAAACGCATATTCTTCGATGGTTTGCAGATTCTTCGGCAACTGGATGCTGGAAAGCGCCTTGCATCCATTGAAGGCAAATGCACCAATCGTGGTCACGCTTTCCGGAAGAACAACACTGTTCAGCGCGGCACATCCAGAAAAAGCTCCCCCTCCAATCACTTCCAACTCTTCGGGCAACACAACCTTTTGCAGGCTTTCACAGCCGAAGAACGAACTACTCGGAATGGTTTTCATGGTGGCAGGCAGGCGCACGCTCTGAAGCTTCAGAAGGTTATTGAATCTAAACTCGGCAACAGAATCCGGCAGGTAGATTTCTGTAATGGAAGCATTTGCCATTTCTACCGTCGTTACACCTTCCGGCAGGGTGATAGCTGTTACACCGGGGCAATCCAGACTCACATATTTCACACCCTCTGCCAGTTTAACATGGCCGGAAAGACCCGTTCCACCTACTCCACCGCTAAAGAACCCATAGGGCTCACGATATCCACCGGAACCCAAATAGACCGAAATCGTATTGGTCAGTTCGTACCGGGCCACAACCTCCCGGAAGGACTCGCTGCAAATATCCGACACACTATGAGGCAGATTGATCTCTTCCAGCTCCGTACAGCCGCTGAAAGCACCCCAACCGATGAAGCTGATGCCCTCTGTGATGGTGACGGTTTTCAGACTCTTGGGCACATAAGTATTGTTGGCTGTGTAGCTGCCTGCACCGAAGATATAGCCGAACCATGTTTTCCACTCATCTTCATACTCTGCGCCGATGAAGGGCAGGGTAATCTCGGTCAGCTGGTTGCAATTTTCAAATGCACCGATACCGATGATCAGATCCTTCTTATTGGTGTCCGAAACGGTGACTTCGGTGACTTTACAGCCAAGGAAGGCATAACTGCCGATGTCATACAGATTTTCAGGCATGGTCAGCTGACCTTCCAAACCGGAGTAAGCAAAGGCATAATCATAAATGCCCTTCAGATTCTCGGGCGCAGAAAGGGGCAGTGTAGTAAGCTTGCTGCAGCCATAGAAGGCAAAGTCGGAGATCTCCACCACATCCGCCGGGAGGATGATGCTCTCCAGGTTCAGGTCGCCGCAGAATGCACCCTCGTAGATACCTTTGAGCTGGTTGCCTTCGGCAAAGATCACTTCTTTCAGGCTTTCGCAGTAGGCAAAAGCATAATAGTCGATGGCCACCACGCTCTTGGGAATGGTGATGGTGGTGATATTGCTTGCTTTGAAGAAGGCACGGTAGCCAAAGGAGAGGATATTGGCATCCCCATGGAACTGGATCTGGCTGAGCTTGCTTGCTTCAAAGGCACCGAAGCCGATCTCTTCAACGCTCAGCGGCACGATCAGACTGCCTTCCCGGCCTGCGGGAACAGCGATCAGTTTTCTGCCGTTCTTGGTCAGCAACAGACCGTCCTCTGCCTTGTAGTTGGGGTTATTCTCGTCGACGGTAAAGGCCGTCAGCTGCTGCAGACCCACGAAGCAGTATTCGCCGATGTAGGTCACATTGGCAGGAATGTGCAGGCTGCTGATACCCGTATTGTAGAAGGCGTTGCTCATCAGCCGGATGCCATCGTTATTGCCGAAGGTCACCGACTTGAGGGTCTGCACATTGGCAAAGGCATCGTGATTGACCAGCGTTACACTGTCGGGCAATGTCACTGCCGTCAACTCGGTGGCAGCAAAGGCCCGCTGAGGGATCTCTGCCAGCTGGCTGCCCGGGGCAAAGATAACGCTTTGCAGGCCACTTCCTTGGAACACACCGGTGCCAAGGGTA
Organism: Faecousia sp.; assembly: GCA_045638225.1. GTDB lineage: Bacteria > Bacillota > Clostridia > Oscillospirales > Oscillospiraceae > Faecousia. The sequence goes on along the minus strand of JAZUAW010000056.1, from coordinate 32,401 downwards.
GTAACAGAAGCCGGCAGCATGACGGTGGTCAGCCCGCGGGTTTCCTCAAAAGCATGCTGCTCAATCACGGCGATCTTTGCATTTTCGGCAAAGGTCAGGCTTTGGATATCCGTGTAAGCAAATGCCTCTCTACCAATGAAGGTAACGCCTGCGGGGATATGCACACCCTCCAGCGCAGTATACCGGAAGGCCTCCGCCTGAATAGCCGTCAGGGTCTCAGGCAGCACAATGGTCTTGACGGTGCTGTCCTCGAAGGCGCTGCCGCCGATGGTGGTAATGGGGCCGCCCAGATCCACCTGTGTCAGATCCACATGGGTTTCGCTGCCCAGATACTGCAGAATCGCAATAGCACCGGAGGGCAGAATGGCATACTTATAGTCTCCGTTTTGTTCAACCGTTTCCACGCCTGTGTAATAGCCCTTGGTGGCATAGTCCCAGTTTTCGTCCAGATAAGCAGGCAGTGCTTCGCCGGCAAAATACAGTTCCATATCCTTGGTATTCAGGAATGCGTAGCTGCCGATATGCTCTACAGCGGCGGGGATACGGAGCTCAGACAGGTTTGTGCAGCCGTAGAAGGCATAGCGGCCAATATTGGTAACCGTTTCGGGCAGCTGCAGTTCGGTCAGGTTTTTGCAGAAGCGGAAAGCAAAGTTATCGATATTTGTGATCTTGGCGTCGTTGAATACCACATGCTGTAGCTGTTCCATGCCCTCAAAGCCGTGGGCCTGAATGCTCTGCAGGGCGCTGCCGGGCTCAAAGACGACGCTGTACAGATTGGAGCAGCCGTCAAACATATAAGCCGAGATGCTCTCCAGCTTGCTGCCGGCAGCAAAGGTGATGCTGGACAAATTAGAGCAGCCTTCAAATACCTGTTGCGCCATGGTGGACACATTGGCAGGCACCCGGAAATTTGCGATGCCGCTATAGGCAAAGGCTCCGAAGCCCAGTCGGAAAATCTTGGCAGTCTCGTTAAAATACACATTGTACATATTCCAGCTGTAGGCAAAGGCATACTGGCCGATCTGCACCACATTATCCGGAATATAAACATTGTCGAGCTGTGCACAGCTGGAGAAGCCATATGTACCGATCTGGGTCAAGCTCTCCGGCAACTGCACATACGTCAGATTCATAGCGCCTGCAAAAGCCCAAGGCGCCACGATCTGGGTGGTGCTTTCCAGCACATAGTTCTCCCCTGCTCTGTTGGCAGGATAGATGTGGATGGTGGTGTTGCTCAGATCATAGACTACACCGTCGATATCGTGGTAGCTGGTGTTGCCTTCGGCAATGGAAACAGCCGTCAGGTTGGAACACAGGGAGAAGGCGCCATCACCAAGGTAGATCACACCGGCAGGGATGGTGACTTCTGTCAGGCCGCTGCTCTGGAAGGCCGATTCTCCGATGGATTTCAAACTTTCGGGCAGCCGGATGCTCTGCAGAGACCAGCATCCCTGGAAAGCCTCACCTCCGATATCCTGCAGAACACTGTCCGGGGCAAAGTTGACCTGTTGCAGAGAGGTGCTCTTAAACGCCATGGCACCGATCACCTGAACAGAAGCAGGAATGTCGATCTGCTCCAGCTTGGTGCCGATGAATGCACCGCCGCCAATCAGCGTCAAGCTGCTGTTTTCCTCAAAGATCACCTCTTTCAGCCCGGTTGCTCCGAAGGCACCTGTTCCCAGCATGCAAATATTATTGGGAATGGTGACCTGTTGGAGGCTTGCGCAGCCATAGAATGCTTCAGGCGAAATCTCTGTCAAGCCACGGCCGAATGTCACCGCAGACAGCTTGCCGTTCATCATAAACACACGGTCTCCCAGTTCCCGCATGCCGTCGGGAATATCCACCCGTTCCAGCTCCGCGCAAACAAAGCCATAATCGCCGATGGTGGTCACATTGGACAGATCCACGGTTTTAATCTTTGCATAGGCAAAGGCATAGGGACCAATGCGGGTAGTTTCCGCAGGCAGGGTATAGCTGCTGCCCCATGCTGCCGGGAAGGCCACCAGGGTGCTGCCGCTGATGTCAAAAAGCACACCGTCCTTGGATTGGAAGGCAGTATTCCCCTGCTGCACACCGATATGGTACAATTGGGTGGTACCGCTGAAGGCCGCGCCATCGACGTTTTGCAGAGAAGCCGGCAGCTCGATCCACTGCAGGCTGCCGCAATCGGAAAATGCAGCATAGCCAATGGTTTCCAGCTTGCTGTTGCCGGTGAAGGCCACGGTGGAGAGTCTAATATTGCCGGCAAACGCACCTTCCCCAATCTCGGTCACATTTTCCGGAATCTGGATGCCAACAAGGTTTGTACAGTTTTGGAAGGCATAGATGCCAATATGCTTCAGACCGGAAGGCAGGGTCACTTCCCGCAATCTGGTTTGGCCCGCAAAAGCCATTTCACCGATGGAGGAGACGATGCGGCCCTCGATCTTTTCAGGGATGGTAATGTATCTTCTGTGGCCGGTATAGGAGCGGATCTCCACGGTGCCGTCATCCAAAATTACATATGTATAAGGGATGCCGTCCTCTTCATTGACCCACTTGGCATAGAGGGTGATCTCTTCGCCGTAGAATTTATCTGTGTAGTAGTTGTACTCCTGGGTAAAGGTATCGTCATAATACCAGCCGTCGAACACGGCATACAGCCGCTCCGGTTCCGGCAGCTGCTGCAGGGTGTGGCCCTGAATATACAGGCCCTCTATATTTTCCAACTCGTCTGTGAGCATATCATAGGTGATCTTGCCCCGCTCTTCCAGCATCAATGCGCCAACATCCAGCGCACCGAAACCGTAGTGCCAATCCCGGCCCAGAGGGCCCAGATCATAGCAGGCGGCATAGAGCTGCTCAGTCACCTCTTCAAAATTGGTATAGGGATTTCTTTGCGCCAGCAGCGCCATAGCACCGGCAACAATGGGACTTGCCAACGAAGTGCCGGTCATATCACCGTAGCCGCCACCCATTTTGGTGGTGTAGGTGGTGCCGGGAGCCATGACATCCACATTCTCACCGACATTGGAGTAGTAAGCCCGCTCCCAGCCATCCAACGCGCCTACGGCGATTACGTGCTCGTCTGCAGCAGGCCAGCTGCGGGTAGCGGTATTGTCGTTGCCAGCAGCTGCCACGCAGATGATATCGCTGTCATAGGCCAGCTGGAGTGCCTCGGCAAAGGGATTGACGGGGAGATAAGTACCAAAGGACATATTGATCACATTGACATCCCGCTCGATGGCGTAGTAGATACCGAAAACGAGGTCAGATGTTCTAAAACTGCCATACGCGTCGCACTCTGCCTTGATCACAAGGATCTGGGCATCCGGCGCGATGCCCACCACATTGCCGCTGTTCATCGACGCAGCGATCACACCGGTCACGGCGGTACCGTGGCCCTGCTCATCTTCAATCAGGGACCAATCACTGTAGTCCTTGACGATCTTATCTTCTGTGGCATTATAGGAATATTCGCTGATGCGACCGGCAAATTCCGGGTGATCTGTGTCGATACCGGTATCTATAACCGCAACCGTCATGCCTGCGCCGGTATAGCTGTACCAGGTCCTATCCAGATTCACATAATCCAGATAGGTCTGCTTTGCATAGTCCGCATCGCCGGCCCCATAAATGGGCCGCTGGGGCAGTCTTTGGCCATCTTCTTCCGTCTCTGTCAGCTCGCTGATAGAAACCTGATAGTCCGCTTCCATTTCGCCGATGTACCGGCGGCTTTCCTCTCTGGCGTACACATCCCGGATGGTAGTGCCCTCTGGAAGCGTCAAGGTGGCAAAGCGGCCATCTTTTGTGATGCGCAGCGTGGCACCATACAGATCTGCAAGTTCCTCCGCTCTGGCTCTGGAGGTTTGGCGCAGAACGATGCTCTGCTCATCGTAGCGACCCACATTGCGCTCCAGCTCTGCCAAAGCCTCATTCTGCAGCTGCTGCAACTTGCTTTCACGCAGCCACAGGGCAATACCGCCGATGGCAATAGCCGTAACCACCAGCACCGCCACCAAGCACAACACCTGTTTTTTGTTCCACTTCATATTCATTGCTCCTTTCAGTCGGACAAATGATCATTTCTCACGGATACTATAACACATTGTTCACAGCTTTGCAATCATCTGCAAAAATGCTACCATACCCTCACCATAACTTTTTAGATTTTCGTTTACGATTCCAATAGAGGTGCCGTTGCGAACCAGCCCGCAGACCGGTTGGTAATCCGCAAAGGTTTTAGGCGATACTTTTCGTTGTGCATACCGCCTTTTGTGTCCATTTTAGCAACATTTCTATTGTAGGCATCGGACTTTTCCTGCTAAAATGCGCACTTCCCGGAAAGTTCAGAAAACTCCGAAAAACACGAATAACGCTAAAGAAAAAGACCTGAACGCTTTCGATTCCAGTTCTTTGGGCAGAAAGCGGGATCAACCCCCATATCCGCTTGAATGACATTCACGCGCTCTCACAGCTGAGCTATACCCTCATAGCACTTAATTATGCCAAAATGATTGTAAAAGATATGCTCGCCCACATTTTCGTCTACACAGCAAGAAGAATACACAGCACCATCGCCACCCGACATCACAAAAGTGCCCTCTTCCATTTTCGCAATGTCCCATACACTACCCATAAACACACGCTCCTTCCCTTTCCAGATGCTCCTTGCAAAGGAGTCTTCGTTCCCTGCTGTGCTTTGCTATATCCACTAGCACACGTTCCAACCGATCGACATCCTTTAAGGCGCAGACAAAGGCGTAGCCATCTTTTTCTGTATTGGCCAGGTGTCCCCTGTAGTTGAAATGCGGATTCTCCCGATCCAGTGCTATTACGATACCTGCGGCTTTTGCGCACCGGTTGACCGCAGGCAAATCTTCCTGCCGAATACCAAATCGGCAGTGATTGATCCGTTTTTTCCGCAAGTGTGTGCTCTTGGTGCGCTGATAACAGTCCAGCAGAATCAGGTCAAACTCCTTTTCGTCCCGTGAATCGATTACAAAGGTTACATAAGCAAAGGCTTCAAATTTTTTCGTCCGATGCAGCAATGCAGAGTGCATCGAAACCTTCGGCACCACCGGTTTTGCCTGAAAGTATTGAATATGCAGTTTTTTCGCCAGAGCCTCCAAAACCTTGGGCAGATCGTTGTAAGGCAGCGTCTTGCTAACGGTGGATATACAGCGGCACAAAAGCTCCGGCAGTGTTTTCCGGTTTTTCGGTGCGTCTTTCCCCATCTTTTCCGGCTTCTCATGTGCTTTCAACGGAAGGTATTCGCCGTCGGTCAGACGTTCCTTCTCCCCCTGGCGCAGAAGATAGCGCTTTAGAAGTTTTTCCTGCCGTGCCTTTTCTTTCTCACCAAGTTTGGAAGACTGGGATTTCTCATAGAGCGCCAAGACGACTTGCAGAAACACGAAAGAAATACGCTGTGGACAGTTTTTCAGGCCTGCCCAGTTGAACAGAAAACGCATGGTTGATGCCCAAAGACAGTATTCCATCACCTCCTGATGGACATTGAACGCAGAACGGTCTGTTACTTTACAAATATGCAAATCCAGCCGGATGCTTTTTCTGCTGCGCTGAAGCGCATACAGGTCCTCCAGCTGTTCTGCGGCAGCCTCCACGGACTGCATATCATAACCGCAGAGGAAATAGAAACCTTTGTCCTGGATTTGTTCGGAACGGTGTTCCCAAGCGAAGATGCCACACATTCCAAACTGTGCAACTGCTTCTTCCAGATCCTTCAGGAAGGGGTTATTGCGGATAGAATCCATTGTTTCATTGTACATGGAGAACCTCCTTTTCTGTTGTTTGATGATGAACAGCAGCGTCATCTACCGACAAGGTTCCTGCCCCTGTCGGTAATGTTCATACTCCCGCGTCACCTGTTGGTACAGCGGATCTTCCAGGATTGGATACCGCTGGGTAACCTTCGGCAACTCACCCCGGCGAAACACCGCAAACGTGCCCAGCCCCATGGCAAGCACCTCGTCCACCGGAATGTTCAGTCGCAGACTCACATTCTTGGCCGTGTTCAGATCCATGGACCCGGTGTAGATGTAGCTGTCGCAGTTGTTGATGACCGTGGTGGCGCCTGCCTTGCCATACAAACTCTCCAGCTGCGATTCTGACTGGCACAGCAGCGTTACGGAGAGCGCTTTCTCCCGAATGATGGAGATGTACTGGTCGAACTGGGGGATGGGTGCCCCGGTGGCAAAGTCATCACAGACCAAGTGGGTAGGGATAGGGAGTATCCCATCCGGAAGTTCCTCGGCGAACTCGAACAATTCCTTCATAGCTGTTGCGTAAAACAGACTGACAAAGGAATTCAATCCGGGGTTCACCGGAGATGAGACCACAAACAGCACCGTTTTCTCCTGTGCCATCGCCCGGAAATCCACCTTGCGAGGGTTGCGCATCATCTGCGTCAGCTCCGCACCAAACAGATGCCCTATGGTCACGCCGAGACTGCTGACGACACAGGCGGCAGTCCTGGCGGGCAGATTGCAGAAAGACTTCCAGTTGGTTACCGCAAACTTACCTCTACTGCTGAGGTGCACTCCGTTGAAGAACTGGTCGTAGTTGGTGCTGATGGTCTCTCCGTAATTCACTTCCATAGCCCGGAACATGGTAAGTACTTCCGCAAAGCCGGCACCGGGATTGCGGAGCATAGCACCGGCAATGAGGGCACTCATAAGGCTGGTAGCGGCATCGTCCCAGTAGGGGTCTGCTTTGTTTTCCTCCTTCTTACGAGGATTTGCCCGCACGATGCTCTGCGCCAGGAAGGTGATATCCCGGTCGCTGCGAATGAAGCACATGGGGTCAAAAGCCAGTGCACTTTTCTCTGGCTGGGCAAAATTTACCGTCTCCACCCGATAGCCCCGGCTGGTGAGCAAGGGCGTGTACTTGCTGACAATCCGCGGCTTGGTAACAGTCACGATCAGATTCCTGTGCTGGGTGTTCAGCAGGCACGGTTCTGTGATGGACATGGTCTTACCGCTGCCACTGCCTCCCACCACAATCTGGTTGTTATTCAGTCCTGTGGTGGAACAGTCGGTGCTGTATCGGCAGCCGCGGGCAAGGATTGTGGTGTCGAAATTCATAGAGGTCTGTCTCCTTTCATTTGCATATATCCTACCACTCCATCAGCCAGACCGAAGTCTACGCTCTGGGGGGCAGTGAAGAAGTGATCATAGCTGCAAGCTTCCTCGATTTCCGACAGAGATCGGCCGGTATGCTGAGAAAGCAGCTGGTTCAATCTGCCGCTGACCTCCAGCAACTCTTCAGACATGATGCGGATGGAGGACGCATTACCTCGCACCGCATTGCCCAAGAGGGGCTCGTGGAGCATCAACTCGCTATTGGGCAGCATATAGCGGCCATGGCGGCCACAGGCAAACAGCACAGCCGCCATGCTGTAGGCAGCTCCTCGGCAAAACATCCGAATCGGGGCCTCGGAAGACTGAATCACATCGTACATCAGCATTCCTGCCTGGATCTCTCCTCCGGGACTGGTAATAAATACGTCGATGCACTGGGTTTCGGATTCATCGTTGAGCAGCAGAACCTTATCTGCGAAATCGCAGGCCTTTTCCATGGTGATCTCACCCTGGATAAAGATACGCCGCTTGGATAAATGTCTGGTCTCCATGGGGATCAAGCTGATCCCCCCTGCGGATTTAACCTGTACTTGCATAGTTAGCACCTCCTTACGTCAACCGAAAAACAGGTTGGCAATATAGTATTTTTCGCCATCAAAATATACGGCTATGCCCGCTCCGGTATAATCCGGATACAGAATGTTCTTGCGGTGTCCATCGGAACCCATCCAAGCATTCACAATACGCGCGGCATCCTGCAGGGCATAGTTGGCAAGGTTCTCCCCCACGCAGTTGGGCCAGGGAACCCCATGCTCCGGATACACGCTGTGACTGGGCTGTCCGTTGGGTCGGGTATGGCTCCACTGCACGGCCGACTCCCGCGCCCGCACATAGGCAAGACGGCAGATGGTAGCATCCAGCACCAGTTCCTGAAGACCATGCTCTGCCCGCGCCCGATTCACCTCCGCCAAAATAGAAAGTGCGTAGGCATCCGGCGCATAGGCATCCAGATCTCCCGTGGTGGGCGGCTCGGTTTGCGCAGGTTCGGTGGATGCCTGTTCTGTCTCCGTAGGCACAGTAGCGGACGGTTCTGTCTGCGCAGGTTTGGTGGGTGCTGGCTTTGTGGATGGCGGAACAGAATCCTCCCTTTGTGTCGCGATTGTTGCGCAAACGTGTGCATCCGAAGCCTGGGTATGTATAGATGGTGTTCGACAGCCCGTAAGCAGACAGCTCAGGGTCATTACGATGATCGCAAACTTCATGATTGTCATATTCTTCATAGCAGTTCTCCTTTCTGGTTTCGCATTGCTCGATAGCTGTATGGTAGCACAAACATGTGCCAAATTGGTTCAAAAAACGGTAGCACATCCGTGTTCACGGACGGTCAAAACCACCGCTATCCAGGGTAGCACCGGCCGTCAGCGTAAGGGCTTTGCACATAATTTCAAAGGCCATTTTCAGATTGCGTTCCACGCCAAAGCCTTGTGCGTAGCAGGCAGCCAGACCGCGAAGGCTGCACAGGTCACCGTGCTCCGCAGCCATAGTATACCAGCGAACAGCTTGTGCCGGATCCTTGCGGACACCCTCCCCGGTGGCATAAGCATACCCCAAGCAGCACTGTGCATAGGTATGCCCCCTTTCCGCCGCCAGTTGATACCACTGCACAGCCCGAGATCGGTCCTGATCAATCAGGTCGCCGAACCAATGTCTCTCTCCCACAGCGCACTGAGCATCGGGGTCGCCATTTTGTGCATCTGCCAGGATCCCGTGAATGGTCCAGTAGCAGGCTTCGTCGTATTGATTATGATTGTTCATCCTTATTTCCTCCTTTTCATGGGTGTGAATTGTTAATCCGAACCTTTTTCCTCCCGCAGGATTGTCGTCAGACTATCCATGTAGCGATCTCGCCAGAGTCCTTCCGGCGCATACAATCGGGTAGTGGTTGCGCTGCAGGTGCCTATACCTTGCAGCTGATCCAGATATTGCTTGGCTTGCTGGGGATCGTAGTTTGTACCGCAACCGTGTTTGCAGCACACTGCCAGGTTATGTATCGCCGGCATAAACCCCTGCCGTCCAGACTTTTCAAACCACGCGAATGCCTGTTCGCGATTTTGCGTCACTCCGGCACCGGTGACATAGGCATAACCCAGACAGAACTGGGCTTCCGGGTCATCCTGTAGGGCAGCCTTTTGGTACCATTGAACAGCCGTCCGAAAATCCCGGTAGCCAACTTTCCCCAAGAAAAAGCAATTCCCCATGGCGGTGTATGCCGATGCGCTACCACGCTGGGCTGCTTCCGGCAGGCCTTGAAAGTTAGAGAAATCCGGCTTCAGCGATATATTCCCGTTCAAGTAGTGCTGCCGTAAATATCGATTGGCCATAAACCAGTCTTTACTGGCTACCTGAAACCACTGGTGGGCTTGGTCATAATCCTGCTGAACTCCCGCACCAAAAAAGTAGCACTGTCCCAGGTAGAATCCGGCGCGGCTATCTCCTTGCAGGGCAGCTTTCTCAAACCACTGCACTGCAGCCGTATAGTCTGCCAGGCAGCCATCGCCCTTGGCGTAGCACCGACCGATGGCGCACTGCACCTCCGCAGACCCGGTATCTTGGCTTAAATATTTCTCAAGGGTATATTCTCCCATATCGGCACCTCCTGTGTTTTTGTAGCCATAGTATATCCCGCGCAAAGGGCTTTGTGGTACAAAAAGCGGTAGCACATCTCCCAGAACAGAAAAAAGCCACCGGCAAAAGCCGGTGGCAAAACCTTTTTCATTTGTTTTTCAGTTCGTTCAATCTGTTCCGCACCGCATCGTAATGTTCGTACTCCTCATAATAGTCATATTCCAGAAGTTCTTCATACCATTCCATTGCAGTGTGAATATCCACTGGCACACAAATGCCCAGTTCATAGCAAAGCCCCATCTGGTGAAGTGCTTTCAAATACTTTGCTTCTGCCGCCTTGCGAAGCCATTTCATGGCTTCGTGAGGGTCTTTTTTCACACCCCAGACGCCCTGCATATAAACTCTGTACATCATGAACTGGGCTTCTTTATGCCCATACTCAGCCACGTAGCGGTAATACTCCAATGCTTCCCGTCCGCTTCCTTCTTTGTGCAGAAGCTCTGCCAGCAGATATTGTGCCGATAAAAGCGTTTTGCCTGCGAAACGGTAGCACGAGATGGCCTCCTTTGTATCCCCCTCCTTCTCCCAAAAGCGGCCCAAAGCCTCTGCCGCCCAGGCCGATCCCTTGCTCATGGCTTTTTTCAGCAGGATTATGCCCAAAGCCTTCATATCGTGATAATGAGGTACAGCTATCGTGTATTTGCCGCTGAGGAGATAGTTCGCCAATTCCCGCATTGCATCTACGTGTCCTTGGTTGGCGGCTTTCCAGAACCATGGAAGTGCTTTCTGTATTTCGGCTTCATCCACCACATCCTCATCTTCGCTACCCAAATACCAGGCTTGTCTTTCGTAGTACTTTGCCAAACAGTAATATCCCTGCGGGTCGCCCAATTTTCCGGCTTTCTCATACCAGAAAAGCAGTTTATCTTTCTGGAAATAGTCGTAGCTATCGAAGTGTTCACCCAACCGCAGCGCTGCCGGAGCATAGCCCTGCTCGGCTGCTTGTTCCAGATACCTAAGGGCATCATCCACCAAAAGATGATTGTTTGTTCCCAGATAACTGATACCCAGATCACCCATCGCCTCGGGTTTTCCCTTTTTTGCAGGCAGGCGAAGATATTTGTCAGCCTTCCATTGATCCCTCTCAACGCCTTTGCCATCCTTATAGCAGCAGGCCACTTCATAGCTGCTGTCAACATGCCCCTGTTTGGCTGCCTTCAAAAACCACGCAAACGCTTGTTTATCATCCTTGGGTTTTCCATTGGTGCCGTTTTTGAAAGCGCAGCCAAGTCGATACTGAGCCCGGGGATCGCCGCCTATGGCTGCTTTATTTACCAGTTCTTCCACCAGATGCGGGTCCTCTTCCAAGTACGCCCCTTCTTCATAGTACAGAGCAAGATCATACTGCGCTTTGGAGTAATTCAAGTCTGCCGCCTTTTGGAAATAGCGCAACGCTTTCTCAGGATCGTCAGGCTTGTAGTAGGTGCCCAGATACCAGCTCGCTTCTGGAATCTGCTTGCGCTCCAATTTTTGATACTCAAACACGGCTGTATCCACATCCCGTACCGTGCCAATTCCTTGCATCATGCAGCGGGCTCTTGCAAGCTGACATTTGGTGTCTTTTAGGGTTGCGCCCTTTTCGTACCACGAGAATGCTTTTTCTGCATTTTTTTCAACACCGATCCCACATTCATAGCACTCACCCAGAAGATAGTGGGCCCGGTCATCCCGATTTTCTGCGGCCGCACGCAGCCAGTAAAGGGCAGCATCCAAATCCTGCTTTATGTACCATCCGCCTCTAAGCATTATCCCCATTACTCTCTGGGCATGTGCGTGGTCTGCATGAGCAGCTTTTTCAAACCACTTAACCGCCTCTGTCCGGTTTTCCTTTACATCGCCGTCCTTTTTGGTGTACCAGCGCCAGGCCATCTCAAATTCCGCATCATGATTACCGGCAGCTACCAGCTCCTCCAGTGCTTTCATGGACTGTTTCTCCATGCTGTTGTCGGAATCTTTCTGGATAAACAAACTGGCGACCTCTGCTTCGTTTCCCGGCAGGCGACTCCTCAACTGAGCCGCACGAGCCTCATCAGAAATGCCGGCCCTTTTCATGACCTTCAGCAGATCATCCGCAAACTCTGTGGGATTCATGGACAAGGTAACCTTGCCGTCGTCAACCTGCAGGTCGGCGGCGATCATGAGTTTCTCTACCCGGGCACTTTCTCCGCTCGGGATATTAATATAGCGTAAAAGATGCGCAATACTATAGCGCACTTCACCCAGTCTGGCATAAAAAACATCCAGAATCTTGTCAACAAGGGCCTGACTCGCCTGCTGTCCGGACCAATTACTCCTGCACATGGGCTCCAGCAGTTCCAGCATGGTGTCCCTATGCTTTGTTAACGCTTCCATATTCAGCCGCTGCAATTCGGCAGGGCTCTGGTGTCCAATGCGCTGGTTACGGATGTTGATCATCTGATTCAGCTGTCTACCATAGTTATCCGAGAGATACTGGTGGTTTGCATGATCGTAGTTGATCCGGAAAAACTGCAATACTGCATCGGTGTCATCGATCCAGTTGTTCTGCGCATCTTTGCGTTGGCGCCCGCGGTACAGATATTTGAGCCAACACGGCAGATCCAGTTCCAGGTAAGGGTCTGCGGGCAGAACCCGGCTGCTGTAGCGTCTTCCCTCTTCCAGAAGCGGCTTGTTTCCGGTTCCGTTGATGATAAACAGGTTTTCCCAAAATTCCTGTGCAGTAATGGCGGTTGGCGCATTTGCGTGTGCCTCCTTGGCTGCCAAAGAAAATATTCTCACAAGGTCGATCTGCGCCAGCTCCACCAGCGCATTGTGGCAGCTAATTATCTGCTCATCTTCCAGTGACACATTCTCAAAGTATAGTCTGCGCATCTTTTTCCCTCTTTCCTGTTAATTCTAGCGCCAACAGCAGCCGCTGGCGAAGGGCTTCCTTCAAAGATCGAGGACCCACCAGCGTTACTGCCGGCCCCAGGCACAGTAGCTTCCGCAGGGTCTCTTCTGTATCAAATTTATAGTATGTAAAGGAAAGCTCGTATTGGTTGTTGCCCAAAGACCGTGTCTGTTGAAATTCCTGGGTCTCAAACTGCAAAAAACACCGCTCCAGTCCGTTGTGTACATTTTCCACCCGGATTACCACCGGCTCCGGCATCTTCAACTTATCCATAGCCGCCAAAATCTGTTCCTGGGAGATCAGGTGTCTGGTGCCCAGCTGCACATCCCGCAGATTGCTCAACACAGACTTAATGGTTCTTTCCTCTTCTGGGTCGTAGAGAATGATCCACCACCTGCGGTCATAGGCGCTGTATTCCAGTTTCCATGGCACACATTCTGCCTGTTGGTACCGGTTAGAACCCTTGGTGCGGTAGCGGTAGATGATGGTTTTACCTTGGTGGATCGCAGTCAGAATTGTACGGAAGTTCTCTCCTAAAACAGCATCTGTTCGGCATTCCCCCCGGGGGGAAAAGCGGCGGATACCGCTGTACCAGTCCGGTGATTGTGCCATCAGCATTTGTCGGACATCCTCCTCCAGAAACAATTCCGCCTCCGGAAGGCGCAGTATGTACTGCAAGTACTCCCGCTCCAGCGTTCCTGCAGGCATACGGGGCCGCATGGCAGGCGTGGCTGCCCGACAGCACTCCCAACGTTTGGGATCCGGAACTAATTCCAGAAAATCATTTTTACAGAGTGATTCCATGAGCTCATCTAGCATGATACTGTCCACATGGAAGCCGGCACCAAGCTGTGTTACACCAGCTCGATCCAAACTGCGTCCGGTTCCAAGTATTTCCAGCAGTGCCAAAGAAAACTGGAATTGCCGACTTTGCAAAGGATGTAGCAAGATCATACACTTTCCTCCTTATCCAGCGCATCCAGCATCCGGGAAAGATCGCTGCGCAGCAATTGGGTCAGGTCATGGTCTCCGGGCAGAATCCGTAAATAAGGTGCATAGGTTCGCAAGAACGGCTTCAATTCCAAAGGATCGGCGGTCCATACCTCGTAGTATTTTCCATCCGGCCGTTGCACCACTTTGCCCACGCGAATCTCTCGAAGAAATTGTCGGTAAAGCCCCGGTGCATTGGCAAAGCCCAACTTTGCCTCCACCAGAACCGGCTTTCGGGTTTTGCTGGAAAACAGGACATGGGCATAGGCTTTTTCGATGGTTTTAGCCGCCCGGGTCCACTGTAGATCACTTGCAACTTCTTGTCCTTCTAGCGTTTCCACATTGGCAAGCTTTTCGATGCAAGGGCGGATGTTTTCATCAACGCACAACACATACCATCGCCCCAGCTGGGCATCCACACGCACCTGCACCGGCAACCGCTTTCTGCCGTCAAATGATACCCACATCCGTTCTTTCATATATGTCTGAAGCAAATACAGCAATTCTTCGTCGAATATCACATGGTTAGAACTGTGCCGCAGTAGCATTGGTGATTGCTGGGGTACCGCCAGATTCTTTGCATAGAGATACCGTTCCAGCGTTCGCCTAAGAAAACTGCCAGCCACCCGGGGATAGGTGATGCCGGAAACAAAACAGACATAATGATACAGTTGAAGCAGCTGGGCGTCTGTCAGCAGCCGCAGGCCATCCTCTGCCAAGGTATAACTTTTGTCGGCCTTGTTTTCTATGCATCCGTAATCAGTCAGTGTTTTCACCCGATCACGGATGGTTCCCTTGGACGGGCTACTGTAAGCATGACTTTCTACCCACATGCTCAGTTGCGGCATGCTTTTATCTGCGGAATTCAGAGTTGCCAGGATATGCAGAAACTCTACCATATTCGACTGTGGGTCTAGTGCATGGTACATATAGGAGTCCGTCAGTCGGCTATTCCCACTTAGGTGGTATTTTCTGCGGATGCTGTGGCTGTCGCGTTTTTGCTCCCCATCTTGCCCAATGGATAAAAGCGCCTGAATCAGGTGTATCATAAAGGAGTAGTTTTTGGCAGAGCCGTCATTCTTAGAAGCGAAATCTTTACGCTTAAGAAAGCCGTAAAGATAGATGCCACCTAAATAGCGTCGCATACGCTCATAATGCTTAATTCCAGTGCGTTTCTCTTTCCGTTCCAAGGCTCCACCCCCTTATTCACTTTATTCTACACCATTCCCCCCGGATTTACAAGAATTTGTATAGTTATTTCTCATGCCAACATCGCCCAATCCGCCCCAGCCCGGATGCCCGATTGTCCAGAATGGACACTCTAAAATCGTGGTCATGGAAGTCCGCGACAAAATAGAATTTAAAAGCACCAAAAGCATAAAGAGCTCCAAAACCCGAAGCTTTCAATGTCTTTTGGCGGCAAGTGAAAACGAACCGCTGACCTCTTGAATGCCATCGGATTTTGAACAAAAATACGGTTGAAAAAGTTAGTAAACAATAGACAAAACGAGATAAAATAGCATATTATATATGCAAAATATTTCAATCCAGTCCAAGTGTTCTCGCGATGATTTGGGTACAGTTTGGGTAAAAAGTTGCACCCCCTGCAACCTGAAACAAAAACTTTGAAAGGATTGAAAATATGAAATTCTATTCCGCAAATGAAACTGCTGTTATCTGGGACATTTCCGGTGCGATGGTTCGCCGCTATTGCAAGGAAGGAAAAGTCCCGGGTGCAGTGCAAACAGAACTCGGTTGGCAAATACCGGAAGGAACACCGAAGCCGGGTGCCCAGACGGCAAAAGAAACACCCCCAACACCCCTCGTAAAAAAGATCCTCTATCAGCGCGAACGCAACAACCACTTTGGCATCTACGAATACATACAGGTGGATTTGGCCTACAGCTCCAGCCGTATGGCCAGCAATCGTCTAACTCGGCAGCAGGTTGAAGAAATCTATCGTACCAACCGAATTTCCCCCGCTTTTGAGGCCACCAAGGTGGACGACATCGTGGAGATCATGAACCATTTTATCTGTATGCGCTATGTGGTGGACAATGTGACCGCTCCGCTGACGGTGTCCTTCGTCAAGCAGGTGCATCACTTCCTGACTTATGGCACCTATGCCGATCAGAACCATAAGACCGGCGTGGGCGAGTTCCGCATTAAGCCCGATAAACTGGGCATTCCCCCACAGC
This sequence comes from Faecousia sp., assembly GCA_045638225.1. Classification (GTDB taxonomy): domain Bacteria; phylum Bacillota; class Clostridia; order Oscillospirales; family Oscillospiraceae; genus Faecousia. The sequence continues at coordinate 16,577 of JAZUAW010000056.1, read as the reverse complement.
AGGTTAACAGAGCGGTAGCTGATTTGATCAAAGGCTACGAGCGAAAAGCCGCCAAGCTGGAGCAAATCCTTGCGTTTCATGTTCAATTCGAGCGTATTCACCCCTTTGACGATTATAACGGCAGAGTGGGCCGAATCCTCATGGTGAAGGAGTGCCTGCGCTACGGCATCGATCCGTTCATCATTGACGACAAGCGCAGGGGCGCATATAATCGCGGAATTGCTCAGTGGGATACCGACCCAGAAATCCTGCAAAAAGTCGTCTGCGAGGCGCAGAAACGCTTTCAGAACAAACTGGACACTTGCCGGCTGATGCAGTATCACCGGCCCCCGAAGAAATAAAGGAGGATGCTATGGAACACTATACTTACGATAAAAAGAACGGACTTTGGTATAAGCTGGAGGGCGATTATTACGTCCCTTGCGTAACGGTACCGGAAGTGAAACTGACCGGCATCTGGGGCGAGCGCAGACGCCACTTCTTGAAGGAGCACCAGAAAGCATTGTATGTAGGCATGCTGCTGGATGATGCCCTGGAGTCCCACCTGCAGGAGATCAACACCCACGCAGAGCAGATGTTTGACCGCCTGATTCACACCATGGCAGAGGATGAAAATGTCACCGAGCAGCTGAAGATCGACGATACCAGCGAATGGGTTGCGCATATGAATAACATCCACATCCGCGCCATGGAGATCGTCAACGCCGAGCTGATTTATACCTAAATGAAAAGGTGTTGACATTATGGGATATATCCTATAATATATTAGAAGAGTAAAACGGATGGTAGGAATGCGTGCCTGATTAGCAGAAAGGAACTTTCAAGATGAGTGAGTTTAGAGATTTTTTGAATGAACAACTTCAGGATCCAGAAGTAAAAAAAGAATATGATGCTCTGGAAGCAGAGTATTCTATCAAGCAGGCTATCATTGATGCACGCAATACTGTAAATATGAGCCAGCAGGAGCTTTCGCAGAGAACTGGCATTGCGCAGTCCGATATCAGCAAATTGGAAAACGGAAACGCAAACCCCTCTATTAAAACACTTCGCAGATTGGCTGAAGGTTTGGGCATGAAGCTGAAAATCACATTTGAACCCATGAATTCTTCCCAAATTGCCTACAAGTAATTTGAAACAATTGCATACAAAAAACGAGGTCCACCGGCACTGGCGGGCCTCAATTTTTTAGATGCCGTTTGCAAAAACATTACGAAAAACCAACCCGCTCACCTCTTAACAGGGATACATGAGGTTTGAGCGAATTCCATCCCATAAGCAAAGGGCCACCCGTCCCCGGGTGGCCCTGAATAATATAGACATTGCACGAGTTATTTATTCTTTAGCAATGCTAAGACCTTCTCAAAAACCGCTTCGGAACAAATAATCAGGGCGAGCTTGCTTCTTACTCTAGTTAAACCTTGGTAGAGAAGCTGTGTAAAAGGTAGCCAGGATTTGGATGAATACGGGCCATTTGGAGTAGAACCAATTATCATCGAGGATCATGCACCACCTTCAAACTCTTGTCCAATCACATTATAGGTGTTGTAATTGAAGCAGGAATTTTCGCATATCAATTACGCAGTTGTGCTGACCTATATGCCCGGCAAACAAACAGAGTATGATGACTACTCCGATATCATGCTACCGGAAAGCATTGAATCCGTCCACCTGCGCTGCGCCATCTCCTGTCGCAACAACTGGATGATCCTGAATTCAGACTACGTGGTTACGTACATCTCCCACTCCTACGGCAGCGCAGCACGATACGCTTCAAGAGCGCAACAGCAAGGAAAAGTAGTTACAAACTTAGCATCGCTTTAATGTACACAGATATCGACATTTTTCAATGCAGAAGAGTGATATACTTTAATTAGCAACTCCTATTTCCCAAAAATAAATTTTTATTGATTTTGGGAAACAGTCCTGATATAATACTATTGAGGTGATTAGGATGAAACTCATCACAAGAGAAGATTATTTAAACAAGTTAGTTAATGTTATTAGCACCCCGGATATTAAAGTGATTACAGGCGTTCGCAGATCAGGTAAATCAAAATTATTGGAAGCATTTAAAACGTATGTTTGCGAAGCTAATCCTAATGCAAACATTATTCATGTGGATTTTAATAGGACACAATTTGAACATCTAAAAGAGTATCATGCACTAAATGATTACATAGAGAGCCTGTATGATGATGCAAAAGATAACTTTGTCTTTATTGATGAAGTTCAAATGTGTGCGAATTTCGAAACTGCAATCAACAACCTGCACTCATTAGAGAAGTATGATATCTATATTACTGGTTCTAATGCCTTTTTGCTTAGCTCTGATTTGGCAACATTGTTCACGGGACGAACCTATCAAGTGAAGATGTATCCATTTTCTTTTGCTGAGTTCATGACATATCATTCCCTTTCGGATAGATATCTTGCATTTGACAGATATATGAAGGAAGGCGGTATGGCGGGTTCTTATTTGTACAAAGACCAAGAAGCAAAGTACGACTATATAGAAGAAGTTTTTAAAACTTTAATCATAAGGGATATTCATCAGAAATATAAAATTCGCAATAGAGAACTGATGGATCGCATTGTCGATTTTCTTATGGACAACGTTTCAAATCTGACTTCTGCTAGAAGTATAACGGATACTCTTGTCCGCCAAAAGGATACTATTAATCACAAAACCGTCGGTTCATATATCCAGTATCTTTGTAATGCATTTGCGTTCTATAAAATTCGCAGATACGATATTCAAGGAAAGAAATATCTTGCAGCAAGCCATAAGTATTATCTAAGTGATCATGCTTTCCGCTATGCTAAGCTGGGTACAAAAAACATGAATTACGGCAGAATGCTAGAAAACATTGTTGCTATCGAGCTGCTCCGGAGAGGCTATGAAGTCTATGTTGGCGTACTATATAAAAAGGAAATCGACTTTGTTGCTATAAAACGCAATGAGAAGATTTATATTCAGGTATCAGATAATATCAATGATGAGGAAACGTTTAGACGTGAAGTAGATCCATTACTTAATATCAAGGACGCATATCCCAAGATGATTATCGCGCGCACGAGACATGAAGCATATCAATATGAGGGTATTCACGTTGTTGATATTGCTGATTGGTTATTACAGAAGTGACTTATTTCCCAAAAATTAAAAAAGTGATACTTTGGGAAATGGGTAGGAATATGTTTAATTGGGTTTATGGAGGTAAGAGAAAGATATGGGATTACAAATCACCCAGATCCGAGTAAAGAATTTTAGATCGATCGAGTCCCTTGATGTAAAGCTAACACAAAACAATGTCGTGCTTGGTCAAAACAACTGCGGAAAATCTAATCTTCTTAGAGCTGTCAATATAGCATTGACCCCGAATCCTACTGTTTCGGAGGAAGATATTTTTGTTGCCCATGGCGAAGCACTTACTAAGGATAAAGCAAGTATAATTGATATCTTAATTCGCCCTACGAACGAAGACGGATCCGTTGCTTCAAATTTTTCTGCCTTTTGGGCAAAAGTGTTTACGACAAACTGGATTGCCACGGATGTCGATACTGGTGATTTTGTAGGTATTCGAACTATTGTAGCATACAATCCGGAGTTTGATAGTTACCGCATTACCAGAAAACAAATTAAAGTATGGGAAGATAGCATCGAATCAGCTAAATGCAGCAAGAACATTCATTTTAATGCCGATATGCAATCATATATTTTCAGCTTCTATATGGATGCTCAACGGGATATTATTGATGATATCAAAAATCAGAAATCATATTTTGGTAGAGCTACCTCCAGTAAAGACATGCCTCAAGAATTAGTTAGAGAAATTGAGGGCAAATTGGATGCGATCAATGAGCAAATAGTAGCTAATACTCCGGCACTAAGAAGCGCAGAGGCACGAATTGCACAGATCGGGAATGTTGTTGGGAGTAATGGTGGACACCTCCAAATAGAGCCGATTAGCAGAAAGATCAGTGATTTGCATAGAGGAATCGATGTGAAGTTCAAGGATGGCGCCGGTGCAAGTTTCTCGCTTGCAGATCATGGCATGGGAACACGCAGTTGGGTATCTTTCCTTACACTCGGTGCATATGTGAATTACCTATCACAGTGCATAAGAGAGAAGAATCCGGAGGCAGAAATCTTTGTCGTGTTAACCCTTGAGGAACCGGAAGCACACCTTCACGCTGCCGCACAGAAAAAATTGTATGCCCAGATAAAGGAGTTTCATGGGCAGAAGATTGTCAGCACACATTCTCCTTGTATAGTGGCACAGGCAGATGTTGCTGAGTTTATTCACTTATACAAGCAAGATGGAAAGACATCATGCAACCGTCTTGATAAGGACAGATATGAGGTTGAGGAACTAGCAAAAATCCAGCGAGAGTTCATTAACAGCAAAGGTGATTTGCTTTTCTCTACGGCAATTATTCTGGCAGAAGGAATTACTGAAGAGCAGGCTTTGCCGATTTATTTTGAAAAGTACTTCGGTACGGATCCAAGCTTCTCAGGTGTGAGCATTTTGGGAATAGGTGGACAGAATTATCATACCTTTATTAAGTTGGTAAATGATTTTAAAATCCCTTGGTATATTTTTAGCGACGGAGAAGATAAAACTGTATCCACTGTACGTAAGGCGGTTCTGAAGGCGACAGGACAGGCACTCGAGAATGTCAAGAATGTTATTATCATCGATCAAGGAAACGATTATGAGAGACACCTAATAAGTTCTGGATATTCTTCAACAATGATAGAAGCTATCAACAAGTACGAAAAAGTATTGCGCGATGAAGTTGATCCCGAGGGGGCGCAACGAGATCCAAGAGATTTCTTTGAGCGATATATTGAGTCTAACAATCACCAGCTGGCAGGAACAAAAAATACAGGCGAGGCATGCAAGACCTGTGGACGGCCACTTCCCGAAAAAGTCTTCTACGACTATGACGGAGACGAGGGAGTGAAGCGCGCGCTATTGGATGTATGCCAAAGAGGAAGAAATAAAGCGAAATATGCATTGCTAATTGCACAGGAGATAGTAGCCACTACTTCTTCAGAAAATGCAATCCCTCCCAAAGTTCATGAATTGTTTATTGAAGTGGATCACTTGCTTCATCTACACCAGGAGGTGTAAATATGACTATCAATTTAACGGATGCGCAGAAGGCCATAGTGAATATGGACGAAGGGGCGATACTGGTTAAAGCAGGCCCGGGAAGTGGAAAAACGAGAGTGTTGATTGAGCGTATAAAACGACTACTGCGTACTCAGCCAATGACAAAAATTCTTGCATTAACGTTCAGTAATATGGCTGCTGAGCAAATGCGAAGCCGAATTCAAGAGGATGAAGATATAGAGGGTCTGACTGATAATGTCACTATTGGTACGATTCACTCATTCTGTCTCGATGTAGTACAAAGCCGTGGGTATTTGATTGGTTTGCCTGAAAACCTTGCTTTATTCGAGAATCTAGATGACAGAAAACGTATTCTTGCAGAGGCGTTTCAAAGCGATACAATGTTTTTTGATTCTTATAAGACCAACAAAAATCAAGATAGGTACCTTGCGAATTGTCTGTCAATGATTTCTGACTATAAAAGAGCATTCATATCACCCACAGATCCTGAGCTTACAGATGATAATGCGAGAATTTACGCAGCGTACAATAATCAGTTGATGTTACAGGGTGCTATAGACTTTGATGACATTCTTTACTATGCGTATAGAATTTTTTCAGAAATCCCCAATGTGTCCAAGCTATATACGACTCAATATAAGTATATCTGTGTGGATGAGGCGCAAGATTTGAACTATGCCCAGTATGCTGTTATTCATGCTATGTGCGGCACGCATTTCAAGAATCTTATGCTGGTAGGAGATACGAAACAGTCGATCTATGGTTTTAATGGATCAGATAGCACTCTAATGTCAGAAAGATTTGTATCTGATTTTAATCCTAGTGTTTTTACTTTGAATGAAAATTTCCGATCGGCAAAGGCTATTGTAAAATTTGCGAATTCGTTGGAAGCTTCTAGTGGTATTCCTAATTGCTTCTATATGGGCGAACTAAAGTATACACAATACAATAACGAAGACAAAGAAGCTGCTGCAGTAGTTGCCAAAATTGAAGAACTTCTTGCAAATGGACATTCGGATATCGAAGGCAAATTATCATATGAGAGCTTTGCGGTAATTGCCAGAAACAGATACTTGTTTAGCAAGCTTGAAGCACTATTTGACAAGCACAGTATTCCGTACAGTTTTAAGAAAACTACTACGGGAATAGAATCTGAGTCAATAGTTTTTAAGGCATTTGACCTAGAACTTCGTTTGCTGGCTAACCCAAGAGACATTCTGCATCACAGAGAACTGCAGAGCTTGCAACACAATTATAATTCTGAGTATGATTTCTCTAAAATACACACGATTGTTACGAGCATAGATCCGGATGATTTTGATTTGGATGAATCGTTTAGGGAATTGCACAACCTAATTTCTAATGAAATCAACCAAGATGAGGATCGACTGATGGCGATCAGTGACTTGGATCTGTGGAAACAGCATTGGCTAAAGTATGCCACACAGATCCCTTCCGAACAACGTACATTGTTGTCTTTTAGAAATCATGTTGCATTAGGAAAGACACAGTTGGTAGACTCTGAGACAGGAGTAACCTTGTTGACGGCGCATATGTCAAAAGGGCTTCAATATGAAGTTGTATTTGTCATAGGTTTAACAGACGGAACTTTCCCTGATTACCGTGCGGTGCAATCTGGAGGCAAAGAGTTAGAGCAGGAGCAGAATAATATGTATGTTGCAGTAACACGGGCGAAAAGACTGTGTTATTTATCGTCTCCGCTATACAAACTAATGCCCTGGGGCGATATGAAGCGGCAAAGACCTTCTCGCTTTGTATCAAGCCTAATCTCATAGCATATAAAGCAAAAACGATTAATTTATTAATACAACGCCCAGCGAACATATTTCGCTGGGCGTTGTGTTGTGGATTTTTATTGAGCTGACGATATGGAGATTTTAGGTTGTAATAACACAAGATTTTTGATTTGTCATTAAAATTGTAGTTAAAACCACATTTTTCTGAAGGGCACACAAGTATGTATTTTATTCTATTCTTAGCTATCACTTTTGCTGTTGCAATCAGAACGCCGTTATTAACGGGATTTAGTTACAACATTTTGTTCTTTGGATCGCGCAAAGCAACAAGTTGTGTTTTTTACCTTATGCATGTAATTCTTTCTTCTGTACCCAGGAAACCCCTGTCGGTTTAATCGCCAGTATATCTATAGGAGCGCTTACAGTTTTTAATCTCTCTTGGAAGCGCATTGTCTCAATAGTAGTATTCATGGCATACTTAGAAAAATCAATTGCGTCTTGACGAGAGAAAAAGTTCCACGGAATAGATGGGGCGTTGTGCCTTTCATATGTAACGGTTCCATCCGCCTGTTTTACTTCGCTCCAATATGGGTTAATTATGCGGGAAAGAATTCCTGTTTCGCCATTCCACGCAGCCCCTTACGAAGCCACATCGATCTCACTTTTCTTGTTGACTGCCACAAAAACACGATAAAATCTTTGCCGCAAAACGTTGTTCTCAACCTCATAGCCAGCAACATGGAAGATTATATCAGGAATAGGCTTAAAATTTCTGAATTCCTTAAGAATTAATGTAGCAACATCAGATACCTGTGCATCGCTAGCGATCTTGGTGTTAATGAATTCTTCAATGTAGCCGGTCACAGGTTTTCCACCAATAGCCGCTGCGCCACAAGTAGAAATGCCAACGTTGTTTTTAGTCAAAAATGTTTTGTTTGTCGTATCAGAATAATGTATGCCATGATCATTTGTGATTATTGCGCCTTTTCCATCCGGCAACGGGCTAAAATCTCTCTTATTAAAGGTTGTTCGGCTATCACTTGCCATAATTATACCCTCATTGGTATGTATCGTGATTATTAAAGACATATATTAACCCCTTTTCCTATAATTATCTTCTATATGCTTGCCCAGGATGCCTTCGCCCCTCACATAGACTGGTCAACCCATTGAGTTATGCATCATCTTCGATTGTTTGGTCCTCCAGCGAAACCACTATCTTGTATCATTTTTTGTGCTGCAATCAAATTCTGGACTTGCATCATCCCCTCCTGCGGATTGGTGAGTAGCGTATCGAAAAATCTTTCAATCATTCGATTCTTGACACTTTCTTCACTCATTGAAACATTGCCGACTTTCATTGTTTCAGCAAACGCAGTAAGCATTTGTGAGAAGCGTGTTCCAATGTTACTTTCGAGTCTATCAAGACTGTCAGGAATACTGTTAACTTTTAGCAAGAGCTCAGATAAAACTGTATCATCCGTCGAGGAAGACTTCGTTGACAACTGCAAAATTCCGGATACAGACGTAACGGGGTTAACAACTGTGCCCCCATTTTCAATGCTGTCGATAACACCTTCAATTGCGGCCCTCGCTCTGTCTGCACCACTAGCAGACAGATCATACTGGATAGTACGCACATTGTGAATGTCGAAAGGCAAACTGCTTAATTCGTCCCTTGTAATCAGTATAGTTGGTAGGCCATAAGAATGCCGAATCGCTAGTTCATAGAAAACATTGGGGTTCCTACCAGTTAGGTCGACAATCGCCAAATCTGCAGTAAGTATGTTTTCAATTATTGATTGCGTTATCATCCCATTATCAGAAAGTTTATCGGCTCTAACTGCATAATATCCTTTGTTGGCACATGCCGGTTGAATGATGTATTCCAAGGACTCATCTGCAGTTTTCCTAATTTCAGACTTTTCTTCACCTATTGGGCAAATAACGAAACACTTCTTCTCTATCATAGTTATTATCTCCTCTCATGTTTTCAGAGCACTATTGTTCAGATTCTGTCTGCTAAAATGTGGTCTCAGCTATTCTCTCAACGCTATGGCACGTTTACATTTTTCCTATCAAAATATCAAAGAACAAACCAGCTAATATGGACGGTCCCCTGCAAAATCAACATAGTAGATTATCTCACACCACAATCACTCCCAATCTTTTATTCATATCACCTAACCGATTGTACCACAAGGGAAGTCCTAGACCATTTACGTATCCCGGCACTATATGCTGCAACAGCTTATCTGCCAATTCAATGCCTGCATTATACACTAGCTTATAGCCGTAGGTTTCCATGTAGGCGAAGTGGTCGATGATGGGGTCCAGCAGGGAGAGTTTGGCTTCCGGCAGGGACTGGGTGAATTTGCGGGCTGTGGCCTGGGCTGCGACGGCGGCGGGGAGGGTGTGCATCTTGGATTCCTGGCAGAGATCCTCGAAGTCCAGCTGGGCCAGCAGCTTATAGATGGGATCGCGGTGGCAATCCATGCCCCACTGGAAGCCCTGCCACATGGCGAATTGAATATCAGATGCCAGTTCCTGACGTCTGGCCTGCAGGTAGGTTTCCGCGCCGGGCACTGCCTGCAGCAAAGCCCGAACGGCCTGCTCATAGGTTGCCATTTCCTCGGCATAATTGGGATCCACTTCGGCAATGGCCTGGTATACGCTTTCCAAGATCAGGTTGGTGTTGGTCAGCTGGGCGAGGATGGTTTCGGTGATTTTCATAAGTACAGTTCCTTTCTGTTTATAAATCTCGGAGATTTAGAACTAAATCCCGTAGATTTATATTACAGTAAGAGAACTGTCGAAATCCCTCGAAACAGGGGATGCTTTGCAGAAAAATTGCTTACTTTTGCGGGAGACGCTGGCCCATCTTGGCGCAGTATTCTTCCAGCTGATGGTTATCTAGGATTTGCTTGCGAATATAGGCACGCACATGGGGCAGCAGCGGTGCCAGAACCCGGTCGATCTCTTTCTCCCAAGTGTCCCACCAATCCGGCATGACATCCTGCAGCAACACATCCGCCGGAACATACAGCGCAGCGGCAATGGCCACAAAGGTTTCCAATGTCGGTGTTTTTGCGCCCCGCTCTATGGCGCTGATGTGTTGCGGTGTGCAGCCTACCGCTCTTGCTAAACCAAGCTGCGTCATGCAGCGTTCCTCTCTGGCGATTTGAATCCGTTCGCCCACGGCTTTTGAGTCCATGATGATCTACCTCCCATGACATTCTTTTATCTATATACTTGTTCAGCTATCCGGAAGGTGACATCTTTTTTCAAAATTTGACAAAAGAAAATCCACAGGCGCGGTTCAAAAACGCGCCTGTGGATGGATATGAAGTTGAAATTAAGTGCAGCGCTCCACAGGGGTCCAGATGTAGCGAGAATCGCCGCCGTCTTCAGGGCCAGCCCAAATGCAGACATAAGCCTTGTAATAGCGGCCCGGCACACCATCATAATCCACATGGTCCACGCTAATATAATTATTATGCCACAGCATATTGGGATATTCCGTAAAAGTAAATGTCTCCACCCAATAAAAACTAGAATTATCGGTGGACTCATACAAATATACCCTCAAAACACCAATATCTGCCCAGTAATCAGTTCCGGTTACTTCCCACCAAATTTCCAGGTTGCCATCGCCCATGGCGCAGATATAGGCCCTATAATCCGCCAAATAAGCGCTTGCCAAGGGTTGGACCGTTTCAGGCATAGCTGCCTGTGCACCAATAGGTACGCACAAAGAAATAACCAAAGCGATCGCAATCAATTTAACAAGGAAATGACTCTTCTTTCTTTCCATTTGATAATCTCCATTCCATTTTTATTTGATGGAATCGATCATCCTTTTCATTTCCTCCAACGTAATTTTGCCTATCATAAGGCATTCAAATTCTCCAATGCTCCATGCGGCTTGCAGGGTTTCCGTGTTGGAGAAAATATAGTATTCTACGCCATCGACTACATACAGCTCAAGAAAATCATCATTTTTCTCAACCTGAGGGGCTTGTACGCCAATCGTCTGGCAAATTTTGATGACCAATCTCGCATCTTCTTTTTCGTAAGTAGCACTAATATTTAGCACTCGCGGGGTATGCATAACTTGCAAGTCTTTACTTAAATATTCTTCAGGTATCCATTGGGGAACAAGTTTTTCCGTAACTTTCTCAGCTGCCAATGCATCCTGCAATGACTTTAGCTCTGCATTGTATTCCTTCTCAGGATTCGGTGCGGTTGTTCCCTGGGGCGTATCGGTAAATTGGAAAATCTCCTTAGTCCAGGTCGCAAATTTACCCCAAATATCTACATGGAAGGCTTCGGCAGTTACGGAAGTACCTACCACCAGAATTACCACAATAGCCAACACAGCCGCAGCTACCCTAAAAGCCCGGTTGGGGAACCGAACCACCTTGGTGCGGCCCTCTTGGGTCGCTTTGGGCATATAGTTCTGGCGGAAATCTGCCAATGCTTCCTCGTCGGAGCGGAATGCATGAGGATCCTCTTCTTCTCTTCGTCGGACCAACACCTCCATAATGTAGTATAGTTCGTCTGTGTCCGTCTCTGTCTCTAATTCGTCATGGGCATGCTTGCGCAGAATTTCCTGCAATTCCTCTGTGGTCATGGAATCGTAATGGCTGAATTCGGCGCGCTTATTCAGTTCGGACATGTTTTTCCTCCTTTCACCCTATAAATGTGGTAACGTCACCCGCAGGTGACACATGGTTTTCATTTTCTTAGTTTTTTCTGCAAATGCTTTCTGGCACGCTCTGCCCGCTTCTTGCAGGCAACTTCACTGATGCCCAGGTCTATGGCAATCTCCGCCAAGGTGCGGCCCACGATCTCCATCTCGTAAACGATGCGGAATTGGGGCAAATCCACCAAATCACCGAAGTGGACACGTAGGGGCAGCGGGTCTGCCGGCGCGGCGACCAAATCCGGGCGATACTCATCCACCGGGGCGATGACACGGTTTTCCGTCCTCTGGCGGCTGGCCATATTGAAAACCACAAAACGCACCGCGTTAAAAATCCAACCCTTTGGGTTGGGACTGTTCTGTAAATCCTCAATCTTTATGCAAGCGATCTCGAAGGCCTGCTGCACCGCTTCCTCTGCCAGAGCATGATTATGCAGTTTACTTTCCGCAAACTCCAACAAGGACTTTCGCCTATCCAAATAAATCGCTGTAAAGAATCTATCCTGTTCCGCTGTCATTCGGTTACACCTCCCGCACAAATTTCTGAACATTTTGCGGATAAATGTTCTTGCGCGAGGATAGTATATCCTATTTTTCCAATATTTTCAACACAAAACAGCTTATTATGGAATAAAAGCAAGAAAAATGTCACCTTTAAACCAATTATGCACATATACAAAGCGGAGAGTAGTGTTTTCGGTGCTTGCACTGAACAGGGGTGTGTGAAATTGCGTATTCTATTTTATCAGATCATTCTGGATAGTTAAGGCACGGGATCTATGCTTCTAGCGTCTCTCCTTTTATGCTCATGCATGAAAGGAGGTGAAGAAAATGCTGATGCCCCCTAGTGTCACGGAAATTCGCAGACCCACAACCCAGGAGGAAGAAATACAAAAAGAAGCGCACGCAATACGGGCAGTCAGAGAGCAGGCAAACATACGCACTCTGGCTGATTTTTCTGTCTTTTTTCATTTGCTGATGACTTATCGTGTGCCCATGAAAGTGAAAGATGCCACAATATTTCCCCGTTTTCCGTTGGATGATATTTATTACCATTGTCCCAGGTGTCAAAGACTTTTGGATCGGGAGTTTATGGCCTACTGCGACTGTTGCGGCCAATGTCTGGATTGGCGCCACTATCGGAAAGCTAAGCGGACACGCTTCCAACGCAGGTAATCCTATAACTGAAAGTCGCCAGCCCAAATGATTGGGCTGGCGATAAATTATTCCGATGTAGTGCTTAGATATTGGATCAAGGCTTCGATTCGAACCGTTATGTGCGGTTCCTCCAGCATTTCCGATGAATCGAACTGCTGTGTTTCCCCTGTCAGCAAGTAATCTGTGTTCATGCCAAACTCTTCTGCAAGGCGAAGAAGCATGTCCGAGGATGGCTTCTGCCGCCCCCGTTCACACAAGTACACAGTTCTGGTGCTGCAACCGACTCGCTGTGCCAACTCCTCCCGGCTCCAGCCTTTTCCTATCCTCAAGAACGCAATTCGCATTCCTACCATCGCCTTTTCTCCCTTCCGGTCAATTTCTGTTGCTATTGTAGCATGGGCAGAGTGCGAAATTTGGCGAAAACGCAAGAAGGATAAAAACTTTTTGGCAATAATCGAATTGATATAGTAATCAGCGGTTATTGCTGTCCATGTCGCGCCTCCTTGGCTCATTGTAGTATTATACCCCTTTATACCCTTTTGCGAGGGGTATAAAGGGGTATAATGTGTCGAATTGACAATCATTATGTGAAATGCGCTTGTGCTGCTCTGTAGTTCTCAAGGTTATGAGCCTGACGAAGCTAAACTGAAATATAAACGCCACTATCAAAGCAGATAGTGGCGTTTGTGTATAAGGTTTTTGGAGGATTGCTTAGAAATCAAATCCGCCTTCCAGGATGAACTTGCGCAAAATTTGATCGACTTTCATGTTGACTTGGAAAGGCTTGATAACAGCGCCTTCAAGAGATTCTAAGAATGTCTTAGCGGTTGCCTTATCAACAGTTGCTTTCAGCTTGTCGAACCGACCGAACTCGTTAATATTTGCTTCGGTGATCTTCAACTGCATAAAACTACGCAGCATAGCTTCATCAACACCGATAGAAGCAGCAAACCGATGGATCTGATCATTTTTGGCGCGAGTCATATACTCTGTAATGTAATCGCGCAAGGTTTTTCCTTCATCAACAACTACATCGCCATTCTGTACATCATGTAAGAAGATGTTGGCATACTTTTGTTCTTCCTGCGTCAGTGTGGCAAACGATTTGTGAAGCTCGTCCAGCACAGCAGCCGTCTCTTCTCCGTCTTGCAAAGCCTTAATGTACTTTTTGAAACGGGAATTCATGTAGTTGGCATCGATGACACCGGTGTTGATTTCCGTCAAATAGGAGTCAATTTCGTACGGGACATCATCACCACCAGGACCCACGCCACCGCCAGAAAACAGCTCTTTATAACGGAGTGCAAGAACCAGATAGGTTGTTTCATCCAAATTAAGATTAACAGTGATTTTGCCTTCGTCGGTCTTAATATCGTAGGAAAGTTTGCTCCAGGTGAATCCCTGAATCTTGGCTGCTTCTAGGTAGTTGTTAAATTGTTTGAACAGCTTAGCAAACTGGCCGCGCTCTGCATGATCGGTGGGAAGTTTCTCGAAGTTCACAATCCCTGCTGAGAGGAAGATGGATGCGATGTCATCGAACAAAGCATTCATTTTCCCAAGGTTATATTCCAACTTGTCCGCAAACAATCCAAGGGGCTTATCGCCAGAATACAACTTAAAGGCTTCATCGATGTTTCGCTGCATGGTATACGGCTTCCGATAATAACGAATTGTGCCAAAGGGTTTCTCGGGGCCATAAAGACGATTGGTACGGGAAAACGACTGAATCAGCTTTTCGTACACCAGAATCTTGTCCAGATAGAGCGTGTTGATCCACTTGGAGTCAAATCCGGTCAGCATTTGATCAACAACGATCAACAAATCAATCTGTTGCTCAGGGGTGTGCACGATGGATTTGTATTGTTCCTTGTGTGCTAAACGGTAAGATAGATCTTTCTTGAAAGCTGCATAAGTAGCCAACCGGAACTTCATTCCATATTGCTTGTTGTAGTCTTCTACGATTTCAACAAGTGCGTCCTCTTTAAAAGCTGCACCACCATTGTTATCGATAGTAGGATCAAACAAGGCAGTGACTTTCAAATTGCCTTTCGCTTTGAACAGCTTGTAATACAAAATTGCCTCTGGGATGCTATTGGTAGCGAAAATGGCGTGGAATTTACTATCATGACTGAGTGTAACCCAATTATCCAGAATATCATCTACTACGGCGCTCCGATGCTCGTCACGATCGTACTGCGTGACCGGCAGATAATCCTCAATACCCTTCAAATAGCTGCCATCAGCTTGAAGAGATCCTGCCATTGGCACTTTGGTGTGATCCATGTAGTGCAGATACACTTTTTTCTTCTTAGGGTCTGCCAATGCTTCAGTTTCGGTTGTAGCTTTAGCTTTCTCAAGTGCAACCGCTTTTCGCAGATCACGATCCTTGTAGGTGGGAACCATATATGGATCAAATCCCAAGACGTTCTTATCCCTGATGCCGTCGGCAATGCTATACCGATGAAGTTCGTTTCCGAAAACATCGGAAGTCGTGCTCATTTTCTTCTGGTTTTCATCATGAATAGGTGTTCCGGTGAAGCCGAAGAACATAGCATTCGGGAAGGTTTCCTTAATAGTACGCAGCATCTCGCCAAAGACATCACGATGTGCTTCATCAATAATGAATACGACCCGCTTGTCACGAATAATTTCGATATCACGTGCATTAAATCCACTATCTTCTTCTACGCGACTCATCTTCTGGATCGATGTAACAATCAGAGTGTTAGCAGGATCATCACTTTTCAGTTTCGCAACCAGAATATCGGTATTTTCTGTTGCCTGGACAGATTCAGCATCATCTGCGAAGCCACGATAATCCATCAGAGACTGTGTGCCAAGTTCTACGCGGTCCATCAAGAATACAACCTTATCGGCATCTCTGGAAGCGGCAATCAGCTGAGCGGATTTGAAACTGGTTAAGGTCTTGCCCGAACCGGTGGTGTGCCAGATATATCCGCCGTGCTGATCTTTATCTGCCCAACGCCGCATAGCAACGCGGCTCGTAATGCGAGACGCAGCGTAATATTGGTAGCTACGCATAACTTTAAGAACACCATCAGTATCGTCAGCAACGGTATAGAAACCAATCAGCTGATGGGCCATAGGAATGGACAGGAGATACTGAGCCACATCCTTCCAGTTGTTCAGCGGCTCGTTGTTGGCGTCTGCCCAGTGGAAATAGAAGTCCTTGTTAAACTTACCATCCGGGCCGGGGTTAGCGAAATAAACTGCTTCATCCGGCTGCATTGCAATAAAAATCTGGACAAGAGAGAAGAGCCCGGAGAACACACCTTCGTGGGAATATTTCTCGATCTGATTGTACGCTTGGCTGACATCTACACCGCTGCGCTTCAATTCACAATGGATCAGCGGCATACCGTTGATCAGCAGCATAAAATCACCGCGGCGATTAGGCAGAACGGAACTTCTTGCCTTGAATACCGGCTGCTGGGCAACCTGATAACGGCTCTGACCGGCAGCGATTTCCTGCCGATCATAGATCTTCAGACTAACTTCTTTTCCAAAGTGCAGCTCGTCTGCAGGATTATCGCGCTTGATAGCAACAGTTTTGCCGTTGATAAAGCCATTGAGCTTCAACGGTGTGCGCAGGCGAGTAATCTGGTCAAGAATTTGCTGCATCTCTCCGTCTGTCAAGGGAATGTCATTCAGTCTGTCTACTTCACGGTTGTTTTCAAAGAGAATCTGCTTCCAGTTTTGGATCAGATCTTCTTCTGTTTTATAGTACAGAACCTCAGACTCCCAACCATATTTTTCTGTTAATAAGTTAATTAGCGCCGTTTCAAAAGCGGCTTC
>JAZUAW010000055.1:0-15587 GCA_045638225.1 Faecousia sp. | reverse complement strand
GCGGTCAGGATAGCAACCTGAACCTCGGGGGAGCCGGTGTCGCCCTCGTGCATAGCGTTCTCCAGGATAACCTGAGTCTTCTTTTCCTTCTGAATCATGGTAATTTCCACCTTTTCAATTATTTACCTTGCGCCAAGTAGAGGGTGGGTGGTGTACTGAATACAGCTTTCTCCCAAAACTGAGCTGCAGGCATTCTTTTTTCGTCTGGCCATAGCCAGCCCGAATATCTTACCATAAGTTTTCCCAAATGTAAAGAAAAATTTTCATGAAAACCAAACTTTTTTCGCACTTTTGGAAAGAAAAATTGCTGTTTACGAAAGTGGTGTCATTGCGAGGAGCCGAAGGCGACGTGGCAATCCCCTAAGGTTACCGGGCACTTTTTGTCACATTTCCCGTCTAATCGGGGGATTTCCACGCCACTGCGCCCGCAGGCGCATTTCGAGCGCAACCGCCGCAAAGCGGCGGCTCTTAGCGCGAGATGTGGCGCACTGGCTCGGAATGACAGAAAAACTGCTAAACAACAATTTACCGAAGCAATTTTCTTGCCTGCGCGGCATCCTGCTGGATCTGTTGCTTCAGTTCCTCCAAATCGGCAAATTTCTGTTCCGGTCGGAGGAAATGGTGGAATCTAAGGGTCAGTTCCCTGCCGTACAGGTCGCCGTCAAAGTCCAGGATCCAGCTTTCGGCCCGGACCTGATGGCCATCCACTGTAGGGCGGCTGCCGATATTGGTCACAGCCCCATATTCCTTCTGTTCAATGGTGCATTTACAGGCGTATACGCCCAATTTGGGCACCACCACGCCCTCCGGGATCCGAATGTTGGCGGTGGGCACGCCGATGGTGCGGCCCAGTTGCCGCCCGGATACCACCTCGCCGCTGAGCACATGGGGGTGGCCCAGGAATTTCGCCGCTTCTTCCATGTTGCCGGCTTCCACAAGCTGGCGAATATGGGTGGAGGAGATGCGGACACCGTCCAGAGTCTGCTCCGGCACGATGACACAGGGCAGATTCCGCTGCTTGCAGAATTCCAGCAATCGTTGGTGATTGCCCTCACCCTTGTGGCCAAATCGGAAATCATCACCGCAGACGAAGCCAATAGCACCCTCTTGTAGCAGATTTTCCAGAAAAACTACCCAATTGGTCGACATAACATCATTGGTGACCGGGAAGGTGTGCACGAATTCCATGCCAAAGTGGTTCAGCAGTGCCAGCCGGTCGGTGTGGCTATTGATCAGTTGGGGCGGTGTGGGGGTAAACAGGGCCTGGGGGTGCCGATCAAAGGTGATGGCCGCAGCCTGGGCCTTCTGTTCCTGGGCAAGCCGACGGCATTGAGCAAGTAAAGCCTGATGGCCCAAATGTACTCCATCAAAAAAACCCAGGGCGCAGATCGTCTTTACGGGCGCGTACGTCATAGCCCCCTCTGACGAGGGGGCTGTCAGCGAAGCTGACTGGGGGAGAGAATTTTGCACTTCTGCGTCCAAAAACTCGCAAACTCCCCGGAAATTTTTATCAATATCCATATTACAGATTCTAATTACGCGCAATCCCATAGCTTCCAGCTCTTTGGTGCGTAAATGGTCGGCAGCAGCCTGCTCTGGATCGTAGTGCCCGCCGCCGTCCAGTTCAATGGCTAAGCGAGCCTTTGCACAATAAAAATCCAGGATGTAGTTTCCTACCGCTTTTTGCCGCTGGAAGCGAATAGGGTATTTGCTTAAATATTGATACCATAATTTGCGTTCCCATGGCGTCATGTTTTTTCTCAGCGATTTTGCCAGGGGAATATTCTTTTTATTGTATTCTATCATATCTCTCCCCCAGTCAAAAATCAGAGATTTTTGACAGCCCCCTCGTCAGAGGGGGCTTTTTCGTACGTTATACTTCCCAGAAGCTTTTGATGGTTGACATAACCCCGTCCTCCACCTTTGCCAGCATTAAAAATTCGCCGGACTGGGAATAGGCCCGGTATGTACCCTCCGCCATGTTCATGGAGAAACTGTTGCCATTGCGGCAGCGCAGGGTCTGCTTTTCCGTCAAGGTCACGGCGGGGTAATTCCGGAACATAGAGTCTACGGGACGCAGATATTGGCCGGGATCTTCCGTTTCCAGCAGAGTCTGCAGGGGCACAGCCTCTTCAATGGTGTATTCACCTGCCTGCACCCGGCGCAAAGCCGCCATGCAGCCGCCGCAGCCCAGAGCCTCGCCGATATCCTTGCACAAGGTGCGGATATAGGTGCCCTTGGAGCAGCGAACCCGCAGCTTTGCTTCATTACCAGAAAATTCCAGGCACTCCAGTTCAAAAATGGTGATATCGCGGGGCTGACGCTCCACTTCCCTGCCCTTGCGAGCTAAGTCCACCAACTTCTGACCATTGATTTTCAGCGCAGAGTACATGGGCGGAATTTGTTTGATATTTCCACGGAATTTGGGAAGAATCCCTAGAAAATCTGCCTCGGAAATGTGAACTTCCTGCTCTGTCAGCACTGTGCCGGAGGTATCCTCCGTATCGGTAGTTAGCCCTAGACGGATGGTGGCCTCATAGGTCTTTTCGGCGTGCTCAAAAAATTCTACACCCCGGGTACCACGGCCTACGAATACCGGCAGCACGCCGGTGGCCATGGGGTCCAATGTGCCGCCGTGGCCGATGCGGCGGGTATTAAAGACACGGCGCAGCCGGGCCGTCACGTCCTGACTGGTCCAGCCCTGGGGCTTGTCGATAATTACAATTCCGTTCATAGCGATACCTAAGATAAATTGTTGTTTACCTTTCTAAGCGGCGGAGCCGCTCTAGCTTCTCCCGGGGAGAAGCTGTCAGGCCGCTAGGCCTGACTGATGTGGAATGCGGGCAGGATGGTTGGATGCGGTATCGGTTCCAGACCTAGGAATGGGTAGCCTTTCAGCAAGTCTTACCAGCTACCTCCTCGTAGGGTATCTCCCGCATTCCACATCCGACCCGCTTCGCGGGCCACCTTCTCCCCGGGAGAAGGTATGCGCCTCCGGCGCTGTAAACAACAATTTATCGTTCTTTCTTATTCTTCGTCTTCGTCGTCCTGCTTGACGCCCAGGGAGTTGATCAGCTCCAGCATTTTGGCGCCGTAGGTGATGCTGTCGTCCAGAGCCCACTGGATCTCGGGGGCGTAGCGCAGCTGCAGGTTGCTGCCCAGTTGGCGGCGCAGATAGCCGGCAGCAGACTTCAGGCCTGCCATGGCGTCCTTGACTTTATTTTCCTGCAGGAAGGACACATACACCTTGGTCCAGCGCAGGTCGGGGGTGGTTTCTACACGGGTGATGGAGATCATCACGTCCTGAACACGGGGGTCCTTGACGGTGCGCAGCAGTGCGGACAGCTCTTTTTGGATCTCCTGATTGATGCCGTCAATTCGTTTGGATGCCATAGTTACATCCTCCTAAAAACAAAATATGAGATAAGGAAGGCCAGCCGCAAAGCGGCGGCTGGCCTGCAATGTGTGTTTATCGCTTAACTTCCTGCATAGCAAAGCATTCGAAAATATCGAATTCCTTGATATCGTTGTAGCCAGCAATGGTCATGCCGCATTCGTAACCGGCGGTGACTTCCTTGGCCTGATCCTTGAAGCGCTGCAGAGATCCGATCTCGCCTTCGTAGACAACGATGTTGTCACGCAGCACGCGGACCTTGGCATCGCGAGTGACCTTGCCGTCCTTGACCATACAACCGGCGACGGTGCCGATGGCGGAAACCTTGTAGGTCATGCGCACTTCTGCGTGGCCAATGACCACTTCTTCGAACTTGGGTGCCAGCATGCCCTTCATAGCGGACTCGATCTCGTCGATGGCATCGTAAATGACGCGGTAGAAGCGCATATCCACGTTGGTACGGTGGGCGCTGGCCTGTGCACCGGAGTCGGGACGGACATTGAAGCCGATGATGATGGCGCCGGAGGTAGAAGCCAGCAGGATATCGCTTTCGTTGATAGCGCCGACACCGGCGTGAATCACGCGAACACGGACTTCCTCGTTGGAGATCTTCTCCAGAGAGGCCTTCACAGCTTCGGCAGAACCCTGCACGTCAGCCTTGACGATCAGGGGCAGTTCCTTCATCTCGCCTTCCTGCATACGGGCGAACAGGTTATCCAGGGTCACCTTCTGCTGCATCATAGCAGCAGCGTCCTTGGCAGCCTGCTTACGCTGCTCAACCAGCTCACGGGCCATACGCTCGTCGGTAACGGCGTTGAACTCGTCGCCGGGGGCGGGCACTTCGGCCAGGCCGGTGATCTCAACAGGCACGGAAGGACCTGCGGTCTTGACGGTGCGGCCCTTGTCGTTGGTCATGACACGGACACGGCCCACGGCGGTGCCGGCAATGACGATATCGCCCTGATTCAGGGTGCCGTTCTGCACCAGCAGGGTAGCCACGGGGCCACGGGTCTTGTCCAGACGAGCCTCGATGACGGTGCCCTTGGCACGGCGGTTGGGGTTGGCCTTCAGTTCCTGCACTTCGGCGGTCAGCAGTACCATTTCCAGCAGCTCTTCCAGACCGGTGCCCTTCTTGGCAGAGATGGGGCAGATGATGGTGTCGCCACCCCACTCTTCGCAAACCAGGTCGTACTTGGTCAGCTGTTCCTTGATCTTATCGGGGTTGGCGGTGGGCTTATCCATCTTGTTGATAGCCACGATGATGGGCACTTCGGCGGCCTTGGCGTGGTTGATGGATTCCACAGTCTGGGGCATGATGCCGTCGTCGGCAGCAACCACCAGAATGGCGATGTCGGTGGACTTGGCGCCACGGGCACGCATGGAAGTAAAGGCAGCGTGGCCGGGGGTATCCAGGAAGGTGATCATCTGGCCATTGACATCTACGGTGTAAGCACCGATGTGCTGGGTAATGCCGCCGGCCTCACCTGCGGTGACAGAGGTTTTCCGGATGGCATCCAGGGTGGAGGTCTTACCATGGTCAACGTGACCCATGACAACGACAACGGGTGCGCGGGTCACCAGCTCGTCGGCAGTGTCTACGTGATCGTCGATGATTCTCTCTTCGATGGTGACGGTGACTTCCTTTTCCACCTTGCAGCCCAGCTCGGTGGCCACAAATTCGGCGGTATCGAAGTCGATGGTCTGGTTCAGAGCAGCCAGAACGCCGTTTTTCATCAAGCACTTGATGACCTCGGCGGCAGTTTTCTTCATGCGGCTGGCCAGCTCGCCGACGGTAATCTCGTCGGGGATCTTCACCACAGTGGGGGCCTTGCGGGCCACTTCCATCTGGAGTTTGCGCATCTTCTCCTGCTCTTCATTGCGGGACTTGTTGCCCTTCTTATTGGCGACCTGCTGCTTCTGCTGCTTGCCGCCCTTGCCGCCGCCGATGCGCTGCTTGCCGCCCTGGAAATTCTGGGCGCGCTCGGAGATCAGATTATCCACATCTTCAAAACGGGCGGTGTTCACCTGCACAGCGGAGGTGTCAACCACGCGACGCTCACGCTTGCGCTCCGGCTCGGGCTGCTTGACAGGCTGCTGGGCCTGCTGGTTCTGGGCAGGACGCTGCTGGCCCTGCTGCTGGGGACGGTTGCCCTGCTGAGGACGCTGCTGACCCTGATGCTGAGGACGGTTTGCCTGCTGCTGGGGCGCGGCGGGCTTGGGGGCCTCTGCCTTGGGGGCTTCTGCCTTAGGCTGCTCCTTGGGCTGGACATTGAACACCACAGACAGATCGCTGATCTGGTTGTGGCGGGTGACGTGATCAAACACGGCGTTGAGCTCGTCGGCGGTCAGCACCTGGGAGTAGGATTTGGGCTTTTCATAATACTTTCCGATGATCTCGGAAACTTCCTTGGGGGACATACCGAAATCGGTAGCCACCTCTTTGACACGATACTTCACAAAACTCAAATAAACGCACCTCCAAAATGTGACAGACTATAAGATTCATGTCATTGCGAGGGAGCATAGCGACCGTGGCAATCCCCCGGATATTTGGGAAACCTTCGGGGATCGCCACACCAGTTTTGAGGACTGGTTCGCGATGACAGTATAGTCTGCAATGTTGGTTTACTTACTTCTTCTTACCTACGCGCACATTCTTCTTATGTGCCGCGGCTTCCTTCTTGCGCTGCTTCTGCCGGGCAACTTTTTGCTCCAGTACAGCGATGGACTCGGTATATTTCTCTTGCTCCGGCAAAGATTTCACCAATGCCAGCGCCATGGCGCAATCGGTAATGGCGGCAATGGCCAAGCTGCTGCGGCCGGTGGCCATACCCATTTCGTCTTTGCTGTAGGGCAGGCGGATGGCTTGCTGGTCGGTGCCGGCGGCAAAGGCCTTGGCTCTGCGCCAGGTGTGGTCACCGCAATCGGCGGCTACCAGCAGCGCATAGGCTTTGCCGGCTCGGGCGGCTGCGCCTGCGGGCTCTTCGCCCAGCTCGGCAGTACCGGCCTTGCGGGCAAGGGACAGGAAATTCAAGGCTTTATCCATGATTTACCACCTCGATTTCCCGGGAAAGCCGGTCATAAACTTCATCGGGAATGGGAACTTCCAGACTGCGATCCAGCGCCTTGCTCTTTTGCGCCTTCTTCAAACACTCAGCCTTGGGGCAGATGTAAGCGCCACGGCCGCTGAGCTTGCCGGAGAAATCCAGCTGCACGTCGCCTTGCGGCGTGCGGACCACCCGGATCAGATTGCGCTTGTCGGTTCGTTCCCGGCAGCCCATACACTGCCGCTGGGGAATTTTCTTTTGCATAAGCTACCTCCTTGTACATCATTGTCATTGCGAGGAGAGCGAAGCCCGACGTGGCAATCCCCCAGAATAATCGGAAACCTTTGGGGATCGCCACACCAGTCTGAGGACTGGTTCGCGATGACATATATTTATTGATTACTCCTCAATCTCTGCCTGAGAAGCGGGCTTGATATCGATCTTATAGCCGGTCAGGCGAGCTGCCAGACGGGCGTTCTGGCCCTCCTTGCCGATGGCCAGGGACAGCTGATCATCGGGAACCAGCACGCGGCAGGCCTTCTGACCGGAAACAGCCTCCACGCTGATCACATCAGCGGGGCTCAGGGCTGCCTTGACATACTCGCAGGGATCCTCGGACCAAACCACGATGTCGATCTTCTCGCCACCCAGCTCTTCCACGACGGCGCCAACACGGCCACCACGGGGACCAACACAGGCGCCCACGGGATCGATGCCCTCCATTGCGGCACGAACAGCCATCTTGGTGCGGCTGCCAGCCTCACGGGCGATGTTGCGGATCTCCACCTGACCCTCAGCGATTTCGGGGGTCTCCAGCTCAAACAGACGGCGTACCAGATTGGGATGGGTGCGGGAAACGTGGACCAGCGGGCCACGCTGGGCCTGGCGGACCTCCAGCACATACACACGGATCATCTGACCCTCGGTGTAGGTTTCGCCGGGAATCTGCTCGGAAGTGCGCAGCACAGCATCGGAAACCTCATTACCCTGGCCGATGCGCACGAACACATTGCCGTTGGGGTCAATGCGCAGCACGGTAGCGGTCAGCAGCTCCTGAGCCTTGTCAGCATAGCTCTCATAGACCATGCCACGCTCGGCCTCGCGGATACCCTGGATCAGCACCTGCTTGAAGGTCTGGGCAGCGATACGGCTGAATTTGTCCACATCCACGGGGATGGAAACGGTGTCGCCCAGCTGGGCGTCGGGGTTATAATTCTTCGCGGCGTCGATGTGGATCTCCAGTGCGGTATCTTCCACTTCCTCCACCACGGTCTTGACTACATGTACGAAAAGACCCTTTTCGCTCAGGTCCACCACCACATTGTCGGCGGGCACATCACGACGGTCTTCTCTGTCCTTGCGATAAGCGTTGGCCATGCCCTGCTTCATGCGCTCCACCATGTACTCCACGGGGATGCCCTTGACCTTCTCCAGATCACGCAGCGCGGCAAACACTTCCATGCCGATGTCTACCTTGACAGGTTCGGCCTTTTTCTTTGCTCTTGCCATTTTAAGTTTTCCTCCTATTTAATTGTGTATTTAATTGTTTAAAATTCAACACGAAGACGCACCAGTGCGACTTCGGATTTTTCAAAGGTAATGGTTTCCTTGCCGGCCTCTACGGTGACCTTGCCATCCTCATAGCCACGGAGGACACAGGGGATTTCCTTCAGACCGTTGCGGGGGCGGTAGAGCTTGACCATAATGGGGCTGCCCATGAAACGCTCAAAATCGCCGGGACGCTTCAATGCCCGCTCCAAACCGGCGGAGCAGACCTCAAAGTGGTAGCTTTCGGCGATGGGGTCTTTTTCATCCAAAATGGGGTCGACGGCACGGGAGATAGCTGCGCAGTCGGAAATATCTACGCCGCCGTCCTTGTCGATATACAGCCGCAGGAAACGCTCGCTGCCTTCACGGACATATTCCACATCCCACAGCGTGCAACCGTGAGCCACCACAATAGGCTCAGCAAAGGCGGCAACCTGATCGGTAACTTTCATACTTTGTCCCTCTCTTTCAAAAAAAGAGAGGGGTCAGTGCCCCTCTCTTTCGTATAGTATACGTTAGATTGTCAATATTATAGCACCCTTTTGGGCATTTTGCAAGAGGGTTTTGCATATTTTTTGTGACATTTTTCAAACTTTTGGGAAGATAAATTGTTGTTTGCAGTTTTTGTAACGCCCCTTGCCTCTCCCTTTGGGAGAGGTGCCCCAGTGCACACACTGGGGCGGAGAGGGCCCTCTCAGTCAAAAATCGGAGATTTTTGCCAGCTCCCCCATAGGGGGGAGCCAAGACGGCTACGCCGCTAAACAACAATTTACTGCCCTAAGATCTCTGACAATCGGGCCAAATCTTCCTCTTTCAGCCCGGAGTAATTGACCACGATCCTGTGCAGGCTTTCCTGTGGCGGCGCGCCGAAATAGTAGCGGCTGAGGCACCGCACCTGCAGGCCCATGTCCCGGCAGAAATTCTCCAGCGCCCCGTCGGAAAGCTCCGTATTCACATGGACAAGAAAATGCAGTCCTGCGTCAGCCTCCTCAATGGTCAAACGATCTGCCCAACGGCAGGTTTTCAGCATTTGCAGCAGCCGATTGCGGCGGCTGCGGTAGAATTTTCGCATGCGGTTGATATGCTTTTCAAAATGGCCCTCCCGCAAAAAACGGGCCAGCGTGTGCTGTTCAAAGCTGCTGACGGTGCAGCTGTAAAAGCCCAGTTTCTTCCGGAATGCCGCCATCAGCGCCGGCGGCAGCACCATGAATCCCATACGGATGGAAGGGGCCAGAGATTTGCTGAAGCTGTTCATATAGATTACCCGCCCCTGTTCCGATCCGGAGTACATGGCGCTGATGGGATGGGCATCGAAGCGAAATTCCGAGTCGTAATCGTCCTCGATGATCCATCGATCCCCCAATGACGTCCACCGCAGCAAAGCCTGCCGCCGATGGGTGGGAGTGATAAGCCCTGTGGGAAAGTGATGGCAGGGAGAAATGTGCAACACCTGGGCATCCTCGATGGCCTCCGGCATTACGCCGAAGCTGTCCATGGGAGCGGGGATGCTTTTTGCCCCGGCAGCGTCATAAATGCGGCGAATTTTGCTGTAACCCGGCTCTTCCAGGGCGTAAATCTTGTCCTGTCCCAATAGCTGCAGCAGCAGATTGTACAAAAAGTCAGTGCCGGCGCCGATGATGATGTTCTCCGGGTCCACCTGCATTCCCCGGAAGCCTGCCAGATGCTGGGCAATGGCTTGCCGCAGATCGGCCGCACCCTGATGGGGTACCGGCTCCAAGAGCTGATGGCCGTGATCCAGCAGCACCTGCCTTTGCAGGCGGCTCCACACGGAGAAAGGAAATTTGGCCGGGGCATTGGCGGTCAGATCCACCAAAGTCGGCACAGTTTCGGACAGGGCGGTTGTGGTGGGGGCACTGTGGGTGGCTACCGTTTCCACCTGTTCGACGAAATACCCCACCTTTTCCCGGGCAATGATGTAGCCCTCGGCTACCAGCTGGGCGTAGGCGGCCTCCACGGTGATTTTGCTGACTTCCAAATGGGCAGCCAACGCCCGCTTGCTGGGCAGCTTTTCCCCGGCAGGTAACCGCCCCGAGAGAATGTCGCCCCGGATGCAGCGGTAAAGTGCTTCGTATAGCGGCACTCCCGGCGCTTTTTTTAGTTCGTAGGTCAGCATAACCGTCCTCCCTTCTTCAAAGTTTCGTTTAGCGCTCCGTTGTTGTACACTCCCTAGGGAACGCTGTCCTCAGCGTTCCCTACATAAAAATGGAAGGTGTGCGATAAACAGCCATTTACAGGATACCGTTATGTTTATCCCAAATCAGCAGCAGGCTGCCGCTTCTTACTTCCACGGTCACTTCCCTGCCCACAAACTGGTTGCTGACGCCCAAGGGGAAGCCGGTGGTGAGAATTCCATCTGTTACCTCATATTTCGCGCCCCGGATGCTGACATCCTTGGCGTCCTGTCCTAAGCAAAACACGCTTAGATACCCGGTAAAATCCCCGGGGAAACGGATGCATTCGTTTTGTATAACCGTTACGATCTGCCGTGTGCCTACCAGATAGCCCCGGGCATTGTGATCAGCCAGATATTGCAGTGCCTGAAAATTGGCCACGGTGTGCTCCAGCCGGGGGCCATCCAAGCTGCCGTAGAGCAAAAACTGCCGGCAGCCCAGTTTCAGACCTTCCTTGATGGCCAGCATGGCGTCGGTATCATCTTTTTCTACCGGATGCACCTGCGCACCCGCCGGAATCTGCCCAAGCGAGTCGAAATCACCCAGAATAATATCCGGCTTCAAACCAATCGCTTGGGTATGCCGCAGACCGCCGTCGGCGGCGATGACCAGATCATCGGTATGCGTGGGCGTCAGCAGCCCGGAAAATTCTCCGGCACAGAAAATAACGCATCGTTTCATAGGCCATTCTCCTTTTGTCATTTTCTTTATTTTAGCATAACCTGCTCCAAAACGAAACCCCGAAGGAAAAATAAATTGCTGTTTATCCTATAGGCGGCTTCGGACCTATAAATAAAAATTAAAAAGGGGACAGCATTGCGCTGTCCCCTTCGGCGGTATTTATCGATGTTTGCCCATGAAGAACAGTGCCAGCGTACCGGGGCCGGCATGGGAGCCAATCACAGCACCCAGATTGCCTACAAATACTTCTTTCACGCCTTCGTGCAGCATCATTTGTTCCAGCTTCTTTGCATCCTCTAAGCAATCGCCATGGCAAATAAATACCATGGAATTGTCGTAGCCTTCACCCAGCTCCTTGAATTTCTTCACCAGAATATCCATGGATGCCTTGCGACCACGGGCCTTTTCCATGTTCACCAGCTTGCCGGCATCGTCCACATGGAGCACCGGCTTGATTTGCAGCATGGTGCCCACCACAGCGGTGGCTGCGCTGACACGGCCGCCCCGCTTCAGATGCATCAGGTCGTTGACGGTGAACCAATGGCACAGATGCCGCTTGTTTTCTTCACACCAAGTGGCCAGTTCTTCCAGGCTGAGGCCCTCGTCCCGCTTTTGGCAGGCATGCCACACCAGCAGACCCTGTCCCAGAGCGGCAGAGCCGGTATCTACCACGATCACCTTGCGGTCCGGGTACTTTTCGGACAGATCCCCGGCGGCGATAACGGCGGACTGGTAGGTGGTGCTCAGGCCAGAGGAGAAGGCCAGCACCAATGCGTCACGACCGGAGGCCAGCGCCGGCTCCATCACTGCCGCCCAGTTTTCGGGATTGACGGCGCAGGTGGAGGTATGCTCGCCGGCCCGGAGACCGTCATAAATTTCCTTCAATCCTTCGTCCACAGAATCGGGAAGATTCTGCCCCTTAAACAGCACGTGCAGGGGCGTGGTGGTTACGTCCAGCTGGGCCAGCATGGTCTTCGGCAGGTCGCAAGCGGAATCGGTGATGATCTGATAAGTATGCATAAAAAAACGCTCCTTGGGTAAAATTTCTGACCATATCCTAACCGCCAAAAGGTCAAAAGTCACGAAACCGTTGAAAAATTCACCCTCCTCATGGTAGAAAACCCACTCTACTGACAGTAGAGTGACCCCAAAAACTTCAAATTTTCATTTATCGCCGCGACAAACAGTAATTTGGCCCATAAAAATACCGGGGGCATTGCTGCCCCCGGTGGGTGGAGATGAAATTAGGCCAGATAGATAGCCTTGCAAGCCAGCATGGTCTCGTAGCAGTCCAGCTTGGAGACAACTTCCATGGGAGCGTGCATAGCCAGCACGGGAACACCGGCATCGACGGTGACGATGTTGCGGTTAGCCATGTAGGCAGCCACGGTGCCGCCGCCGCCCTGATCGACCTTACCCAGAGTGGCGATCTGCCAGATGACACCTGCGTTGTCCAGCGCGGTGCGGACATGGCCCATAGCCTCGGCGGAAGCGTCGGAAGCGCCGCCCTTACCACGGGAACCGGTGTACTTGCAGATGGCAACGCCGTAGTTCAGTGCGGAGTTGTTGCGGCGCTCCTCGGTCTCAGCGAAGTTGGGAGCGTGGGCGTTGGAAACGTCGGCAGACAGGCAGAAGGAGTTCTGGAAGCAGTGGGTCAGCTTCACGCCCTGGGCATCGCACAGGATCTCCATGAAGTACTCAAAGACCTGGCTCTGCATGCCGGAAATACCCACGGAGCCAATCTCTTCCTTGTCAGCCAGCACGCAGACAGCGGTCTTGTCGGGGGTACCGATGGTGAACAGGGCTTCCATCTCAGCGTAAGCGCACACACGGTCATCATGGCCGTAAGCGCCGATCAGGCTGCGGTCCAGACCCACCTCGCGGCTCTTGCCAGCGGGGACGATGGTCAGTTCAGCGGACAGGAAATCTTCCTCGATGATGCCGTACTTTTCGTTCAGCAGCTTCATGATGTGCAGCTTCACCAGGTCAGAGCCTTCGCCTTCCAGAGGCTCGGTGCCCATGATGACGTTCAGCTGCTCACCGGCGATGACGGTGCCGGCGCTCTTCTGCATCTGATCACCGGACAGGTGGATCAGCAGGTCGGAAACATACAGGATGGGATCGGAATCTGCCTCACCGATGTTGACGGTGACAACTTCGCCGTCCTTGCGGTAAACCACACCGTGCAGAGCCAGAGGCACAGTGACCCACTGGTACTTTTTGATGCCGCCGTAGTAATGGGTCTTCAGGTAGGCGATTTCGTCAGCTTCGTACAGGGGATTGGGCTTGATATCCATGCGGGGGGAATCCACGTGTGCGGCGCAGATGTTGGCGCCTTCGCTCAGGGGCTTGTTGCCCACAATGGCCAGAATGATGCTCTTGCCACGGTTGTTCATGTAGAACTTGTCGCCGGGCTTGGCGTCCATGCCGGGCTTCAGTTCCACAAAGCCACGGGCCTCAGCGGCCTTGACGGCCCAAGTGGTGGCCTCGCGCTCGGTCTTGGCGGCGTCCATAAAGTCCATATAGCCACGGCAGTAGGTTTCCATTTCGGCTCTCTGCTCAGCAGTGATGCGGGTGAAGCCGTTCTTCTTGGTGTGCAGCAGGGAGTTCTTCAGTTCTTCGATGTTCATGGGAATCTTCCTCCATTCAAATTCTGTATGGGAGGGGATACCTCCCTAAATTACATGACATACGGGAAAGGGGAGAGACAAGGCCCTCCCCTACAATCCCATATTATATTATACAGAAACTCTGTAAAAAAGCAAGACATTTTGCGCGGAATGCACAAATATCTCCATCATTTTCCAGTGTATGGTCACACAATGCTGAAAATTCCGTATTGGAACGCTGGGCAGCAATGCGGCTGCGTGCATAGTCTTCCGAAATGCCGTCCCGGGCCATGAGCCTGCGCACCCGGTCTTCTACCGGGGCGGTGACCGCTACCGTCACATGGCAAAGTCCTGCAAGATCCCCTTCAAACAGGCCGATGGCGTCAATAGCGGCAAGACCTGCCTCCGGCAGCTGCCGCAGAACTTCGGTTTTCACGGCGGCATGGGTGATGGCATTCAGATCGCGCAGGGCTTTTTCGTCAGAAAAAACGATGGCACCCAATTTTTTACGCTGCAACCGGCCCTGCTCCACTACCCCGGGGAACCGGGCTTCAATAGCGGCCAGCATTTGCTCATCTGTGGCAAGAAGCTGATGGTAAATGGCGTCGCAATCGAGAACTGCGCCGCCTTTTTCGGCGATGCATTTCAGCAGGGTGGTCTTGCCGCAGCCGCTGCCGCCGGTAATGCCGATGACGAAGGTTTCCTTTTCCATAGAGCCTCCTTAGTAAGATAAATTGTTGTTTAGCGCAACAAAATGAATGTCATTGCGAACCAGTGACCGATGTCACTGGTGTGGCAATCCCCAAAGGTTTTGGGCGCTCTTCGTGAGGTTTTCCTCTCTGTTTGGGGGATTCCCACGCCAGTGTGCCCACTGGCTCGGAATGACAGCAAATTTGGTAAACAACAATTTACTGTTCTTCTGCGTCGATGATATGGAAGCCTGCGGCTTTTTTCAGCCGGTTTTGCACCGCATAGGCCACGCCGCCGCCCACAGGGCAACGGGCAAACACTCGCTTGACCGCCGGGTCGTCCAACTCTCGCAGGGCCGCAAACAGGCCTGCCGACAAGGTGTTGGCATCCGCCTCCTCGCCATAGGCCAGCGGGTTGCAATTTTTGTACAGCGCAAGCTCCTCCCGGAAGCACAGCACACGATCCCCTTCCTCGAAATGGGCATGGATGTATCTCGCCGCCGCCTCCCGACTGCCGGCAATGATCAGCACGGCACAATCCGGGGCGTAGTGCTTGTATTTCATGCCGGGGGCTTTCACCATGGCATCCTTGTCAATCTGGGCCGTTACCGCCTTGTCCACAGTCACCTCGCCCAGCACTTCCACCAACTGCTCCGGGGTGATGCCACCGGGGCGCAGAAGACGGGGAGGCTGCTCCGTCAGATCCACAATGGTGCTTTCCACACCTACCCGGCAGGGGCCGCCGTCTACAATGGCGGCAATGCGGCCGTCGTGATCGTGTTTTACATGCTGGGCGGTGGTGGTGGAGGGCTTGCCGGAGATGTTGGCGCTGGGGGCAGCCAGGGGCACGCCGGCCAGACGGATGATTTCCCGGGTGATGGCGCTGTCCGGGCAGCGAACAGCCACGGTGCGCAGGCCACCGGTGGTGCGCTTGGGCACATTATCCCGGGCGGGTAGCACCATGGTCAGGGGGCCGGGCCAGAACTTTTCGGCCAGCAAATAAGCGCTTTCTGGAATATTTACACAGTAATTTGCCATTTCTGACCCATCTGACAGGTGCAGAATCAAGGGGTTGTCCTGGGGACGGCCCTTGGCCTCAAAGATTTTGAGGACGGCGTTTTCATCCAGACCGTTGGCGCCCAGACCGTACACGGTTTCCGTGGGGATTGCCACCAGTTCGCCCTTTCGGATCAGTTCTGCCGCAATCCGGGCGGTGTTTTCATCCGCTGCGGATAAATATAAGGTTTCCATAGGGATACCTCCTAATGTTTCTTGGTAAGGTAAATTGTTGTTTACACGATTAGCGGTGAAGCCGCTCTAGCTTCTCCCGGGGAGAAGCTGGCAGGCCGCTAGGCCTGACTGATGTGGAATGCGGGCAGGATGGTTGGATGCGGTATCGGTTCCAGACCTAGGAATAGGTAACCTTT
>JAZUAW010000054.1:0-6965 GCA_045638225.1 Faecousia sp. | reverse complement strand
TGCCATGGCAGAAGAGCAGGGTATGGATCTGGTGAAGATCTCTCCCAATGCCGTTCCCCCCGTCTGCAAGATCATGGACTATTCCAAATTCTGCTACGATCAGAAGAAGCGGGAGAAGGATGCCAAGAAGAACCAGAAGGTTGTGGAGATCAAGGAAATCCGCATGAGCCCCAGCATCGACACCAACGACCTGAACACCAAAGTCAAGGCAGCACAGAAGTTCCTGGCAGACGGCAACCGGGTCAAGGTCAGTGTCCGTTTCCGCGGTCGCGAAATGGCTCACACCAACCTGGGTGAGAAGCTGCTGTTGGACTTTGCAGAGGCTTGCACAGATTGCGCCAGCATGGAAAAGAATCCCAAGTTGGAAGGCCGCTTCATGGCCATGTTCCTGACTCCCAAAAAATAACAAGTAAGATTACGAAAGAATCGGAAGGAGAACTTACTATGCCCAAGGTAAAAACCCACAGCGGTGCTAAGAAGAGATTCAACCTGACCGCCAGCGGCAAGGTCAAGAGAGCACACGCTTACAAGAGCCACATCCTCACCAAGAAGACCACCAAGCGTACTCGCCATCTGCGTAGCACCGCTTACGCTGACCAGACCAACGTCAGCGCCATCAAGGAAATGATTCCTTACAAGTAAGTCGAACAGGAGGATATAAAAAATGGCAAGAGTTAAAGGCGCGATGATGACGCGCAAGAGAAGAAATGCTACCCTGAAGCTGGCCAAGGGCTACTGGGGTTCCAAGTCCAAACACTTTAAGATGGCCAAGCAGCAGGTCATGAAGTCCGGCAACTATGCTTTCGCTGGTCGTAAGCAGAAGAAGCGTGACTTCCGTCGCCTGTGGATCACCCGTATCAGCGCTGCTGTCGCTCCCTACGGTCTGAACTACTCCAAGTTCATGAACGGTCTGAAGAAGGCTGGCATCGAGATGAACCGCAAGAGCCTGTCCGAGATGGCTATCCACGACGCTGCTGCTTTCGCTGCTGTTGTCGAGAAGGCTAAGGCTGCTCTGTAATTAACAATTACACATAAAAAGACCACCCGATTTGGGTGGTCTTTTTTTAGTCTTTTCGATAAGGTGGGTCTGCCGGGTAGATGCCGGCTAGCTTTTGGGCAATTCGCGGCAAGGCATCCTTGGCGTTGCCCCAGGGCAGAGCGGCATTGCGGTAGTCATATTTGACGATGAAATGGTCCAGGTCTGCCTTGACCCGTTGCAGATTTTCCGCCATGACCCGGTAAACGGTGGCGTAAAACCATGGGGCCTGTTTTTGCGGCAAATGGGTTTCGGCTTCCTGCAACAGCTGGGCGAAGTGTCCGAAACAGAAACCCTTGGATGCCGATACCATCTGGCGGAATTCTTCTTCCTGCAGAAGATCGAAAAATACCCGGTAGTGCCGCTGCATATTGTCCGCGATTTGATCGCAAACGGCGCAGCGTTCTACCTGCTGCTGTAGACGCAGCCAATAGGGTGCGTCGTTTGCCGGTTTCTTTTTGGAAAACAGGCCTCTCTTTTCGGGAATCTCATAGTTTTCCGTCTGCTCTTGCAGCTGATGCAGCAGGGCTTCACAGTGGGTCTGCAGCATCAGCGCGATGCCCAGTGTGTTGCCGTAGTCATACAGCTTTTTTGTGTGCGCCGGGCAGAAACCGGTCTCGTTGGTAATGGCTCGGGCTTCCGGTTCCATATAGGTGGCGGCAGGACCGGCGAAATGGCGGATGGCTCGCTGCTCTGTCTGTCGGTGCAGATTGCAGAAGGGGCATTCGTCGCCGCTGATAAAGGCTTGGGCTACTGGGCTGGTGTGGATCTGCAATTTCATGGAAACGCGTCCTTTCCGGTTTGTCGATGATCCTATCCGCAGGTTAGGATACGGCGTCGAACTGGGCCTGATAGAGTCTGTGGTAGCTGCCACGCTGGGCCATCAGTTCTTCGTGGGTGCCCTGTTCCACCACCTTGCCGCCCTCCAGCACCAGAATATGGTCTGCCGATTGGATGGTGGACAGGCGGTGGGCGATGACAAAGCAGGTCTTGCCCTTCATCAGCTGGCGCATGGCGGCTTGGATTTGCTGCTCGGTGCGGGTATCTACATTGGAGGTTGCTTCGTCCAGGATCAGCATATGGGCGTCCAGCAGCATAGCCCGGGCGATGGTCAGCAACTGCTTCTGACCCTTGGAGATAGAGGTGCCGTTGTCGGAAAGCACGGTGTTGTAGCCTTCCGGCAGGCGGGAAATGTAGCCGTGGATGTGGGCTGCTTTGGCCGCCGCCACCACTTCTTCCATAGTGGCGCCGGGCTTGCCGTAGGCAATGTTGTCGAAAATGGTGCCGTGGAACAGCCAGGTATCCTGCAGCACCATGGTATAGGCGCGCCGCAGAGAATCCCGGGTTACATGGCGGATGTCATGACCATCCACATATACCGCGCCGCCCTGCACATCGTAAAAGCGCATCAGCAGATTGATGATGGTAGTCTTGCCGGCACCTGTGGGGCCGACGATGGCTGTGAGGCTGCCGGGTTTGGCCTGCAGATTCAGTCCCTCGATGATGGGTTTGCCGGGCACGTAGGAAAAGTCTACATTTTTCAGTTCTACGCTGCCTTCCACTTCCGTCAGCACAGCAGCATCAGGAGCATCCTCGGTTTCGGGGTTCGCGTCAATGAGGGTAAACACACGCTCGGCTGCAGCGAAAGCGCTTTGCAGTTCAGCAATGATATTGGCCACCTCGTTGATGGGGCCGGAGAATTTGCGGGAATACTGCACGAAACTGCTCAGATCGCCCAGACCCACCTTGCCCCGCATGAACAGCATGGAGCCGAACATGCACACCAGAGCCAGAGAGGTATTGTTGATGAAATTGACGCTGGGGCCGGTAACGGTACCGTTGGCCTCTGCCACGGTGTAGGCTTCCACGGCGGCATTGTTTTTCTCATCAAAGGCTTCCAGCACTGCATCCTCACGGCCATAGGCGCGAAGCGTCTTCTGGCCGGAGAGCATTTCCTCCACAAAGCCGTTGAGCTGGCCCAGTCTGGCGCTGCGGCGGCGGAACAGAGGCCGCACCCGCTTCGTCAGCCAACGGGTGAAGAAAATGGTGATGGGAATGGTAAACAGGAAGATCAGCACCAGCTGAGGGGCGATGGTCAGCATCATGATGAAGGAGACCACCACCGTGATGGTGCTCTGCAGGATCTGCAGCATGTCGGTAGACAGGGATTGGTTGACGGTGTCGATATCGTAGGTGATGGTGGAGATGATGTCGCCGGTCTGGAATTGGTCGAAATAGCTTACCGGCAGACGGGTCAGATTTTCAAATACATCGTGGCGCATCTGCTTGCTGATCCGCCGGGAAAGACGAATCATGACCACATTCAATAGGAATGTAAGAACAGCCGCGCATACATAGAAAATGGCCATCAGGGTGACACAGCGGAACACGGTGTCAAAATCCACCCGGCCCACGCTGCTGAGTACGGTGCCGTCGGCAAGAACTTCTTCCACATGGATGGCGTTGATAGCCTCGCCGGAGAGCTTGGGGCCGTAGAGAGAAAGCAGACTACTGGAAACAGATAGGATCACCGCCAGCACCAGCAGCAGCCTGTTTTTTCCCAGATATCTCCAAAGCCTGCGCAGCAGTGCGCCACGGTTGATGGTGGTGCCCTCGAAACGGCGCTTGTCGCCGCTGACTTCGGCGCGGGTCATTCTGCCGCCGCCGATCAGATTGGGATTGCCTGCCATCAGAGCACCTCCTGTCCTTCGCCCATCTGGATGCGGGCAAGATAGGCATATTCTTCGCAGTTTTGCAGCAGATCTTCATGGCGCCCCATGCCGATCACCGCACCTTCCTGCAGCACCAGGATTAGATCCGCATGGCGCAGGCTGCTGATACGCTGGGCTACCAATATGGTGGTGGTATCCCGGTAATGCTCCCGAAGGGCTTGCCGCAGTTTGGCATCGGTGCGGTAGTCCAGGGCGGAGGAGGCGTCGTCCAGAATCAGGATCTCCGGGTTTCCGGCCAAAGCTCTGCCGATCAGCAGACGCTGCTTCTGGCCGCCGGAAAGGTTATTGCCGCGTACCTGCACCTCGGCGTCCATGCCGCCCTCTTTCTGGGCGATGAATTCTGCTTGGGCGTGGGTGGCCGCGTTTTCGATGTCGCTGTCGGAAATATCCCGGAAGAAGCGGAGATTGTCGGCAATGGTGCCTTCCATGACGAAGTCATTTTGGAAGACTACACCGAATTTGCCGCGCAGCTGGCCGTAGGGAATGGTGCGGATATCCTGTCCGTCGATGAGGATCTGTCCCCGGTCGGTGTCGTAAAGCCGCATCAACAGGTTCAAAATGGTGGATTTGCCGCTGCCGGTTGGGCCCAGGATGCCCAAAGTCTGGCCGTGCGCCAGACGGAAGCTGAGATCGGCGGTATTGGTGCCGATGCCGGTGTAGGAGAAGCTGACATCTCTGAATTCGATGTGGGGTGCGTTTGCCTCCGGCTCAACAGCGGGCAGTACCAGCATATCCTCCGGGGTCTGCAGCACATCGGCTACCCGCTTGGCGCCGGCTTCGCCCTTGCTCCACATAACAAAAATGCGGGTTACGCCCAGCATGGCATTGAGGATCATAATAAAATACTGCAGGAAGGCCACGATGACGCCGCCCTCCATCTGTCCGTTGTTGACACGGAATGCACCGATCAGTACCACCAGCGTCAAACCCAGATTCAAGGTCAGCGAGGCTGTGGGATTGGTCAGCGCCGAAACGGTGCCGGCCTTTTGGTCGATCTGGGTGAGCTCGGAATTAACAGCGTGGAAGCGCTTCTTTTCGTAATCCGTTTTGCTCAGGGCTTTGATGACCCGGATGCCGGTGATGTTTTCCTGTACGGTTCGCACCACCCTGTCCAGAATGGTTTGCTGTTTTGTATACAAAGGCAAACTCTTTTTGGTGACAAAATAGGTAACCAGTGCTATAATAGGCAGCAGAGCGATCAGCACCAGTGAAAGCACTGCATCCATCCGAAGCATCATGATGATGCCGCCGATCAGCAGCATGGGAGCGCGTACACCCATGCGCTGTAGCCGGGCAAGCATCTGGTTGATGTTGTAGGTGTCGCTGGTGAGCCGGGATTCGGCGGAGGATACTGTAAGCTTGTCCATCTGCCGGGCAGAAAGATGGGTCAATTTTTCAAACAGATCGTGGCGTATGGCCAGGGTGATCTGTCCGGAGCTTTTGGCACTCATGCGGTTGGCCACAATGTTGAACACCAGGCACAGCGCCGCGCAAAGCAGCATCATGCCGCCATAGAGGTAGATGCTGCCCAGATCCTTGGCGGGTACCTTCTCATCCAGGATGGTCTCCATGAGCCCGGGTATCATCAGCTCGGTATAGGCGCCGAGTAGCTTGATGACCATGGTCAGGATCATATAGCCTATATATGGGCGGATATATGTTTTTAGTCGTCCCATGTGCGCCTCCTAAATGTGTTGTATACTACCTAATATTTTACATTGTTTCATGCAAATGTAAAGCGGAAAAGGGTGAATATTTTTTATGGAATTAACGCATATTGCATCTCATGCCGGGCGGTTATCCTCTTTTTTGAAAGGGGAATTGAAAATGTCCACAGGGCTGATCAATAAGCTGAAATGGGGCGATGCCATTCGAGTAAACGGCGTGCCCCAACACACGGATTTTGCGGTGCAGCCCGGGGATGTGATCACGGTTCGGCTGGATGAACCGGTACCGGAATACCCCGCGCAACAGGGGGAACTGACGGTTCTTTATGAGGATGATTACATTTTGGCGGTGGACAAGCCGGCGGGTATGCTGATTCATCCCTCCCATAGCCAGTTTTCGGGCACATTGGCCAATTATGTAGTGGGGTATTATGAAGCAACGGGGCAGAAGAGTGCCTTCCATCCGGTGACCCGGCTGGATCGGGATACCTTTGGCGTGGTGTTGCTGGCAAAAAATTCCCACATCCATACCCTTTTGCAGAATACGGATGTGGAAAAGATATATCATGGGCTGGTCTTTTGCGGCCCGCAGGCGGATGCAGGCCGCATTGATGCGCCTATTGCCAGACGGCCTTTGCCCAGTTTGCTGCGGTGCATAGCGCCTGAGGGAAAACCTTCCGTTACGGAGTACAGGGTGATCGAAAGAGGGGAGAGGACGGCGTTGCTGGCGCTGCGGCCGGTTACAGGGCGCACCCATCAGTTGCGGCTGCACTGTGCCTATTGCGGCTTCCCTATTTTGGGTGACCCCCAGTATGGCAGTGAAGAAAGTCAGGCCTTTTCCTTGCAATTGGGTTATACCCACCAGCGGCTGTGCGCGAAAAGCGTGGCATTTGTGCATCCCATTACAGAAGAAAAAATGACCATTACATCTCAAATGGACGCAAAATGAACAAAAAACAGCCCTGAAGCGATTTGCTTCAGGGCTGTTTGATTGCCATTAGTCAGCCACGTAGGGCAGCAGGGCGATCTGACGAGCGCGCTTGATGGCGGTGGTCAGGTCACGCTGGTGAGCGGCGCAGGTACCGGTGGTACGGCGGGGCAGGATCTTGCCACGCTCGGACAGGTAACGGCGCAGCTTGGCAGTGTCCTTGTAATCGATAGCGGTCACCTTATCGACGCAGAAGGAACAAACCTTCTTGCGCTTGCGGGGACGCATACGCTGTTCGTTAGCCATTGGTTTTACCTCCTTGTAAGTCTAGTAGAAAAGTAATGTGTTAGAAGGGCAGCTGAGCGTCGTCATCATCCAGCATCGTGAAATCGGATGCGGGAGCAGCAGGGGCGGAGTAGCCGCCGAAGCTGGGAGCGGGAGCGGGGTAGCCGCCGTAGGCGTTGTTGCCATAGGCATTGCCGCCATAGGCGTTACCGCCATAGGAAGCACCGCTGTCGCCGTCGCGCTTGCTGTCGCCGAAGTAGCAGTTGTCTGCCACGACTTCAGCAGTGCGCCGCTTGTTGCCGTCCTTATCAGTCCAG
>JAZUAW010000053.1:0-1922 GCA_045638225.1 Faecousia sp. | reverse complement strand
CCGTCCCCTAATTCTTAATTCTTAACTCTTAATTCTTAATTAAAAAGGACGCACTCATGTGCGTCCTTTTTAC
Organism: Faecousia sp.; assembly: GCA_045638225.1. Taxonomy (GTDB): domain Bacteria; phylum Bacillota; class Clostridia; order Oscillospirales; family Oscillospiraceae; genus Faecousia. Next base: position 1,849 of record JAZUAW010000053.1, on the reverse strand, counting down.
AGCGGTAATTGTTTAATTTTCGCGTATCGTCTGGGATACTGCTTGGGTGTAGGCGCCACTTTCCGCAGCACGATCACTGCGTGGGCAGTGCCGTCCACGGGGAATTCCACCACCCGTTCCAGCTTCAGTCCCAGCTGCTTTATGGCATTTTCCGCCTCCGCCAGTTCTTCCTTGGCGGCTGCGCCCTTCATGGCAAGCACCGCGCCGCCTAAGCGGACATAGGGCGCTGTCAGCTCCAAAAGCACATTCAGCCTTGCCACAGCCCGGCTGGTTGCAAAATCATAGCTTTCCCGGCAGGTGGCAACTGCCTCCTCCGCCCGGGCGGTAACGCACTTGGCGTCCACCCCTAATTCCGGCAGCACCCGTTCCAGCCATGCCATCCGCTTACCCAGAGAATCCAGCAAGGTCAGCTCCATCTCGGGGCAGGCGATCTTCAAAGGCACACCGGGGAAACCGGCGCCGCAGCCTACATCGATGACCTTTTTTCCTGCCAGATTTTCCACCGTCAGCACGCTCAGGCTGTCCAGCAGATGCAGCTTTGCCACTTGATCCGGCTGGGTAATGGCAGTCAGATTCATCACCTTATTCTGCTCCACCACCGCCGCGCCGAAATCGCACAGCGTCTTTTGGGTTTCATCGGAAAGTTCCAGCCCCAGTTGGGGCAGACCCTGCCTGAGGGTCGTCAGCATTTCCATCATTGTGCCGGCTTGGCATTGACAATGCCGGACAGATCCACCTGACTGGGATCCAAGGGGTTAAAGGGCTGTTCCTCCTCCTGATGGGTAGGAACGATAAAGTTCTGAATGTACCAGCTGGTCATGATCTGGGATGCATGCTCATACTGGGAGTAAGTCACAATATCCACGAAATCGTCCACAGTGGTTTCCCCGGTGGGATCGGTGGCGTCCACAGTTGCGGCAGTGGTCTCCTGCTCGCCGGTGCGGATCTTGGCAGAGATCTTTGCCTTGCCGAAGAACCGGGTGTAGTCCTCCAGATCCTGCCGCAGCAGCTCATTGACACCGCCGTCGGTCTGCTGGGCGCAAGCCTGCGCCGTGGAGGTAGAAATGGATGCCAAAGCATCGTAGCATAGCTTATACGCTGCCAGATAACCGGAATACTGGAATGCCTGAGAGGAATTGGCGGTGCAGGCAAGGAATGCGGCGAAATCCGCATCTGCCTCGGAATAGATGCTCATGCGGTAAGCCATTTCCTTGCACATGGTAAAGGGCAGCATTGCGCTGGGCACATCGGGATTCACCGCTGCCTCGCCGGTCAGGGGCATAGTCACACCGCCGATGCGGCGCATGGTAAACGAGCCCTTAAAGCCAAGCTCCTTTACCGGAACGGTAGAGCCTGCAAATACGCTCATGCCGCGTTCATAGGCAAGGATCTCAAAGCCTTCGCCTGCCTGCTGGGCAAGCTCCTCAAAGCTGCCGAAGTCCGGCTCACCCTTGTCGTTACGGGGCACAGCGGTTGCCAGCTCGTTGGCCTTGTCCCGGAAATAGACGGTAGCCTCGTTCAGTTCGGACACCGTATATTCGGTGATCTCCAAACGGATATCGTCAGCCAGGGGGCTTGCGTACTCGTTCAGACCGTACAGACCGGTATGCAGGGTAAAGACGCAGGTAATTGCCGCCAGAACCCAACCCAGCCATTGGATAAAATTCCATCGCAGAATGATCATCAGCACCACAGTGACCATGGCAATGATCACCATCAGCACGATCAGCACCTGCCACAGACAGAAGCCCATACCGCCGGTCCAATCCGCCATAGAGGAAATAATCAGACGGGTGGTGTAGGGGTAGGCCATATCAATGAGCACTTCGTGCCCTTTGGCAAACTCCAC
>JAZUAW010000052.1:0-2624 GCA_045638225.1 Faecousia sp. | reverse complement strand
ATCCCCAATGGTTTTGGGCGCTCTTCTTGAGGTTTTTCTCTCTGTTTGGGGGATTCCCACGCCACTGCGCCCGCAGGCGCGTTTCGAGCGCAACCGCCGCAAAGCGGCGGCTCTTAGCGCGAGATGTGGCGCACTGGCTCGAAATGACAGAAAAACTGGTAAACAACAATGTATCTTGTCAAATCTGATATGTGTAAAAAGGGCCGCAGTGCAGCCCTTTTGATTAACCTCTTCTGCGGCCTCTGGAGCGGTCGGCATACTGCCGGGAGGAGGCGATCTTGGCGTCGGATTCCTGCATGAAGGCCTTCAGCTTCTCTTCAAACAGCTGATCGGCGGTCTTGGGGGCGGGGGGTGCTACAGGGACGGCAGCCTTGGGGGCGGGACGATTTTCCCGGGGCTCACGATGCTCTCGCTGGGGAGCGTTTTCACGCTGAGGCTTGGGCTGCAGACGCTTGATGGACAGGTTGACCTTTCCGTTTTCCAGGCCAATGACCATGACTTTTACATCCTGACCCTCGGTTAAGTGCTGGCGAATATCGCTGACATAGGCGTTGGCGACCTCAGAAATATGTACCATGCCGGTCTTGTTCTCGGGCAGGGCGATAAAGGCGCCGAAATTGGTGATAGACTTTACTTTTCCTTCTAAAGTGGCTCCGACGGTTAACTCCATAGTTTGCGTTGTTCCTTCCAAAATTCAATCAATTCCCGGATTCAAAAATGGTAGTATCCGGAAGTACCAGACCCAGCCGCTCCATAGCGATCTGGATGATGCTGTCCAGCGTGCCGATGTTATCGATCTGCTGAATCAGACTTTCGTTGTTTTCTTCCAGCATGCCTGCGTGCTGGCGCATGGCCTCGTACTGGTTGCGGCTCTGCTCGATGGAGGCGTGCAGCGTCACCAGTGCGATGGTGCAGATCAGAACGGTGATCAAGATCACGGTCTTGACAAGGGTGTTGCTTTTTTTGAAGACCACCCGATATTTCCGTTTTGCCATGGGCTGCACCTCCGTTCTGTTTACATCGCCGCAGGCGGCGGCCAATATTCCATTCCATTGTAACCCATTTTTTGCATTTTGCAAATAGTTTTTTCACAAAAATATGGGAAAAACCAAACAATTTTTTCAATGGCAGTAGGAAAAGTGCCAAAAATTCCCAAATCCATCGCCAAACTGGCCGAAGAAGCTTACCCATCGTGGACTCCCACCCCAATGCGCCCAAGCCCATCCCGGCGGTGTAGCCGAAACGCAGATCGCCGTGGCACAGCCCAAAGCTGAGCCAGATCCAGCACCAGAAGGCGAAAACCACGAATAGGGCATCGCAAAGGTGGGTCAGCTTTGGTCGCAGTGGCCGCAAAAAACCGTAGAATAAGCCCAGCACAGCCCCCACCCCAAGGGCCATGCAGAAGCGGCTGGCGGCTATCGCCGGGGCGGTCATCCGAACAGACGGCGCAGAGTGCCGCCTTTGCGGGGCTCCTCGTAGAAAAAGGCGGACAGCCTGCCTTCCACAGCTACCTGCCCGCCATCCACCGAGAGGTTTTTCAGCTGCAGATTCTGCCCATGAATGGCCAGCAACCCCATGCTGGTTTTCAGCACCACTGCGTTTTCGTCGAAACTGACCACCTCTGTCACACCGGTCAAGCTCAGCTCTTTGCGGCAATTCAGCACCAGCTTGTGGGGCATTGTGATCTCGTCGTTCATGTCCACACCTCCCATCGCAATAGCCTATGCCTCAGTAGTACCCGATATGCCCCGTTGACACCGCCCCCGTTTGAGGTTATACTAAAACAAATTGGGATTTATCGTACACCCCGTAGGTCGGGGCATCCTTGACGCGCCGGCCAATTTGCGGGGCAAATTGACATCGCCAACGGCGATTAAGCCATTGATTTCCTTCGGAAATTGGAAAAATGAAACATTTTTCCGCGACGCGTCAGGGATGCCGCGCCCTACGAATGGTGGAAATCGGAACGATAAACGAAAATTTGAAAGGCAGGTGGGATGCGCGTATGGCACAGATATATTTGGCATCAGCGGCGTTAGATGGCCGAAGCGGCCACGATGTAGGCCGTGCGCTTTTGATGCGGCTATATGCGGATCATGTAGGCGGCCCATTGCCGCAGATCGCCACCGAACCTATGGGCAAACCCTATTTTGTGGATTCAGGCTGGCATTTTTCCATCTCTCACACCAAAGGTCACGCCTTTTGCCTGCTGGCAGATGTGCCGGTGGGTATTGACGCAGAGGAATTGAACCGAAAAATCGACCTGTCCATTGCCCCAAGGATTCTCTCTGCCGGGGAACTGGCCCAATTTGAAGCTGCCCCGGATCAGCGCCTGGCGCTGCTGACATTCTGGGTGCTAAAGGAGGCTCAGGCCAAGCTGACGGGTGAAGGTATGAAATGGCACCCCATCCATACGAATTTTGATTTACAGGACCCCCGGGTGCAGACCATCGACGACTGCCTGGTGGCTGTGATATATTAAAGTAAATTGTTGTTTACACGATTAGCGGCGAAGCCGCTCTAGCTTCTCCCGGGGAGAAGCTGGCAGGCCGCTAGGCCTGACTGATGTGGAATGCGGGCAGGATGGTTGGATGCGGTATCGGTTCCAGACCTAGGAATAGGTA
>JAZUAW010000051.1:0-8710 GCA_045638225.1 Faecousia sp. | reverse complement strand
CTCCTGGGGCGTGTCCACCCGTCTGATCGGCGGTATCATCATGACCCATGGCGACAACAACGGTCTGGTGCTGCCCCCCAAGGTTGCTCCGATCCAGGCCATCATCCTGCCCATCGCCCAGCATAAGCCCGGCGTTCTGGACGCAGCGAGCGAGTTGAAGAACCGCCTGGTCAATGCAGGCTTCCGCGTCAAGCTGGATGACTCCGACAACTCCATGGGTTGGAAGTGCGCTGAGTACGAAATGAAGGGCGTGCCGCTGCGTGTTGAGTGCGGCCCCCGTGACCTGGAGAATGGCCAGTGTGTGCTGGTGCGCCGTAACGACGGCGTTAAGACCGTGGTGAATATCTCCGACCTGGAAACCGCTGTTGCTGAGCAGCTGCAGCTGGTCCACGAGGGTATGTACGCTCGTGCCAAGAAGAACCTGGAAGACCACATCTACGAGGCTCACTCCCTGGAGGAAGCAAAGCAGCTGCAGGATGAAAATGGCGGCTTCATCAAGACCATGTGGTGTGGTGAGCTGGATTGCGAGCTGGCTATGAAGGAAAAGGCCGGTATGTCCTCCCGCTGCATTCCCTTCGCACAGGAGAATCTGGGCGAAACTTGCGCCTGCTGCGGCAAGCCTGCCAAGAAGATGATCTACTGGGGCATCGCATATTAAGAGCAATCTGAAAGCGACGCAGTCATTTGGCTGCGTCGCTTTGCGTTTTCAGGAGGGAAATATGGAACGTATTCTGATTATCGGCTGCGGTGGGGCAGGGAAGTCTACCCTGGCGCGGCTACTGGGCGATAAACTTGGCCTGCCGGTTGTCCATTTGGATAGCATTTTCTGGAAACCCGGCTGGGTAGAGATGGATCGGGATGAATTCGACGCAAGGGTTCGGGAAGAACTGATGAAAGAAAAATGGATCATCGACGGCAATTTCAACCGCACCATGCCGGAAAGGATCAAATACTGCGATACCATTATCTACTTGGACTTCTCCCGGATGGCCTGTTTGCTGGGCGTTTTGAAGCGGGTCATCACCACCTATGGCACTGTGCGGCCCGATATGGGCGAGGGCTGCCCGGAACGCTTTGACCTTGATTTTCTGAAATGGGTGTGGAACTTTAATAAAGAAAAGCGGGAGAAATACTATCGTCTGCTGAATGAAGTGGAAGGGGTAGAAACCATCGTTCTGAAAAACCGTCGCGCCGTCAAAAAGTTTCTCAAAGAATTGGAACGCTAAATTGTTGTTTATGCTACAATATGTGGTCATTGCGAACCAGTGACCGATGTCACTGGTGTGGCAATCCCCTAACTTTTTGGGGGACACTTTTTATCATATTTCCTGTCTAACCGGGGGGATTCCCACGCCAGTGTGCGCACTGGCTCGGAATGACAGAAAATTTAGTATACAACAATTTATCTCACAAACAAAGTAAGCCCCGGACAGTTGTCCGGGGCTTTTGTATCATATTAACTTGCATTGTTCGCCGCTGGCCCAAGCACCAAGGGCATTGGCGGTGGACTCGGGGTAGAAACTGTAGTAAGAAATGCTCTTTCCTTTCCGCAGCTTTCGGCAGGGCGGCAGATTGCACCACAGGAAAGAGGGGATGCCCATGATGGGCAGAAATAGCGGGCCAAGGATCATCGATTGCACACTGTGTCCAAATTCGTGTACCCGCACCTGGGGATCGTCGCAGCCCAAGAACAGAAACATACCCATACTCATGCTGCCCCGGTTGCTCCAGCGGGTTACGATGCAACCACGATAGGTTTCATGGGGTCTGCCAAAATTACACAGATAAACGATGAGGCCAAGGAAGGTCTGGGGAAATCCCCAGGTCCATTGCCAGATCCAAAACAGCAGTTTTCTCATTTCACAAACCTCGGAATGATTTGATTCTCGATCACATCCACCAAGCTGTCCAGTTCTTCTGCCGTGGTATCCTTGCACAGGGACACCCGGAAAGAGCCGTCCATTACTTCGGGCTTCAGGTTCATGGCGGTTAAGGTATGGCTCCGGTGGCCCTTGGCGCAAGCAGAGCCTGCGGACACGCAGATGCCGGCATCCTGCAAAATATTGATGGAATTTTGGGTGGGCACGCCGGGGATGGACAGGGACAGAATATGGGGTGCATCGTGCGCACCGTTGATCTTTACGTCCTCTAGCTTACCTAACTTTTCAATCAGCCCGTTCAGGAGTGTCTTTTCCCGTGCGATATCCTCCCGGAAAGTAGCTGCGCCTGCGGTACAAGCGGCGGCAAAACCCATGATTGCCGGGGTGGCCTCGGTACCGCTGCGGAAGCCGCTCTCCTGACCGCCGCCTAAGAGCAGGGCAGGGAAGGACTTAAGCCGGGGACTAATGTATAGCGCACCTGCGCCCTTGGGGCCATGGACCTTGTGGCTGGATATGGTGATCAGATCCGCGCCCAGGGTCTTGGCGGCGAAGGGAACTTTCAGGAAACCCTGCACCGCATCGGTGTGGAAAATGGCATCAGGGCACAGTTTGTGGGTGAGCTTTGCCATCTTGTCGATGGGCATCACAGAACCCACCTCGTTGTTGACCATCATAATGGACACCAGAATGGTATCCTTCCGCAGGGCGGCCTTCAGGCTCTCCAGCGTGATGTTGCCCAGGGAGTCCGGCTGCAGATAGGTCACATCATACCCTTGCAGCTCCAGCTCCTTCATGCAGTTTAATACCGCATGATGTTCGATGGCGGTGGTGATGATATGCTTGCCTCGCTTGCCCAGCCGCTTGACGGTGGAGAAAACGGCCCAGTTGTCCGCTTCCGTGCCTCCGGCGGTGAAGAAGATGCGATCCGGTTCGGCGCCCATAGCCTTGGCAACCGCCATGCGGGCGCTTCGCAGCTGATGGGCGGCATCAATGCCGAAAGCATACAGCGCACTGGGATTGGCCCAATTTTCAGTCAATGCTTTGGTCATAGCCTCCACAGCCTCGTAACAAGGCTTGGTGGTGGCAGAATTGTCAAGATAGATCATAATTTCATTCCTTATTTACCTACGCAGAATCTTTCAAAAATTCTTGCGGTAATATCTTCTCTTACTGTGGCGCCGGTGACCTCGCCCATGGCTTCCATGGCCTCCTCCACATCAATCAGCACCATATCCGGGGTCATATTCATCCGCAGACCCTTTAGGCTCCGCTGCAAGGCATCGTAAGCCCGGCGGATGGCATCTGCCTGCCGGGCGTTGGTCAAAATAGAACCGTCGCAGGGCATCTCGTTGCCGAAAAGCATTTCCACCACATCGGCAAACTGCTCCAGACCATCGCCGCTGTTGGCACAGATTTCCACCACATACATAAAAGGAAGATCGCTGGGTTCGACCATCCGACCCAGATCAGATTTGTTGATCAGCGCCACAGCGTTCTCCCGCTCGCTGCACAGATCAATGATGGCCTCATCTTCCTCCGTCAGCGGCTGGGATCCGTCGCAGACAAAAATCACCATGTCTGCATTTTCTACAGCCTTGCGGCTGCGCTCCACGCCGATGGCTTCCACAGTATCCTCGGTTTCCCGGATGCCAGCGGTGTCGATGAGCCGCAGCTTCACGCCGCCCACTTTAACAACTTCCTCCACCGTGTCACGGGTGGTGCCGGGGATATCGGTGACGATGACCCGGTCATAGCCTGCCAAAGCGTTCAGCAGGCTGGATTTACCCACATTGGGACGGCCCACGATGGCGGCGGATACACCGCTCTTCAAAATGCGGCCTTGTCCGTAAGTGGCCAGCAGCTTTTCCAGCTGTTTGGCGTCTGCTCGCAGACCGTTTTCGTAAGATGCCAAACCGAAGTCTTCGATATCTTCATCGGGGTAATCCAGTACTGCGTGGAAATGGCTACAAAGATCTGTCAGATCGTTGTAAATGGGAGCCAGCTTTTTCTGCAGGATACCCTCCACCTGGCCGGCGGCGTTGGCGGGAGCCTCGGCAGAGTCTGCTTCAATGAGATCGATGACAGCCTCCGCCTGAGTCAGATCCAGCTTACCGTTGAGGAATGCCCGCTTGGTAAATTCGCCTCGCTGGGCAGGCCTTGCCCCAGCACCATAGAGTGCTTCCAAACCGGCACCCAGCACAGCGGGAGAGCCGTGGCAGTGAAATTCCACCGTATCCTCGCCGGTGTAGCTGTGGGGACCCCGGGACACGATGGCGCAGCAGGAGTCAATGACCCGTCCTGCCTTGTCATGGAGCTGACCCAGCAAGAGCTTCCGCTGGGCAGCCTCGCCCAAGGCCTTTTTATTGTTCAATGTAAATACTTTTTCGGCGATTTCCACACAGCCATCACCCGTCAACCGGATGATGCCAATGGCGGAAACCACATTGCCGGTAGAAATGGCAGCAATGGTGTGTGACATAAAATACCTCACAAATGATATAGTAGGGCGGGGCTTACTCCCACCGGGTTATTTTTTGGCTTTGATTTTCTCTATCACGGCATCCAGATCTGTTTCCATGGACACAACATGCAGATCATGGGGTTCGGTATCGAAGCAGCCGTGTTTCTTTTCCAACATGGTAGCCACGGGCGCAGGGAGACTGCCGCGCATCCGCTGGGCAAACCGGGCTTTGATGGTTTCCAAGTCCGCTGTCACAAGGATTCGCATGGCCCCCTCCGGCAGTAGACATAGATGCTCCGTCTCGGAGATCACATAGAGGATATTCTCGCCATTCACCGCCGCGGCCAGTTTCTTCTGAAACAACACCTTGGCGATGTGTTCGTTCTTGGCAAGACGCAGATAGTCTTTGCCGGTAAAAACTTCACAGGGAAAGCAGCTGGCGATCTTTTCGGCCAGGGTAGATTTGCCGGTGCAGCTTTCGCCAAAAATTCCGATAACCATTGTTTGCTCCTCATTTTAAATGGTACCAGCATGGCACCACATTTTTCATCCCATCATACCACTGCAGCACCTGTTCGGCCTGCTTTTGCATCACTTGGATTTCCCTTTCGCCGAAGGAAATGGCCCAAGGAAGGGAACCGAGGGTGTTGCTGGAGACGTACAGCGCCAGCAGTTTCCAGAAATCCATGGGCACGTTTCCATCGAAATAGCCATCCACCATGCCGCTGGCAAAGGCCGGGGCAGCTTGGGCACACCAGACGATGCGGTTGAATTCCTCCCAAGGGTCGCCTACATCCTGTTTTTCAAAGTCGATGATGATCAGATTTCCGCCTCTGTTGATCATCATGTTGCCAATATGGTAATCGCCATGCTGCCAGCATTGGAGCCTGTTCTTCAGCAGGTGACGATTCTGAGCAAGATAGTTCAGGAAAGCTTGGCCATGTTCATATTTCAGTCCGCAGTTTTCGTACATGGCAATCTTCCGGTCGATCTTGGCATTGAAGCGGGTCTCCCAATCCGGTGCGTCCAAAGGCGCTGGGATGGTGTGGATCTTAGAAAGAATCCGTCCTGCATCCAGACCATAGTGATACTGGGCGGCCTCGTCCATAGCCATGATGGCTTCTTCCGCGTCAACGCCATCGATCCAACTTTGTATGGAATATATCCCGTCCATGCTAGTGCCCAATTCTACGCTCAGGCACATAGGAATGCCGAGCTGTGCCAAACGCTGCATGTTCTCGAATTCCCGACGCTTGCGCTCTTGCTGATCCATGGGCGAGATGCGGAGCAGGTATGTTTCCCCATTGGCAGTGACCACGCAATATTTCCGGTCTCCGGACCAACCCTTATCTATGGGCGTTTTGCTGATGATGCTCTCAAAGATACCCATTGCAGTTCCCTCAAAGTTTCTTCTCCAACACATAGCGTTGGGGCGTCATGCCCATGGTCTCATACATGCCAATAGCGCCTTTGTTAAAATCCCAGGTATGAAGTTCCAAACGAACTGCGCCCTGCGTTTTTGCCCAGACTTCCACCTCGGCAAAGAGTTTTGTGGCGATTCCTTTGCGCCGATAGGCCGGCAGGACAAAAATATTGTCCAGACATACCCATTTCAGACCCTTCACCATGCCGCTATCTTCCCAAAGGGTAGCGTCTGCAAACCCTACCAAGGTTTCACCCTCAAAAGCGCCATACTCTACACAGCCGGGGTAGGCCAGGTTGTGCAGGAACGCATCCAAAGGATACACTTCTTCGTTCTTCCGGTAAACAAAATGATCCGGCCGGGCTCCAGCATGCAAATCGTCCAGGGCTTTATAGAGTTCTGCCAGCTGAGGATAGTCGGATTCCGTCAAATTTCGAATGTCCATGGCATACTACCTTTGTATATATCAATATTTCTTAACCACTGTGTACATCAAGCTGTTAAAGTCGGGAAGGGAACTGGTGATTCCTTTTTCCAGGATTGCCAAACGATTGCGCACCAACTCATTTTCCAATGTTTCAAAGGAGACCATCCTGCAGGATGTCCCTGCAACCATCATTTTCCCGGTTTCGTGATTTCTTTCCTGCAGCGTGAAGGCCTGGGTAATGTCACTTTGTATTTCGAACTGGCCGTCGCCCATAGTGCAGATCAATGCGATTCCGTCTGGATTTAAACATTCATGGATAAAACGGTAGAATCCATTGCGGTCCTCATCCAGTACCAGCATATGCACGACGGCAACTGCGTAAATGAAATCAAATGTAGTATCAGGCTTGTCGGATAAGCAGTCCAGCACCTGAAAATGGTCTGCATATTGGGGCAATTGCTTTTGGCAATAGGCAATAGCTTCACTGGAGATATCCGTTGCCAACAAATGGTAGCCCTTATCCAACAGGGATTTGGCATCTCGCCCCTCCCCGCAGCCGATCTCTAGTATTCGTCTGCCATGGCCAATATGATGCTTTTCTATGGTTTCTAGTACGATGGGGGTGCTGATATCGCTGGCCCAGCTGACACCATGCCCATGGGCAGTTTTATACCGCTCATCGTAGGCGGCGTAGTATTTCCTTGTATCCTTGTTCATGTTCCCGTCTCCGCAAGTATAATATATTAATATACCATTAAAATATAAAAAAAGCAATTCCTCTGCACATATTTCCTGGATTTCCGGTTACACTACCCCGGAGGTGAAAATCATGTCCATGTATCCCGGTGAGATGACCGATGACAATATCCGTAAAATTTTCCGCAATGCTGCCGATTTCAATACCCGCACCCTGCGTTGCGGCAGCTTTACCCTATATGCCTATGCTGTGGATGGGCTGACCTCAGGCAATGATATTTCTGAATACATCATCAAGCCCATTGCGGAGGAACTGGACGGTGAATCGGTGCAGGGGCTCTACGACCGGGCTATGCTGGGCGCAGTGGTCAATTCTGTTGCCAAGCCCTGTAGAGATCTGGATGATTTGGCCAGCTTTCTGGTCAATGGCTTCTGCGTGGTATTGTTTCCCGGCGTGGGTGCCATTGCCTTTGAGGTCAAGACCGGTGAAAAGCGCAGCCTTTCCGGCCCGGAGCTGGAGCACACCACCAAGGGTCCTAAGGATGCCTTTGTGGAAACCATCCGTACCAACACATCGCTCATCCGTCGCCACCTGCGCACACCGGACCTGCGGCTGCAGGAAAATACGGTAGGCCGCCGAAGCCTGACCAATGTAACGGTGGTCTGGATCGAGGGTATTACCAACCCGGTGTTGGTTCAACGGATGCAGACCCGTCTGCACCAAATTGATACCGATGGCCTGATCTCGCCATCGTCCGTGGAAGAATATGTAACCGGTTCCCGCAGAACGCCCTTTCCTTTGCTGCAATATACTGAGCGCACCGATCGCTTCTGCAATGGCCTGTTACGGGGGAGAGTGGGACTTCTTGTGGATGGCCTGCCTCTGGGTTATCTGGCTCCGGTGGATATCGGTTATTTGATGGATTCCCCGGAAGATATGGCCCGAGATTATATGTCGGCCTCCTGGGTTCGACTGCTGCGGTATGGGGCGCTTGTGCTGGGATTACTGCTGCCCGCCCTGTATATTGCTCTTGTGCTGCACCACAGCGAGATAATTCCAGAGAATCTGAACGCCGTTTTGCAGAGCAATAAAGTTCCCTTTTCACCTGTGTGGGAAGTCTTGTCTCTGCTGCTGGCATTTGAGCTTTTGCAGGAGTCTGGCATCCATTTGCCTCAAAGCATCGGCCAATCGGTGTCCATCATTGGGGGAATTGTGGTAGGTACTGCAGGAGTGGAGGCTGGACTCATTTCCTCCATGGCGTTGATCATAGTCAGTATTGCCGGCGTTTGCGGATTTGTTCTTCCTAATAGAGACCTGGCATCCGCTGTTCGTTTAAGCCGGTTTTTGCTTGCGGTACTGGCATCGGTGGCAGGACTTTGGGGATTGGGGGTCGGATTGCTGGCGCTCATGCTGCATCTTATTAGCTTGAAAAGCCTGGGTGTGCCGTATCTGATCATGTTTGAACCCAAGTTGATTCGTCGTAGATTAGTAAAAGAAAAGTACAGAGACCGGCATCTGGATCCTGTCGACAAGCGCAGGCAAAAGTGAGCTGTTGTGGATTATGTACAGAAGAGCGGAGGTTGCAACGCATATTTAGGGGAAAGAAAAGGGTGAAAACCACAACCTGTAGTTATCAAAAAAATGTCGTAAAAAATTGAAAAAAGTGCTTGACAAAAGGGAATGTATGTGCTAGTATATCCAAGCGCTCGGGAGAGCGGGCATGAAAAAGCGGAATCGAAAAGAAATTTGAAAGAATTTGAAAAAAGTTCTTGACAAATGGAAAACGATGTGCTAGAATGTCAAAGTTCGCTGCGGCGAGCGG
>JAZUAW010000050.1:0-5354 GCA_045638225.1 Faecousia sp. | reverse complement strand
CCAGCCGTCAGCAAGGTGCAACTGATAGGAACAGCCTTCGTTGAAGCCGTTCACAGCGCTGACGGTGTAGTTGCCGTTGCTGCCGGTGAACTTCAGTTCCACGGGGTCGGAGCCGTCCATCACTTCCAGAGTAACAGCCTGGGCAGGATCGCCGGAGCCGCTGATCTCAAAGCTGATGTCGGAACCCTGATCCATCTGTGCAAAGGAGGTGAAGGTCAGGGTTTCGCCGGTACCCATTTCCTCATACTTGGCATAGACATTCATGTTGCCGGTAACAGGATTCTCGGCGTAGAAGGGCTGAGTGCATTCGGGATCGGTGAAGTAGCCCACCAGGAAGGCGTTGGCCTTGGAGGACTTCTCAACGGAAGGAACTTCGCCCAGAGGCTGACCCTTCACTGCGGTGAGTGTGTCGATCAGACGGTCGCCATCATAGAAGCTGACAGAATAGGTAGTGGCTTCCCGATTGTCTCTGCCGATTACACCGGGTTCCTTATACCAAACCTCCACAGACTTATCCGTACGCATGCAGAGTGTTGCAATTTGTGCACGGTTGGAACTGCTTGTGGGAACAAAGTTAATGCCGTCGCCAATGAGCAGGCCCTGCTTCCACAGCTTCAGCACAGCATCCTTTGCATAATGGGAAATGCTGTCAATATCCCCAGGGAGTGTGGTGATATTTTCACCCGTCTCATATTCCACATCAAAGGCTTCCAAATAGCGCACGAAGAACGCGGCCATCTGCTCGCGGTTGACGAAAACATCGGGGGAGAACAGGCCATCGCCGGTGCCGTTGGTGATGCCATACCGTGCTGCCCACTTAATGTAGGGCGCATAGTATATGCGTGCCGGTACATCGGAAAAACCCGTCTCGCCCGTGTAGTCATCGGGGTTCACACCGGCCATTCGGCCGAGTACGGTAACGAACATCCCTCGGGTCATTGTACCGCTGGGGTCAAATGTCGTTTCGCTGGTTCCCTTAAAAAATCCATTGATGTAGGCATACTGCACAGCATCATAGAACCAGGTGCCTTCCTGTACGTCAGTAAAAGGATTTACATGATTCGCAGATGCGCCTTCGCCCGCCGGGGCAGCCAAAGCTGTCGCCGGGAACATGGACAGCACCATCGCGAATACCAGCAAAAAGCTGATTAGTCGTTTCTTCATATGATTTCTTCCTCCTTATTTTTTACTATGGTTTTTAATTCATAATAGTGTCTGCGCGCTTCTTCGATGCGCTGCTGTCTTTTCACCTCCAACTTCTCTTCGCGGCACACCGGGCAGCCTGTGGAGCTTCTTGAGCGGCTGCGAACCTGCGTACACCAGGAATGTCCCTTTTCACACCGCCACCACACGGGAGTGCTGCTGGTGTGCGCTATGCTTTCAGGGGTAAGGGGCAGGTTCTTTTCTTCGTCCCACTCATCCAAAATGCGTTGTCGATTATTTTCTTCGCAATAACTCTTCAAACTCATTTTTTCGCCTCCCTATTGCAAAGATAATAAGGCTTTGGTACAATATAAATATAAATCGTCCCTTGAGGGTCAAGTCAAGACTTTTTTCTATTTTTTTGAAATTTTCGAGGTATTCTGCTATGAAGAAACACGGTGACTCATTATTCCAAATTGGAGAAATAACGAAGATCATGGGTGTTACCCGCAAGACCCTCCTGGTTTTCGAGGATATGGGTCTTTTGACACCTGCTGTCAAAGACGAAGAAAGTGGTTTTCGGTACTACTCCGCAGACAACATGACGCAGATTCGTTCTATCCGCTCTCTGCAACAGCTTGGGTTAAGCCTGAAAGAAGTGCAGGATTATTATTACGCTACCGAACACATTGACGTCTACTTAGAACGCCTTATGGATCTGCGGGCATCCTTAGACCGAAATATCCAGATGCTGCAGGTACGTGCAGCCAGACAAGGCGATTTGACCGTTCGCAAAACCAGCCTTCCCCGGCAGGTCTGCTTCTGTCGTCGTTATGTGTGCGAGGATGTTTCTGAAGCAGCCAATGTTTTGCGGGATACCTACATCGCCGCCGCTCGCTCCGGAAAGATGTCTATGCTTGGCCGTATGTTTACTATGAGAATGTCTCCGGTAACAGAGAAACTGGACTTGATGTGCTGCATCCCTGTTGAGGATGATTATGACGGCCCAGAGCGAATGGAGTTTGCTGAATCCCCGGCATTGTGCATCTATTACCGTGGCCCGTATGAGGGAACGGGCACTGCCATTCGTGCACTGATGCAATATGTGAAGGAAAACAACATCGAGGTTGCTGGTCCTTTCCGCTCTGTCTATATGGAAGGCCCTCCCAATCGTGGCGAGAATAAGGAAGACTACATCACGCAGATCGTTGTGCCGATTAAGGGATAGGCCATTGGTTCTGTCGTACTTTAAACAATAAAAACGCCCCGTTAGGAATGCACGTACTGCGCTCCTATCGGGGCTTCTGTATTCTTTCTATTATTATATATAATGGATTTGAACTTTCATTGTTACTATAACACACCATAAAAGACAAAACAATCCCTCTGCCATCTGGCAGAGGGATCAACTATTATTCAAGAAGCTTCCTCGCCCGACTCTGCACCATCTTTTCGATGAGCTTTAACCGCTCCGGCAGAAGGTTGTATCGTGAGTGCCGCTTGAAGCGGAAGGTCAGCAGGTGTCGCAGGGCGGCACGGTGCTGGTCGGTCATGACTTTCTTTGCCGTCTCGAAGAAATCGTCGTAGACGCATGGCATAAGGGTGTCGGCATAGTCATTCAGCCCATCCTCCGAGGCCAGCGCATCCCGGCCAGCGAAGTTGAACAGGGCATTGCCGTGGTCAAACAGCGGCGCAGGTGCCACGATCTCGTTCGTCTCATTGTCAACCAGGAAGCCGAAGTTTCCGAAATGCCGGTCCGTATTGCAGACCACTGCGTCGAATACCAACATGTCATGGAGGGCTTTCACGTAATCCTCGCCCAGACTCTGGTAATAGGCTGCCACAGCGTTCATGCCGCCGCTGCGGACGATCCGTCCCACGGGGAGGTAGGAATACCGCTTGCTGGTAAACAGCTCACAGGTCGAGCACAGTTCCCCCTGCCACTTGGACAGGCGATAATCGATGGCGTTAATGCCCATGGTCTTGGCGATCTGGGCAGCGTAGAACTCGGAGTAGGGCTCGTTGCCGGTGTTGTAGGCCCCGGTAGTACCTCCCTTGTAGAGAAGGATCCTGCCATTCTCTCTGCGCCAGCACTTGGGGAGCATGCCATTGGTGGTAAACTCAGGGCAGGAGGCCAGGGATGTGCGGATACTGCTGCCGTAACCCGTGAAAGCAATCAATGCCAGGATCCGGCTGAATCGGTTGTCATAGAGGTTGTACTTAGCAAAGCTCCCCTCAAAGCCCTCCTCGACCACCCAGTAGCAGTCGTTCAGGGACAAACCCTTGGAGACATGGATAATGCTCAGAGGCCGATTCAGATTCAGTCCACACTTGCTCAGGAAGCTGTGGGCATTGGCCCGGTTCTTCGGAATCACCCTGCGTTTGAGCCATTTATACAGCCCTTCGCCTGAAACCTCCAGATCCGGAGGAAGCATATTCCGTTTTTCTTTGTTGATCCACATGATCTCCAACTCGGCAGCGTAGGTGCTGTCGATGGCCCGGAATCGCAGCAGCGGCGTATCAAAATGGCGCAATTCCACGGAACGCTCCCTCCTCTCTTTGTTTTATCTCTCCATCAATACTCAATTCGGAAATAATCCAGGTATGCCTTGAACCGATCCTGGGCCGTCAGACAGGTATCCAGAAGCCAGCCCCTCTCCTGATCCCATGCCTTCAGGCCACGGTAGTAGAAAAGCTTCAGATTGTCCTCGATGATGAAAGGGACGATATTGTGCTTCAGGCACTCCTTGAACAGGATCAGCCGTCCCACACGACCATTGCCATCCTGAAAAGGATGGATGCGCTCGAAGGCCACATGGAAGGCCACGATGTCCTCGAAGGTCTTTGTGGGCAGCCCATTGTAGCTTGCCAGCAGCTTCCGCATTTCCGCACTGACATCCTCCGGAAGGGTCGTATCATTGCCACCCACCTCGTTGGGCAGCTTCTTGTATTCGCCCACAGCGAACCAATCCTTCCGGCTGTCGCTGGTGCCGGTCTTCAGCACGAAATGCAGCTGCTTGATAAACTTCTCAGTCAAAGCACTATTTGCCTGATCGATTACCAGATCAATGCAGCGGAAGTGGTTGGCCGTCTCGATCACATCGTCTACATTCACTGCCTCGTTCTCAAAGCCGATGGTGTTCGTCTCAAAAATATACCGGGTCTGATCATGGGTCAGGCGGCTGCCCTCCATATGATTGGAGTTGTAGGTCAGATCGATCTGGACCTTATGATAAATGCCGCCAGTCATTTTCCCGTCCTTCTGCTCCCGCAGGATGTCCAGCAGCGTGAGGACAGCGTTCTTCCTGTTTGCCCGTTCAGGCTTTTGGGCCTCCTCCGGAATGTACCATGTTTTGCCGATAAGCTTCGCACCGGCAATTCTCCCGTGTGCACAGTAATTACGCACACTTCGTTCGGAAATTCCCCATTTTTCAGCCATTTTCGCAACAGATAAGTATTCCATGATTGTCTCCTTGCTGATTTGTTTGATAGTAGTATACCACACTATCGGCAAAATATCAATGCCTTAATGTTCTATTCCGATTATTTATTGCCGATATTTGGAGCATTAAATGCTTCTTTCATTATCCACTCTTGCTTTAAAGAGGATATTAGTGTATAATGCAAAAATATTCAAGCAGCATCATTCAAATATAAAGGAGTCCAAGTATGCAGATTAAGCTGGGTCACTTTCAGGGTTTGATTGAGTCGCTAAAACAGTGCGTCAAGCCAAAGGTATTGAGCCACAGATGGTATAAAGTAGCTTCCATGGAAGAACTGCTGAGTGTTCGGAAGATGCTTTCGGATGCTCTAATGGATCCTAGTGAGGATTCCCATTGGCGCGTGCAAATCCGGGACTATATTCTTCCGCATATCAACAAAATACTGCACGAGAAATATAAGTATTACTCTTAATACACTCCGTTGATAAGCTATATATTTGTATTCACTCTATAAAAGCAGCCGGCACGCTTGTACCGGCTGCTTTTTTATAGCTTGGCATTCTCCAATATGAATTCCTTCAACGATTCCCTCGGGATCCGCCATATTCTCCCATTCTTATAGGCCTTGAGTTTACCCTCATTCAGGAGTTCGTATACAGCGTTATACCCCATTCTCAGGGCTTCGCAGACCTCTTCCACAGTCAGAATATCCGGGTATTGCTCAAACATCAGGCCTTCTCCTCTCTGGGGACATAATGCCTACAGCCC
>JAZUAW010000049.1:0-4646 GCA_045638225.1 Faecousia sp. | reverse complement strand
TGGGAGTGGGGATACGCTGGGCAGCGCCGATCAGCTTGCCGTTCAGCTCGGGGATGACCAGGCCGATAGCCTTGGCAGCGCCGGTGGAGTTGGGCACGATGTTGATAGCGCCAGCGCGGGAACGACGCAGGTCGCCCTTTCTCTGGGGGCCGTCCAGGATCATCTGGTCGCCGGTGTAAGCGTGGATGGTGCACATGATACCAGCCTCGATGGTAGCCAGCTCGTGCAGAGCCTTAGCCATGGGAGCCAGGCAGTTGGTGGTGCAGGAAGCAGCGGAGATGATGTTGTCTTCCTTGGTCAGGGTCTCGTGGTTGACGTTGTAAACGATGGTGGGCAGGTCGTTGCCAGCGGGAGCGGAGATGACGACCTTCTTGGCGCCGGCGTCGATGTGAGCCTGAGCCTTAGCCTTGGAAGTGTAGAAACCGGTGCACTCCAGAACAACGTCGACACCCAGCTCGCCCCAGGGCAGCTCGGCAGCGTTGGCCTTAGCGTAGATGGTGATCTTCTTGCCGTCGACAACGATGTTGTCTTCGCCGGCCTCAACAGTGTGAGTGCCGAAAGGCAGAGCGTAAGCACCCTGAGTGGAGTCGTACTTCAGCAGGTGAGCCAGCATAGCGGGGCTGGTCAGGTCGTTGATAGCCACAACCTCGAAGCCCTCAGCACCGAACATCTGACGGAAAGCCAGACGGCCGATACGACCGAAACCGTTAATAGCAACTTTAACAGACATGGTAAATTCCTCCAATATTTATGTTCCTGCGTCGCAGGTCAATTACAGTGTTCTGCGTGGGCATTCGTTTCCCACACAAATTACATTATACAATATTCAAAAAGCAATGTAAATTAGAAATGTTGCAAAATTTTGCAAAATTTTGGGGTTGATTTATTGATTATTTGCACAAATGCTAACAAAAGCAGACCGGATTGGCTTTTTGCCGCCGAATTTTAAATTTTCGATTATCATGCTGTGGATTTTGTAGGGGAGGGTCAAGCCCCTCTGCCGATGGCGGAACGCTGAATCCTAATTCATGTTACAGTTGCGCAAACAGGGCTTTGATTTCGGTGCAGGTTGCTCGCAGGCTGCCTTGGAAGAAGCCGGGCTTGCCGCCGCCACGGGCGCCAAGCGCCAGCCCGACGGTCTTCACATCGCCGCTGCGGGATACGATGCAGATGCTGTAATTGCCCTCCTCGCCGGAAAGCACTGCTGCCCAGCCGCCGCAAACATCAGCGATTTTGTCCGCCAGTTCCCGCACTTGGGCGGGAGTCAGGCCTTCCGCGAAGTGGTATACATTGCCTTTGCCTGCGAAATCGGCGGCCATCCGGTCAAACAACTGGCTTTGCAGGGTGTTAGAGCGCAGCTTTTCCGCTGCCAGTGCCTCGTTCATTTTCTGGGCTGCTGCCCCGGTCTCCAGCATTTTTGCGGAAAATGCCTGAGAAACCATCCGATTCTGGGCAAAAACCGCCGCTGTCAGCGCCAGTGCCTTGCTGCCGCAGGCCATTTCGATACGGACACCGGCATGGAACTTGATGCAGGAGACCAGCTTGATGAGGCCAATCTCACCGGTATATTTCACATGGGTGCCGCAGCAGGCGCAGCTGTCAATACCGGGAACTTCCACGATCCGTACCGGCCAGGGCAGTTGCTTTTTGCTGCGATAGGGGATGGTGGGCAGCACCTCTGGCTCGGGATACCAGCAGTGTACCGGCAGATTCTTCCAGACGGCCTCATTGGCTTTGCGCTCAATATCGGCGAGGGCATCGACGGGAATAGGGCCGTCAAAATCGATGGTCATCAGCTGCGATCCCATGTGGAAGCCCACATTATGCCAGCCAAAGAGGCTGTGGACGATGCCGGATACGATGTGCTCGCCGGAGTGCTGCTGCATGAGGCTGAAGCGGCGTTCCCAATCGATACATCCTTCTACCGTTTCTCCAATTTCAAACTTTTTGTCACAAAGATGTAGAATATTTCCCTCTTTTTCCCTTACATCCAGCACATTTGCACCACCAAGTGTGCCCAGATCACAGGCCTGACCGCCACCCTCCGGGTAGAATGCAGTGCGATCCAGCACTACATGGAAGCCCTGGCCGGTTTCTGTGCAGGCAAGTACCGTGGCAGCAAATTTCTGCACATGGCTGTCTTCGTAATATAATTTGATGGTGTCCATAATGATGCTCCTTCAAATTTTCGTTTGTCGCGGTGTTGTAGATGGGAATTGGGGGAAGCCGCAAGGGAGACTTTGGGCCGCATAGCGGCGCTGTCGGCCCAGAAGGCCGACAAATTTAAACAGAGCGCTAAATCCCATTTTGCTTTACTATACCACACCTTTGGGAGAAATGCAAATTGGACTATGGGCAAAAATACTTGCGCAGACGGGAAAAATGTAGTATAATAAGGAACAACAGAAAAGAAAAGGACCCCATGCCTATGAAAAAAAGAATTCTTATTGCGGCAGCCAGTTTGGTGCTGGCAGCGCTGATCATCCTGCTTGTGCCCAAGTCCCCCGGTGGCCCGGACACCGGCACCCTGCCCGGCGTATCCACGCCTTCGGGCCAACAGCCTTCGTCCCAGCCTACTACGCAGCCGGAAGATCCCGGTGTGGTGCGGCTTTATAGCTGCAACGCGGATTTTTTGGCGGTTTATAGGGAATTAGCGGCGGAATATACCGCACTGACCAATGTGGAAGTGGTGGTACTGGCCCCGGATGCCGATGGCTGTCAGGCCAGCCTGCAGCGCCTGATGAAAAGTGAAGAACCGCCCACGGTGTTTTGTGTCCACAACCAGAGTCAGCTGAACCAGTGGCAGAACACTCTGCTGGATCTGGAGGGCACGGCCTTTGCGGGTGCTCTTGCCAATGATGGTTTGGGTCTGCGGATCGATGGCAAACTGCTGGGCATTCCGATGGATGTGGACGGCTATGGCCTGCTGGTCAATGCCGAGGTGCTGGCGCTGAAGGCGGCCATGACCCGCAACAATGACTTCGGTAGTTTTTCCGCGCTGACCATTGCTGTACAAGTTCTCAAAGATAATTCTGTGAAGGCCTTTCCTGCTGCCGCACCTACCATGCAGGATGCCTGGTGCCTGCTGACGACGGAGGATCTGACCGGCACCCGGTCCTTGATCGACCTGTATGTCGCCAACTGCAACAAGGAAGGCGATCCTATGGCCCAATTTGCCGAAGGAAAATCTGCCTTCTATCTGGGTGGCACTTGGGAATATGACGCGCTGGCGGCTATCCCTGACAGTAGCCTCCATGTCCGCGATCTGGATATTCTGCCCACCTATGCCGCAGGCGCCATGCAGTATATTTGCAACAGCGCATGGTGCGTCAATGCCAGTGCCCGCCAGGAGGATATGGACGCCACCCTGGCCTTTATGGCCTGGTTGGTTACCGCAGGAGAGGGGACAGCCGCTCCCGTGGATCGGCTGCAGACGCTGGCTCCCTTTGCCGATGCTGCCTGGTATGGCAACGAGCTGGAAAGAAAACTGCGGGGCTATATGGAAACAGAAGCCGCAGTGATCCAGTGGGATGGCAGCGAAGTGGCAGCCGACTCCCTGCTGACGGCATTAACGGTCTATATGCAGGACCGCACCGACGAAAATTGGCAGCAGTTGCTGCAAACCGTAGAGCAAATCCGGACAGAATCTGGGTATCCGTCTTGAATATTTGGAAATGAAAAGGAGAAATTGCTATGATAAAAAGAGTATTTGCTATTTTGATGCTGGCAGTTTTGCTGCTGGGCGCACTGGTTGCCTGCCAGAAGGACGAAGTCCTGACCGAGGCTGAGGTCAAGAAGATCGTTACCAATCATGCCTGTGCCGATGGCTCCGTGGCCAGCAGCGTCGATTTCCACGGTATCGTAGAGACCGAGGACGGTCAGGTTTGCTTCCAGGTGTATATCACCGTGAATGGCAAGACCTATTTGTACAAGGTGCATGCTACCACCGGCGAGATCCTGTCCGTTACCGAAAATAACCACAGCCATAGCCACTAAATCAAGAAAAGCCCGCCAACCGGCGGGCTTTTTCAATGCAAAATTGAAAATTACAAATTGCTGTTTATCGCGCCGATCATATGTCATTGCGAGGAGCGAAGCGACGTGGCAATCCCCCGGTTAGAGGCAAAACTGTGTCGAAAACACTACCTAAAGTCTTTGGGGATTCCCACGCCACTGCGCCCGCAGGCGCGTTTCGAGCCCAACCGCCGCAAAGCGGCGCCTCTTAGCGCGAGATGTGGCGCACTGGCTCGGAATGACATAAAATTTGAAACAGCACGATAAACGAAAATTTGAAGCGAAAAACGGGACGCAATTGCGTCCCGTTTTGTTTTTTATCCCTGGTTTCTGCGCTTCATCAGTTCACGCATGCGGATGCCGTGATCCAGCTCACGCTTGCGGATACGCAGGCTCTTGGGGGTGCATTCCAGCAGCTCATCATCGGCCAGGAACTCCAGGCACTGCTCCAGGCTCATGATCCGGGGGGTCACCAGGCGGATGGCATCATCGGAGCCGGAGGCACGCATATTGGTCAGCTGCTTGCGCTTGCAGACATTGACGGTCATATCCTCGTTACGGCTGCAGATGCCTACCACCATGCCGGCATATACCGGGGTGCCGGGGCCGATCAGCAGGGCGCCACGTTCCTG
>JAZUAW010000048.1:0-2960 GCA_045638225.1 Faecousia sp. | reverse complement strand
CGAAACAGCTGGGCTGCCACAGGGCGTTCGGTCATGCCGTCCGCAACAGAATCTGCCGTTCCGGGCACATGATAGATGTTGGAGAATACAATAGCGGGGTTCTTTCGTGGCAACACCGCAACGGCGGCAGTCTTGGCCACTGGCAGCTTTTTGCGGCGGTCCGCAGGCCGGTTGGCATCGGCAGGGATCATCCAATCCCGCCCCCAACGGACCGCGCCGTCAATGGAATGGCCCTTGCACAGGTCCTGAACGCGGCGAACGGTCAGCCCCCATTTTTCCGCGGCTTCTTTTGCGGATATATATTGCACGAAACCACTTCCCTTCGTTATGGCGAAATTTGCATCATAAGTATACTGCGTTTTAACGCAATTTGCAATAGAAAAGAGGAAATTTTTTCTACTCAAATTGTGTGATCCTTTGGGGTCTGTATAAAAGATGGCGGCTGCCGGATGGCAGCCGCCCTTGGGTGTACTATTATTTATTTTTGGGCTTTTTGATCTTGTTCAGCTGGGCATTCAGATCCAGCAGCTGTTCCTTGGTGAACTTGGCATCCATCATACCGCCGGCCAATGTAATCAGCCGCAGTACAGTAAAGCCGTTCATCATGGTCATCATGTCAGCAGTCATCTCAAAGCCCATGACCTTATTGGATTCTCCGCCTTCCTTGCTGTCTTTCTTGCCGCCCAGCATTTTCGCCATCAGGCCGGCAAAGATCAGCTTGCCACGGACAGTGGAGAGCACATCGCCCATCTTATCATTCAGAGACAGATAGCCCTCCGGTGCTTCCACATCGAACCAGTTGAGGATCGCACCCTCCTCCACAAGGCGGTATGCCTCATTGAAGGTTTCCACCTTACGGATAATGCTCTCGTCCCGGCAATCGCCGGCCACGGCCACCAGCTTGGTTTCACCGCTGTTGGGCACATCGAAGTAGAAGAAATGATCTGCCGCCTGCTTCTTGCCAAGGCTCACACCATTGGCAAAGAGCTCCACCTCCGGCTGGTTGGAATACACCGTCACCTTGGTCACATCCTCCACCCGGTCGATGTAGCGCTTGCTGCACAGGTGGACAAAGGGCTCGTCAGACAGCCATGCCTTGTAGGCATAGAAGGAATCCTTCTTATACTTGCGATCGAAGGTCACCAGACCCTTGTGGTTCTGACCGTTCTCGCCGCCCTCATTACGGGCATCGGCACCGAAGTCGAACATGTTCCACACATGGGTCGCCCACATATACTTGCGGGTAAAGAGCTGCTTGATAAGCTCCTCATGGTAGTAGGACTGATATTCCTCGGTGTAGTCGCCCTGCCGGGGATCGGAGGTATGCCAATCAAGCGCCTCGCAGCCGTATTCAGAGCAACCGATGGGAATGTTGGGATGGGTGGCATGGAACTTATCGAACCAGGGGCCGTTCATAGATGTCTCGCCGCCGTACCAGCCAAAGTAGTGGTTATAGGAGACCACATCCGGGATCTGCAGATAGGGGTCCTCCATCTTGCACATGGACACCGCCGCAATGGTAGTCAGACGGGTCTTATCCATCTCATGGCACAGATCGTTGAGGATCCGGTGGTTTTCCAGCAGGTCCTCTGTGCTGCCGCCAATGGAGATCTCATTGGACAGGCCCCAAACCACAATGGAAGGATGGTTGTAGTTCTGAACGATCAGCTCTTTCATCTGGGAAATGGTATTTTCCCGACCGGTGGGCATGTGCTTGGAGATGTAGGGGATCTCCGCCCAGATGACCATACCTCTTTCGTCACACAGGTCGTAGAAGTACTGGTCATGCTGATAGTGGGCAAGACGGATGGTGGTGCAGCCCACTTCGCAGATCATGTCCATATCCTCTTCATGGTGCTCGGGAAGCAGTGCATTACCGATGCCCCAGCGGTCCTGGTGCCGGCTGACGCC
This sequence comes from Faecousia sp., assembly GCA_045638225.1. GTDB lineage: Bacteria > Bacillota > Clostridia > Oscillospirales > Oscillospiraceae > Faecousia. The sequence continues at coordinate 1,049 of JAZUAW010000048.1, read as the reverse complement.
ACGCAGGGGGTATTCCTCGCCATTAAGGATAAAACCGTTATTGGGATCAATCCGGAAGGTACGGCAGCCAAAGCGGGTGGATACTGCATCGAGGACCACGCCGTCCTCTACCAACTCTGCCTTGGCAGTATACAGGTAGGGGTCCTTGCGGCCATGCCACAGGTGGACATTTTCAATGGTCAGCACGGTCTTGGCATCATTTGTCTCGGTCTGTGCCACCACATTGCCCTCGGCATCGCTCAGTGTATAGCGCAGGGTCTGGCCCAGCTTGCCGTTTGTCACGAAGGTTTCCACCTCCACCTGGGCATTGCTGCCGTCTACCGTGGGCGTGACCTTGATGCCCGGGCCACCGTAGTAATCCAGGTCAAAGTGGGATTCGGACACACAGATCAGGTTCACATCCCGGTACAGGCCGCCGTAGAAGGTGAAGTCGGCCATCTGGGGGTAAACCGTTTCGTTGGCACTGTTGTCCACAGCGATCACCAGCAGGCTGTTGGCGCCCAGCGCTTCGGTCAGATCCACACGCCAGGTAGAGTAGCCGCCGTCGTGGTGTGCCAGCTTCTTGCCGTCGATATAAACATCGGCAGAGGAATTGGCACCCCGGATCTCCAGATAGTACCGGTCCGCCTCGGGCAGGCTCATTTTGTTCAAAGTCTTGGCATAGTAGGCTGTGCCGCGATAATAGTCGTTATCGCCGTCCTGACCGTCGATGGCGTTCCAGCTGTGGGGCAGGTTCACGATGTCCCACTTATTGTCCACGCCGGTGGGGACACAGTCGGCCATTTTGGAAAATGCCCACTTGCGGTTTAAGCTGATGATTTTTCTCACTTGGATAACCTCCGTTCAAGTCTTGCTGATAGCATAAGGGTTAGTTGCGAATCGTATTACTGTGCCTGGTGACGCTCTGGCAACTCGGCATTCATCTTTTCCAGGGTCTTCTTATCCAGGTTGTAAACAAGAGCCAGGCCTACAAACTGCATTACAGCAGAAACCAGGAACAGCGCAGCCACCAGGACGCGCAGATTGATGGCCACATCCCAGCTCAGCAG
>JAZUAW010000047.1:0-4614 GCA_045638225.1 Faecousia sp. | reverse complement strand
ACCTATTCCTAGGTCTGGAACCGATACCGCATCCAACCATCCTGCCCGCATTCCACATCAGTCAGGCCTAGCGGCCTGCCAGCTTCTCCCCGGGAGAAGCTAGAGCGGCTTCGCCGCTAATCGTGTAAACAACAATTTATCTTAGCAAAATGCACAGGGAAGTGGGAGAAAAAATGTAAGAATTTCCACTTTCGACAGTTGACGAAAACTGGTGTTTTGTGCTACAATAAGCAAGTAATATTGGCATTCCTCGCGACTGACGGAATCAGTGGAGAACCACGTGGAGCGGGGAATCGCAGAAACTGGCCGACCGTCTGGGCACCCTTCACCTTCACAGGCGGAGTGTGTCCTTTTGTCATTCTATGGAGGTTTTTTGATGAAAAAAGTTGCCATCATCATGGGTTCCGACTCTGACCTGCCGGTAGTCCGCAAGGCTGCAGACACCCTGCAGAGCTTTGGTGTACCCTACGAAATGCACGTCTATTCCGCACATCGCACTCCCGTGCAGGCCCGTGACTTTGCTCTGAATGCCCGCAATAACGGCTTCGGCGTGATCATCGCCGCGGCGGGTATGGCTGCACATTTGGCAGGCGCTCTGGCTGCCAATACCACCCTGCCGGTTATCGGCATTCCTATGAAATCCACCACTTTCGCCAACGGTATTGATGCTCTTTTGTCCACTGTGCAGATGCCCTCCGGCATTCCTGTAGCCACTGTCGCAGTTGACGGAGCCGTCAATGCCGCTTTGCTTTCTATTCAGATGTTGGCCATCACCGATGAGGAACTGGCTGCCAAGCTGGATGCCAAGCGTGCAAGCGATGCCGAAAAGGTGCTGGAAAAGGACGCAGCCCTGCAGTAATCAATAATTTGTCATTGCGAACCAGTGCGTACACTGGTGTGGCAATCCCCCGCATATCTCGGAAACCTTTGGGGATTGCCACGTCGCTTCGCTCCTCGCAATGGCACTGATTTATATGTATTTTATTTACGAAAGAGGTATTTATTTATGGAAAATCTGAAGCTCCTGTACACCGGCAAGACCAAGAATGTTTATGCTCTGCCCAACGGCAACTGCCTGCTGAAGTTTAAGGACGATTGCACCGGCAAGGACGGTGTGTTCGATCCCGGTGAAAACAGCGTCGGCCTGACCATTGAAGGCGTGGGCGATGTGAACCTGCGTATGTCCATCTACTTCTTCGAGAAGATCAATGCCGCCGGCATTCGTACCCACTATGTTTCCGCTGACCTGGCTAACACCACCATGGAAGTTCTGCCTGCTAAGGTCTTCGGCAATGGCCTGGAAGTCATCTGCCGTGAGCGGGCTGTTGGTTCCTTCATCCGCCGCTACGGCGCACTGATCGAGTCCGGCACCAAGCTGCCTTCCTACGTGGAAACCACTCTGAAGGACGATGCCAAGGGCGATCCCCTGATCACCAAGGACGCTCTGGTTGCCATCGGTGTCATGACTGCTGAGCAGTATGAGGATCTGAAGGCCCAGACCCAGGCTATCACCAAGATCGTTGCTGACGATCTGGCTGAGAAGGGCATGGAGCTGTACGACATCAAGTTTGAGTTTGGTTACGATCCCCAGGGTAATGTTATGCTGATCGACGAAGTTGCTTCCGGCAACATGCGCGTCTACAAGGACGGCCAGTATATCGATCCCATGACCCTGAACAAGCTGTTCTTCGCCTAAATCTTTCACTGTCATTGCGAACCAGTGCGCGCACTGGTGTGGCAATCCCCCAAGGATTTTGGAATGTCCGGGGGATCGCCGCAGTCGCGTTGCTCCCTCGCGATGACATCCTTATTCTGCAAGGAGGAAAACCAACATGGGCGGTTTCTTTGGCGCCGTAGCCCGGCGTGATGTGACCATGGACGTATTTTTTGGCGTGGACTACCACTCCCATCTGGGTACCAAGCGGGGCGGTATGATCCTGCTGGGTGAAAACGGTTTCCAACGCCAGATCCACAATATCGAAAACACGCCTTTCCGCACCAAGTTCGAGGGCGATATTCCTAAATTCCACGGCAATGCCGGCATCGGCTGCATCTCCGATACAGACCCCCAGCCTCTGCTGGTGCGGTCCCATCTGGGTCTGTATGCCATCACCACCGTGGGCCTGATCACCAATGCCGACGAGCTGGTGGAGGGTTACTTCTGCGACCATGGCCATCAGTTCATGGCCATGTCCTCCGGTAAAGTCAATGCCACAGAGCTGACTGCCGCGCTGATCAACCAGCGGGATGATCTGGTCAGCGGTATTCTCCATGCCCAAGATATGATCCAGGGCTCCATAACCATCGTGATCCTAACGGACACCGGTGAGATCATCGCCGCCCGTGACAAAAAAGGCCGTCTGCCGGTGCTGGTGGGACAAAATTTGGAGGGCTGCTGCGTTTCCTTTGAGTCCTTTGCCTATCATAAGATGGGTTATCAGGATGCCTATGAACTGGGCCCCCGGGAGATCGTGAAGGTCACGGCAGATGGCATCGAGTCGTTGTCTCCTGCCGGAGAGGACATGAAGATCTGCGGTTTCCTGTGGACCTATTATGGCTACCCCAACTCCAATTACCAGGGTGTCAATGTGGAGGTCATGCGCTACCGCAATGGTCAGATCATGGCCCGTGATGAGATGGCAGCCGGCATCCACCCGGATGTGGATTACGTGGCGGGTGTTCCCGATTCCGGTATTCCCCATGCCATCGGCTATTCCAATCAGTCCGTTGCTCCTTTTGCCCGGCCTTATGTCAAGTATACACCTACATGGAGCCGTTCCTTCACCCCCAGCGATCAGCGGATCCGCAGCCAGGTGGCGGAAAAGAAGCAGATCCCGGTACCGGAACTGATCGTGGATAAGAAGCTGCTGCTGGTGGACGACTCCATCGTCCGTGGCACCCAGCTGCAGGCTACCGTTGATTTTCTCTATGAAAGCGGTGCCAAGGAAGTGCATATGCGCTCCGCCTGCCCGCCCATTATGTATAGCTGCAAATATCTCAATTTCTCCCGGGGCAATTCCGATATGGATCTGCTGGCTCGCCGTGTCATCCAGGAACTGGAGGGGGACGAAGGCCACAAGCACCTGGAGGAATACGCCGACAGCAAGACCCAGCGTGGACAGTGTATGCTGAAGACCATCTGTGAAAAGTTCGGCTTCGATTCCCTTGGCTATCAGAGCCTGGATGGTGTACTGGAAGCCATCGGTATCGATAAGGATAAAATCTGTACCTATTGCTGGAACGGCAAGGAATAATTTCTGATTTGCGACTACATCTATAAACAAGGAGCTGTGTACAAATGGATCATAAAAATTCCCATTCCGCCTCTTATGCTGCTGCCGGTGTTGACATTGTTGCCGGCTATCAGGCGGTTGAACTGATGAAGAAGCATGTTGCCCGCACCCGCAACGAAGGTTGCCTGGATGATGTGGGCGGCTTCGGCGGTTGCTTTGGTCTGCCCGTTGCCGGTATGGAGGAGCCCGTCCTGGTCTCCGGTACCGACGGCTGCGGCACCAAGGTCAAGCTGGCTATCCTGATGGACAAGCACGACACCATCGGCATCGATGCCGTGGCTATGTGCGTCAATGATATTATCTGCGTCGGCGCTAAGCCTCTGTTCTTCCTGGACTACATTGCCTGCGGCAAGAATGTGCCTGAGAAGATCGCTGCCATCGTTGGCGGCGTGGCAGAAGGCTGCGTCCAGTCCGGTGCTGCACTGATCGGCGGCGAGACCGCTGAGCACCCCGGTCTGATGCCTGTTGAAGACTACGACCTGGCCGGCTTTGCCGTGGGTATCGTGGACAAGAAGAAGATCCTGGATAAGAACCGTATGGCTGAGGGTGATGTGGTCATCGCTCTGGCTTCCACCGGTATCCATTCCAACGGCTTCAGCCTGTGCCGTAAGGTCTTCGATATCGATAACAACCCCGCTTCTCTGTACGAAGCCAATGAAACCCTGGGCGGCAAGTCCATTGCCGAAACCCTGCTGACCCCCACCAAGATCTATGTCAAGTCCGTGCTGGCTCTGCTGGAGAAGGTGGATGTGAAGGGTATTTCCCACATCACCGGTGGCGGCTTCTATGAAAATATTCCCCGTTCCATTCCCGATGGCCTCTGCGCTCGTATCGACCGCGCAGCCGTCAAGGTCCTGCCCATTTTCGATCTGATCGCCAAGACCGGCAACATTCCCGAGCGTGATATGTTCAACACCTATAACATGGGCGTTGGCATGAGCATCGTGGTGCCTGCCGCTGAGGTGGACACCGCTCTGGAGATCCTGCGGGCCAACGGCGAAACTGCCTATGTGATGGGCCGCATTGAGAAGGGCGAGGAAAAGGTGATCCTGGAATGAAGCGGATCGCTGTCCTGGTGTCCGGTGGCGGCACCAACCTGCAGGCTCTGATCGATGCCCAGGCTCGTGGCGAGCTGGGCAATGGCAAGATCGTGGCGGTCATTTCCTCCAAGGCCGGCGCCTACGCCCTGGAACGGGCAAAGAATGCCGGTATCGAGGGCTTTGTGCTGCCCCGGAAGGAATTCGACTCCAACCGGGCCATGACCGTGGCACTGGTGGATTTGCTGAAGGATCTGAAAATCGATCTGATCGTGCTGGCAGGC
>JAZUAW010000046.1:0-25591 GCA_045638225.1 Faecousia sp. | reverse complement strand
CGTTGACTGATCCCTTGGCTATAAAGCCTGAGGATCTGACGATATTGGGTCATATGACGACCTCCCTATAATAGATTCGTGCAGAAAAAATGACCGCACGTGACTCTATTATACGGGTGGCTCTGCCCGTCGGAAAGGGTGACTCTCAAAAAACGGAACGGTGGCTCTCACCGCGCGGACCGCCTGCTCTCAAACGCTGGAATATTCAGACAGACTGGATGCTACTAAAAGTGCAGCGGTTGATTTGGTTTTACGCAGACCGTATGGCAGTGAGGAATTCAATGAGATTGTTTTTGGCAACGAGGATATGATTAGGAAATATATCGATGCAATTAAACCTATGTTGGCAGAAGAATTCATTTCGGAGGAGAGTCTGCAGCCAGTAATGCCTTGATTGAGATAATTGCCTAAAGGTATATCACTGAGGAATGTACCCATCAGATCTTTGCCTCGACGAGTATCCAGAAATGGCATATCCAGCACAACAATATCGATTTCCTTCTCTTTTGTGAGGATGCGCCATTGGCCGAGAATAGCCTGCATTTGCGCTGTTGACATTTTTATCCGCCAGACGGGATTGCGTCATGCTGCTTGGCGGTATTTTTTCTTGATAATGTGTCACCTTTTGGTATAATTGATACATATAGAGGTTAGAGGTGGGGGCTCTTATGAAGAGAGCTTCGATAACCCGGCAAGTTATGTGAAAGAGATGATATTATGACAGATTTTCAGCAGTTTGAAATATGGAGAAAGACACAGGAGACAGAACTTACACAAAAATTAGAAGAACTCTTACCAGGCATCTTGAGCCGGCACGTGTTCTATGAAGGGTATGAAGGAGATCGAAAAAAACAGCAATTGTCTCTCAATGCAAAAATTGGAGGAAAACATAAGCTGTATTTCAATATTACGGACAGAGTGATTTCCTCGGCCGACGACTTTGTTTCATGCTGGTTAGATGGAATTGTTTACTACATCCAAACTGTTGATAAGGGGTATGAAGAGAGCAGATCGGCATACCAATTTCAGCAACTTCTAGCTAACGATCCAGAGTTGCTTGAATATGCTGTGACATTTTTGAAACGAACCTATTGGAGAAATTGCTATTCATTGGCCAAGAAGCGCCCGGCCGAAAAAGAAGCAACAATTTGGATTGGGCAAAAGAATGCTGAATATGGCCTTCTAATCACCCCTAGATTTAAAAGAGGTGAGTGGGAAAATGATGTAAGCGAGATACGACATTTTAGACCTGCGTATTGGACCATTGGACATGTGATGCAGACAGGTTTCGTGATTCCGCATACTGACGAAAAGATAGAATTTTCCTCTATCGAGCAATATTTGTTGTTCTTCAAAAATGTATTGGTGCGGTTGTCAGGATCACCTTACGAAAGAGCTATTGCTGAGAAATATTGCGACTTTGTTCGCAGCAGTGATGATCCAAGTAAGGTGCCTTTGCTGATTCCTGAATTTAGATATGGTGGAGTTGATATGCACCATAAGTATCGTTTGGATTTTACAATAATCAATCCATACACGCTCGAAAAGCAGGGTTTTGAATTCTCACCGTGGTCGACACATGGTACTCTTGCAGGGACAAAGAGCAAAACACAAAAAGAAATTAACGACGAGGCGAAAGCTAATTTTGAAAAAGAAATGGAGAAGCAAAAAGCATACTACCGAGAATATGGTGTATATTCATTGATTTATACAGATGCAGATTTAGCAGATATGGATGCAGTGTTTGAGGAAATGAAACGGTATCTGCAACCAGTCCAGGAGAATAAACTACTTCTCCAGACTGCAATGGAACGATTTGCAACCTTTAGAATCTAACCCGTTTCTTGCCATATACAGGAGAGTTACCCAGTAGACGGGGTGGATTTTGTGGATTCAGTATTTACAGCACTTTTGAATAGCACTTCCTGCAGGGACTGTCATGAACCATGCAATTGACAGTCGTTCTAGACAGCCCCATAGGAACTGCTGCAGGGTAGCCAAGGAACCCCCAATAACGGTCTGGTTGCCCATGATTAGCATTTTTAGGAATCATGGCCTGGCGGAAGCCCCATAACAGGCATAGTTGTCTGCGGATTGCCATTTATGAGCATTGGTGTTTTTCTTTGGCTAGGACTGGCTACTTTCGCTTGGCTCTAGTTGGTTGTTTTTGACCGACCCCAACACTGGTTTTGCTGTTTTTTGCGAAGCTAGCCCTCTTTTTACATCGAGAAAACTATCCCGGTGACCGTTCTCCTTGGTAAACAGTCCCCTCTGCGGTAAGCAGACCAAAGGGTTGGGACTGACGTAGGAGGAGCTGGAAGACCATCACAAATTCCGAGGCGAGGATGCGTACCTAGAGGACGACCTTCCCAATCCTATGCCTTTGAACGGGAATTCCTCATAACGGGCATGTGCCTGGACTGCCAGTGTTGTGCCTTCCGCACTATTCCCGTCATGAAGCCGGAGGAAGTGCTGGGCGGTGATACGGTGCGCTACGCTATGCCTGGAGAGATCAAGAAGCAGTTGGATGCCGCATCCAAGGAAATCGGAAAGCTGAAAGTGACAGATGAGAAAAAAGCACTACTGTTTAAGGTTGTCCGCATTACCGCATCCCTCTGGCAGAACTATCCTTTCCGTGAGGGTAATACCAGAAGCGTTGCCGCATATTTTCTGTGCTGCTGGCGGCGAAATTGGGCGTGAAGCTGGATTGTGCACTGCTTGCAAAGTATGCAGCCTAGGCGCGAAATGCGCTGGTTTGGTGTACCCAGGGTATCTATTCCAAGTATGAGTACTTGGAGCGGATCTACTTTGACGCGGCGGGTCTCTTGGACGATGTGCCGGAGCAGCCTGCAGCGGCGAAGGAGGATTATTTGGTAATTGAAGGCTACAAAGTGGCAGATTACAAGGAACAGCCCCATACTTACGCCGAAGATGCGGATGAGACCTGACCTGTTGTAAACAGGGAAAGGTTGACCATTATTCTTATTCTAGTGCTCCCAAAGTAAAGGTTTACAGGTTGCTGTTGATATGATCCCCCCAAAGTAGACCATGGAAATATCCAAAGTCTACTTTGGGGGGATTTTTATGGCCAAGCCGAAATTTACAGCAGAGCAAAAAGTGGAAATTATAGAAGCATACATAAATGGAGAGGTTGGATATTCTCAGTTGCAAGATATCTATGGTGTGCATCCTGACACAATATACGAATGGATCTCTCGATATGAGAATTATGGCATTGCAGCTTTCTCGCAGGGAGCAGGCAATAAGTGCTACACAAAAGACTTTAAGTTGCAGTGTGTTAGAGCCTATCTCAAGGGTGAAGGAAGTTTAAACGAAATTGCAGCTAGATACAATCTTTCTTGCAACAGTGTTCTCAGAGACTGGGTTAGATGTTATAATGCCAATATGGAACTCGAAGATTATGAACCAAAACGGGAGGTCTATATGGCAGAAGCACGCAGGAAGACAACGCAGGAAGAGCGCAAAGAGATTGTCAACTATTGCATCGATCACAACAATGATTATAAAGGAACTGCATCCAGATATGATGTATCCTACAGCCAGGTGTATTACTGGGTGAAGAAGTACCGTGAAACCGGTGAAGAAAGCTTAATAGACAAGCGTGGCCACCACAAGTGTGACGAGGAATTGGATGAACTGGAACGTCTTCGTCGTGAAAATCAGCGACTGAAGAAGCAGCTAGAAGAAAGGGATATGTTGTGTGAGCTGCTAAAAAAAGTAAGGGAATTAGAAGGGATGTGAGGCTAGGAAAAGTCCGATTTGAGTCCAAATACATAGCAATTCGGTATTTTTATGAGAACAAACACTGGAGCATCCGGTGGATGTGCCAGCAGTTGAATATTGCCAGAGCTGCCTATTATAAATGGCTGCATCGAGAAACTCCGGAAGCAGAACAGGAGAATATTCTCCTTGCTCAGCTAATACGGGAGTATGACGACCGATTCAACCACATTCTGGGTTATCGCCGAATGACGCTGTACGTCAATCATCTGAATAATAAGCATTACAGCAAAAATCGGGTTCACAGAATAATGAAAGCGATTAACATCCATTCTGTGATCCGAAGGAAACGAAAGAAATTCCAGCCTTCTGCTCCGGAAGCAACAGCAGAAAATGTTCTGAACCGGGACTTCTTCGCCAAAGCGCCCAACGAGAAATGGGCCACAGATGTAACGGAATTCATGTGGTATGAGGGGCCTGTTTTGCGTAAACTTTATCTCAGTGCAATTCTAGATCTGTATGACTTGTCTCCAGTCTCATGGGTTGTCAGCAGGCGTAATGATAATAAATTGGTATTGGATACCTTTGCCAAAGCAATCCAAGATAACCCAGATGCGAAACCGATATTCCATAGCGACAGAGGTTTTCAATACACCAGCAAAGTTTTCCAGAGGAAGTTGCAGAAACAGGGAATGACGCAATCCATGTCCAGGGTTAGCCGATGCATCGATAATGGTCCAACAGAGAACTTCTGGAGCATTATAAAAAGCGAGATGTTCTATTTGACCACCTTTACAGACGAGGATTCTCTGCACAACACCATTGCTGACTATATGAACTTCTATAGCACTGAACGGATACAGGAGCGTTTCAAAGGTAAAACACCGGCAGAGGTCCGTGCTGAGGCTCTAGCAACCGATGTGCCAGCGCAGTATCCAATTCCCGTAAACAAGCGAATCCAGAAATACAAGGCCCGCTATGCGGCCTAAACAAAACAGCTGCCACCGTAACGGCAGCAGCTGCTTGCTATGTTTTTTAGTTATTTCCCTGGTCTACTTGACAAGGGGCGGTTCATGTTGCACCTGGGGACTTATTTGTAGAAAAGTAAAAATATGTGTCACTTTCTAAAGCGCTGAATACATATACAAAATAAAGAGGCAGACAGATGGTTGCTTCATTACTGTCTAAAATTTCCAGTTAGTGCTTAGCACCAATCAAGGATCGCTTTTAGCACAGCTAAGCCACTGTGGTAGGATATCTACTGCCGTGGCTTAGACACTCTCTAATAATTGGGAATTGGTCTAACGACAAAAAGCTATACACAGGGTGTCTCTTGTGTGGTTAGGGGGATAGTATGCTGTCGGATAGAAATTATGGTAAGATTCTTAGCTATTTCGATCGACAATTCTGGGGCGGAAAAACTGACGAAACGAATTGGAATTATTATGGCAGAATACTTGATTGGTATTTTGAAAATTCGGTGTATTGTATTGACCACTTAGATATCGAAGATTATTTTGATGCAAATGGGGGATTCCCTTACAAAGAAAAGGAATTCTTTGCTGATCAGTACGGCAATGTGGTTGGAGAGAACAGGCTGAGATTAATTCAGGCGGTGCTGAATTTGCTTAAAGCATCTACAGTAAACCGGGATCAGAGTCAGCATATTATCGGAGTGATTGCCAATGTTCTTGCTCGTGATAATGTGATCGTAGATATTCCAGATGCTGGGATTATTGCAGTTCGAGCGAATGATATCATTGACTCTGGTTCGTACTGTGATATCATTCGGGTGAGCGAAGGGGTGCTCCGCAAGGAACTCCGGGGATTGTATAAGGAGGATACCAATCTTCAAAAGCGCATCAGGTACGAATTTGAGAATATGCAAAAACTTGCAGCTTGTCCCCAAATACTGAATGTGTTTGATTATGATGAGGACACGCACTCTTACCATATGGAAAAAGCAGATATGAATCTAGCAACATATTTGGAGAGTGAGGTTGAACTTACATTAGAGGAACGATTAAAAATCGTACAAGATATTCTTATGGGAATGAAGTTTGCACATGAAAATTCAATCATTCACCGTGACCTGCATTTGGGTAATGTTCTTAAAATTCGTAACGATTTTGTAATATGTGACTTCGGTCTAAGTAAAGATCTGTCTATTATTCGCAGTATGAAATCTTCGTACAAACAGAAGAATAATCATCTGTTTGTGGATCCAGTCGGCCTGGCAGACTTCACTATGCTTGACCATAAAAGTGATATCTATTCCATTGGAAAAATGATGGACTATATATTTGCATACAATTCTCCTTCGTCAAACCATATCTTCAAGACGGTGGTGGAGCGATGTATATGTCGCGACAAAGCACTGAGATATGACTCTGTCGCAGAAATTATTGTGGATATCAATAATGTACTGGAGGCACAGACAGTTGAAGATGAGCACGCATTATTGCTACAGAAAATTCGTAGCAATCAGTATGATGTATTAGTTCATGAATACATTATGAAACTCGTTGCGTTGGATCAACTGAGCAAGTTCATTGTAACGAACAAACTGTCGGCTTTCTGGAAGTTGTTGATGAATTTTGAAGCGGTCTATCAACGACAAATCCTCCAGTCAATTGAACAGGGATATGCTGATGCTACCGGATATGGTGGTTGGAGCAATTATGATATATTCACTTCGATCTCATACAACGCCTATATAAAGCTTAGCTCACATGAGGTGAAGGCTATTGCAAGGTCTATTTTGGAAGGTTGTGCGAATGTACGTTACAGCGCAAAAAAATTGTTAGATGCCTTGCTCGTCTGACCCAGGTTTTACAAATGATAGGCTATCACCCAGTGAGCAATATGGTATTTGCAGTAGGCTTAATTGTGACAAACATCCTCGACAAAGCTTGACAAAAGTGGTATACTTATTATAAAGATATAGAAGGGATTAATTTGCTATGATTACTTCTCCTATTAATTGTGCTAATCGACAGGCGATGGTAGATGCATTCGACGCGCTAGAAAAAATACTTGACGCAGATGTCATGGTTTATTATGGTGAAATAATTGACGGTGTGGAAGCAGATGTGAAGCAGATAATTGAGCAAATCTGCAACGATGGGAAAAAACATGAAACGTTGTACATCCTTTTGACCACACCAGGTGGAAGCTTGAATCCTGTTAAGCGTATGGTCAATATATTCAGAAATTTCTATACTGAGGTCAACTTTATTGTTCCTGACTATGCATACAGTGCGGGTACAGTAATGTGTTGTAGCGGCGACAAAATCTATATGGACTATTATAGCGTTCTCGGTCCCATAGATCCGCAGGTTAGAAACAAGGATGGAAGATTCGTGGCTGCGCTGGGCTACCTGGATAAAATCAATGAGTTAATTGAAAAGGCCAAGAAAAACGAGCTTACTAACGCAGAATTTATTATCTTAAAAGACTTTGATTTGGCGGAACTTCGCGCATATGAGCAGGCCCGTGATTTGGCAATTGATTTGCTCGTAGAATGGTTGCCTAAATACAAATTCAAGAATTGGACAACGCATCATTCGTCGCAAAACCCCGTTACCATTGACGAAAAGAAAAATAGAGCATTAGAGATTGCGCAGAATCTTAGCGACAATAAAGAGTGGAAATCGCATGGCCGTCCTATAAGCCGAGAGGAACTGGGCAGATTAAAGTTGCAAATTGATCAGCTTGAAGCTAATCCGGATGCATATGCTGCAGTAACAGATTATCATGAGCTCATGATAGACTATGTTAGAAAGTATAGCATGCAAAGTTTCATTCAGACGAGGGGGTTTTTATAATGTCAATTTGTGATGATGTTCAGAGAATAGTCACAGAACAAGAAGAAAAATTGTTTGATGCAAAAATATGTGAAATGTATGAGGAGGCAAGCAGGTCTTTTCAAGAACTGGTAGATAGGGGAGTTGTCTATAAGCGGGGATGCCAACTGCTCCCTATTGAAAGTACAATATGCAATAATGTGGAATTTAATGCAGGCAAAGTGGGGCGTGCTTGAGCGTTTACACTCGACTGGGACGGAATGATGTTGCAAGAGAGTTGAGCTGCTTTTTAGGTGCGCAGTTTCGGCTGCGCACTTTATGTTTATATCCATGCAGAAACTACACAATGGTGTAGTCTATGTTGCATGCGTGACCAACTTTTGAACTCCGCAGAGCCAGTAAAACAAAATAACTGGTATAATATGGCGATATGTAGGGTCGTTTATATAATGAAGACAACTACATATCCACAAAACTATGTTTCCATTAAAGAATGGGAATAAATTGTGCAAAACGCCGACAGACCAAGGGTGTCTGCCGGCGTTTTTGTTGTAAAAAACCTGTAACTTTTTGTAAATAAATGTTTACAAAAATGTTTTTTTGTGTTATAATCCTCCACCGGAGGGGATATCTATGGATACTTGGACGAAGATCCTGCAGATCATGGATGCACAGATGACGCGGCCCGCACTGTTTGGCTGGTTTCATCTGCTGTGGCTGGGGATCGTGATTTTGGCTTCGGTGCTGCTGGCATTCTGGAGCAGAAAAGCAAAAACAAAACATATTACAAATTACGTGCTGATCATGGCTATCGTGACCATCGTACTGGAAATTTATAAGCAGATCAACTTCACCTTTGGCAACGGCAGCGGCGTGCCGAACTATCATTGGTACGCATTCCCCTGGCAGTTCTGCTCGACACCTATGTACATCGGCTTGCTGGCAGGTCTGGTGCGCAAGGGCAAGGTCTATGACTGCCTGTGCGCATATCTTGCTACCTTTGCGCTGTTTGCGGGTCTGGCGGTGATGATTTATCCGGGAGATGTGTTTGTTGAGACCATTGGCATCAATATTCAGACCATGGTATGCCATGGCGGTATGGTGGTAACGGCTGTTGTGCTGCTGGCTTCCGGCCATGCTAAGCCCCAGATGAAGACTTTGCTGAAGGCAGTGCCTGTGTTTGTGGTGACGTTGGTAATAGCCATGATCATGAACGAAGTGGCTCACGCTACCGGTCTGCTGGAGACTCACAACTTTAATATGTTCTATATCAGCCCCTATCTGGATTCGACGCTGCCGGTTTATGGAGAAGTGAAGCGGATGCTGCCTTACTATTTGGGATTGGCAGTGTATGTGGTGGGCTTTACGGCAGCGGCAGGCATTTTGCTGGCTGTCGCCATGGGAATCCAACGCTTCGCAGGACGCAAAAATAGGGCAAAAGTGGGCTGAGAGGCCGAGGGTTTCCTACCGGAAAAGTTACAACTTTGTTTTATTCTGCCTCTGCGGTCACGCCGTGGAGGCAGTTTGCATATCATAAAGGATGAAGCTGTTGCGCTTTTGCATATTTGGAGGCGGTAGATTTCGGTCAAAAATACCAAAATGTGCATTAACTATTGACAGCTTCATGTTTATGTAATATAATGCCACTATAGCGACGACATCTGTACACCGTCATTGTAAAAGGGGTATCGGACGGTTATAGATTTAGTCGCTGTAAAAATCGTATACAACGGAGATTTCTATTGCAGCATCTCAGTAGTATAACAAACCAAAAATGGAGGAAAATGTATGAACATGAAAAAGCTCTCTGCTCTGATTCTGGCTGCTGTCATGCTCCTGCCCGTTCTGGCAGGCTGTAAGAAGAGCGAGCCCACTCCCCCCCCTGCCGGCGGTATCGACGACGGCAAGAACTACACTTACAACACCTGGACCACCGTCTCCCCCTCTAACTGGAACGAACTGAGCTATCAGGACGCCAACGACACCGACCTGATGAGCTATGTTAACTCCAGCTTCTTTACTTATGATTTCAAGTTCGACCAGAACGGCGAGATCATTCCCGGCGAGTTCACCATCAAGTACATGGCTGCTACCGGCCTGGAAGATGTTACCGCTGAGTACAAGGCTGACTGGAACCTGCCCGCTGATCGCGGCTACGCTTTCAAGATCACCCTGCGTAATGACCTGGTGTGGCAGAATGGTGATCCCATCGTTGCTGGTGACTTCGTTTACACCATGCAGGAGCAGCTGAACCCCCTGTTCCAGCACTACCGCGCAGACTCCTACTACGCTGGTTCTGTCAACCTGGTTGGCGCTAAGGACTATGCTAAGCAGGGCCAGTCCGGCTGGTTCCCCGCACAGGAGCCCTACGCTGAGTACAGCGAAGAGCTCGACAGCGTTCTGATTTGGAAGATGGGCCCCAAGACTGAGGAGAACCCCGTCATCTCCCGCATCAGATCTTACTTCGAGTCCAGCGCTGGCATGCCCGCTGACTACCCCCTGGATAAGGTTGCTACTTTCCTGAACGGCAATTTCGGTGTTGACGTTGATACCGTTATCGCTATGGAAGGCAAGACCTTTGCCGAAATCAAGGCTGACGCTGCTATGAAGGCCGTTTGGGACACCATGATCGGCTGGTGGCAGACCGATCCCAACGAAGAGCTGCACTTCTTTGTTACCAACTACACCTTCCCCGAGGCTTCTTGGGACAATGTCGGTCTGCTGGCTCTGGACGACTACACTCTGGTCGTCATCATGACCAACCCCATCGAGCTGCTGGATGAGGAAGGCAACCTGACCTATCACTGCGCTTACGACTTCTCCGGTCTGCCCCTGGTTCACAAGGCTACCTACGAAGCTTGCAAGCAGGCTCCCGTCGAAGGCTCCACTCTGTGGACCTCCACCTACAACTCCAGCAAGGAAACTACCATGAGCTGGGGCCCCTTCGTTCTGGAAAGCTTCCAGTCCGGTAAGGAATACGTTGTCGTTCGTAACACCAAGTGGTTCGGCTACCACCTGGAAGAGAACAAGGGTCTGTACCTGACCGATAAGATCGTCGTCGAGACTCTGCCCGAGTGGAACACCGCTTGGCTGAAGTTCCTGGCTGGCGAAATCGAAGGCATCAGCATGGACGTCTCCATCGCCTCCGAGTACAAGGGCTCCTCCAGAGCTTACTTCACTCCCTCTGACTTCATCCAGTCTGCTCAGCTGCAGTCCGACGCTGCTGCTCTGAAGGCTCGTCAGACCGAGGGTGTCAACAAGACCATCCTGACCTACGCTGACTTCCGTAAGGCTATGTCCCTGGCCGTTGACCGTGCCGACTACGCCTTCAAGTGCACCACTTCTTCCCTGGCCGGCTTCGGCATCTTCAACTCCATGCACTACTACGACGTTGCTAACGGCGGCGTTTACCGTAACACCGACGAAGCTAAGCAGGTTCTGTGCGACACCTACGCTGTTGACGTGAACGACTTCGGCGGCGACCTGGATAAGGCTGTTGCCTCCATCACCGGTTACAACCTGGAAGAGGCTAAGGCTCTGGTCGAGAAGGCTTACCAGCAGGCTCTGGCCGATGGTGAGATCTCCGCTACCGACAAGGTCGTCCTGACCTTCGGTACTGCTGAGGATAGCGAGTCCGTCCGTCGTCACTACGACTACCTGTCCAACGCCTGGACCAAGATGTGCGAAGGCACTTCTCTGGAAGGCCGTATCGAGTTCGAGTTCAACGCTTCCTTCGGTGCTCAGTGGGCCAACGACTTCCGCGCTGGCGCATATGACATCTGCACCGGTGGCTGGTCCGGCGCTGCCTGGAACCCCGGCTACTTCCTGCTGGCTTACCTGGATCCCGCTTACATGTACTCCACTGCTTGGGACACCAGCTCTCACATGATGACCTTCACCATGAAGGGCGTTGGCGAGAACGGCGGCGACATCACCGATACCATGTCCCTGATCGAGTGGTACAACTGCCTGAACGGTATCCCCGGCTCCAAGTACGACTTCTCCGAAGCCGCTCTGAAGGAAGAGCAGAGACTGCAGCTGATCGCTGCTCTGGAAGCTCAGGTTCTGCAGATGTACTACACTGTGCCCATGCTGAACTCCTTCTCCGCTTCCCTGCTGTCCTACAAGGTCGACTACATCACCTATGAGTACAACACCTTCATGGGTTACGGCGGTCTGAAGTACATGAAGTACAACTACACCGACGAAGAGTGGGCTGCTGAGGTTGCTGCTCAGAACAACCAGCTGGACTACAAGAGATAAGCTCCATATTTAACATCTCAGATGTGTAACGGCAATGAGGGATAGTTCTACTATCCCTCATTTGTCCAGTTAAGTCTTTATTGCACCTGAAAGGAGACTGCAGATATGTACATGTTCAAATATATCTGTAAAAGAATTGGTCTCATGCTGATGACTTTTACGATTATTTTTACAGTATGCTTTGTTTTGATCAAGCTGCTGCCCATCGATATGACAACCGTAGGCATCGGCGAAGATGCAGACAAGCTGAAGGCTACTATGCAAGCCAGAGGCTATTTTGAACCCATCCCCAAGCAGCTGATGCTGTATGTCAAGCGTATCTTCAATGGCGACTTTGGTATCGGTGTTAACATGCCCGAATACCGCAACAAGCCTGTCTGGGACGTCTTCACTGAGAAGCTGCCCCCCACGATTCTGATTAATGTCTACTCTTCTTTGCTTGCCGTTCCCACCGGTATCGGTTTGGGTATTCTGGCAGCCCTGAAAAAGAACAAGTGGCAGGATCACCTGATCAGTACAGCGGTCATGGTATTTATTTCCGTGCCTTCGTTCGTTTACGCATCTCTGTTGCTGTACATTCTTTGCTTTAAGTTGGATCTTCTGCCTATGACAATGATGTCAGGCTTTGATTATTTTACATGGGATATGTTTAAGTCCATGTTGCCCGCAGTTATCGCTATGAGCTTTGGCTCCATCGCCGGTTATGCTCGTTTCACCCGTGCTGAGCTGACCGAAGTTCTGACCAGCGAATTCATGCTGCTGGCACGTACCAAGGGCCTGACCAAGGCCCAGGCCACCACCCGTCATGCCCTGCGCAACGCCATGGTGCCTATTTTCCCGTCTATCATCGGCGAATTTATCAGCGTTCTGTCCGGTTCTTTGATCATTGAAAAGATCTTTTCCATTCCCGGCGTTGGTAAGCTGTATCTGACTGCCATCAACGCCCCGGACTACGACTTCTTTATGATGCTGTCTGCGTTCTACCTGTTGATCGGTCTGGCTGCGTCTCTGGTGATCGACCTGTCTTACGGCATCATCGACCCGAGAATCCGAATGGGGAGGAAGTAATATGAAGGCACAAGATTATCAGATTTCCAGCGAAAAATTCGTATTCTGCGCGGATAATGCGAATCTTCACGATAAGAAGCTTGAAACCAAGCCCGTAACCTATTTCCGCGATGCCTTTAACCGCTTCTGCCGCAACAAGGGTTCCATTCTGGCAGCCATCGTCATTCTGTGTCTGGTGCTGTTTGCCATCATTGGCCCCATGCTGAGCCCCTACACCGTTTCCTTCCAGGATGAGAACTACAAGTTCTGCCTGCCTAAGAACAATCTGTGCTACGATCTGGGTCTGGGCTTCTGGGACGGCGGTAAGAACGGCAAGAGCCTCAACGAGTACACCTACATTATGCACAAGGCTACCGAGATCGAAATCGGCCGCCCTGTTATCATGAGCGAAATTGAAGAGTTCACCGAGATCTACTTCAAGAAGGAAACTACTGTCTATAACTACCGTTATGACACCTATAACGAAGTTGGCATGAAGTTCCAGCTGCTGAGCGATGCTGAGTATAAGGCACTGCAGCAGTATCAGGATGAGACCGGTATCCAGGTTATTTACCCCACTACCGATCCTGCGCTGCGCCCCACGACCGAAAATACCCAGCAGATGAAGTACGCCAGCCCCGGCGACCTGGCAAAGGTATGGTTCTTTGTTAATGAAAAGGGCGTGGTCGAGTACGATGCCAATGGCAATCTGAAGCCCATCTACCTGGCTGACGATGGCTCTGACCAGTACACCAGTAAGATGCTGTTCGAGGGTGATCAGAAGCAGTATACTTACGCCATCAAGAAGCAGTCCAACTGGGAAGTCCGTGTTGACTACCGTGAGTACTTCATCTACCAGCACAAGCTGGCAGGCGATGGCATCACGGAGCCTATCTTCCTGTTTGGTGCTAACCAGCTGGGTAAGGACCTGTTTACCTGTCTGGCAAGCGGTGCCCGCTTCTCCTTTATTCTGGCTGTGATCGTTGCCTCTGTCAACCTGTTCGTCGGTGCTATCTACGGCGCCATCGAAGGTTACTACGGCGGCAAGCTGGATATGATCATGGAGCGTTTTGTCGAATTGCTGACCTCTATCCCCTTCATGATCGTCATTACTCTGATGAAGTATCACTTCAACGTATCGCATATCATTCTGCTGTTCTTCGCCTTCTTCCTGACCGGTTGGACAGGCATGGCTGGCAGAACCAGAATGCAGTTCTATCGTTTCAAGAACCAGGAATATGTTCTGGTGGCCCGCACCCTGGGTGCAAACGACCGCCGCATCATGTTCAAGCACATCTTCCCCAACGCCATCGGTACTCTGATCACCAGCTCCGTTCTGGTTATTCCCGGTGTTATCTTCTCTGAGACCAGCCTGAGCTACCTGGGTATCATTAACCTGAGCACCGGTAACATGACCAGTGTCGGCACCCTGCTGTCCGCTGGCCAGGGCTACCTGTACACCTTCCCTCATTTGCTGGTGTTCCCCTCCGTCTTTATCAGCTTGCTGATGCTGTGCTTCAACCTGTTCGGTAACGGTCTGCGCGATGCCTTTAACCCCTCCCTGCGCGGCAGCGAAAACTAACGGAAAGGAATGGATTGATTTATGGATAAGAAGCTTGAAGTAAATAATCTGCAGATTGCGTTCCGCACCCAAGGCGGTATCGTAAAAGCCGTTAGAAACATCTCCTTCGACCTGTATAAGGGCGAGACTCTGGCAATCGTCGGCGAATCTGGTTCCGGTAAGTCCGTTACCAGTAAGGCCATCATGGGCATTCTGGCCGGCAACTCCATCGTTGAGGGCGGCGAGATCCTCTACAATGGCCAGGACCTGCTGAAGATTTCCGAAGAAGACTACCACAAGATCCGTGGCGACAAAATCGCCATGATTTTCCAGGACCCCATGTCCAGCTTGAACCCCATCATGCGCATTGGTCAGCAGATGACCGAAGCCATGATCCTGAAGGCAAAGACCGGCAAGCGCAACGCTAAGCACGAATTCAATTCTATGCTGAAGCTGCTGGGCGAATGTGTCAATGCTGCTGATGCTGAAAATGGCCAGGATAACAAGGCTGATGTTGCTGCAAAGCTGAAGGAGTTCAATGACTTCTGCCTCAACAGCACCAAGATTGAAGGTGTTTACAACAATGCCTACGGTGAAGCCACCCAGGTGGACGTGCAGGTAGAAAGCCTGCTGCTGTACATCAAAAAGGAAAGAAAAGTTGATGTGCCTGCTGAACTGAAGGCAATCGCCAAGAATTTCTCCGAGTCTTGGAACCCCTATGTTGTTGTGCAGAATGATGAGTCTGTCACACTTTACAACAATATGGTGATGCTTGCCCGCCAGGGTAAGAAGCTGAACCCTGTGGATGCTGTGCCCGTTCTGGAACGTGTTTATCAGCTGACCAAGGAAGCTCTGGCTAAGGAGAAGCCCAACTTCTTCACCTTGGGTTACTATCTGGCACACAATCCCAACGCTGATCTGAGCCGCATGACCGTTGCCCAGATCAACGAGATGTCCCGTGCTTTCATTGATCAGAACTTCCTGCTCAATTTCATTCGCATGGCTGAAAAGGGTGTCATGTATGCCCATAAGAAGTCTCTGGAGCAGAAGATGGCTATGCTGCCCTTGCTGCACGGTGCTCTGCAGTACTTCAAATCCGGTGAGATTGAGTCCAAGACGAGCAATGCCTATGTCAGCGACCTGGCCGGCAAGAGCCAGAAAGCAATTAACAGACTCTGCGTCAAGAAGGATAGCACCGAGTACGTGTTCCATTCTGCCTTTGCTGCTGCTGTTAAGAGCTACTTCGACGGTGTGAAGAACAATCCCGTGGAAGAGAAGATCTACCTGAAGAACAAGGCTAAGTTTGATGCCATGCTGGCTAAGGGCAAGGAGCCTGACTGGGTGCTGAAGCCCCAGGTCATCGTGGATCTGGATCAGAAGCTGGAGAACATCTGCAAGACCGTTTCTAATCTGATTGCTGCATATGATCGTAGCATCCGCGAGGCTGGCCATTTCAATGCCAATGCCGAGGTTGTCGCAATTATCGACTTCTTGAAGGATCAGGCATCCCGTCTGGTTGTTCAGATGAACAAGCAGATCGCTAAGGCCAAGGCTATCAAGCTGCTGGACGAAGTCGGTATCCCCGAGCCCGCCCGCCGCTTCCGCCAGTTCCCCTTTGAGTTCTCCGGTGGTATGCGTCAGAGAATCGTTATCGCTATCGCTCTGGCTGCTAACCCCGACATTCTGATCTGTGACGAGCCCACCACCGCTCTGGACGTTACCATCCAGGCACAGATCCTGGAGCTGATCAACTCCATCAAGCGGGAGAGAAATCTGTCCGTTATCTTCATCACCCACAACATGGGCGTTGTTGCTAACATGGCTGACAGAGTTGCTGTTATGTACGCCGGTAAGATCGTTGAGCATGGTACCTCTGAAGAGATCTTCTATGAGCCTGCCCACCCCTACACCTGGGCACTGCTTAGCTCCATGCCCGACCTGGAGACCACCGAGCGTCTGGAGTCCATCCCCGGCACTCCTCCCAACATGATCTATCCCCCCAAGGGTGACGCTTTCGCAGCGAGAAATAAGTATGCCATGGAGATCGACTTCGAGATGGAGCCTCCGCTGTTTGAGGTGTCCCCGACTCACTACGCTGCTACCTGGCTGCTGCATCCCAATGCACCTCACGTTGAAATGCCCCAGCTGATCAAGGCACGTATCGCAAGACTGAAGAAGGAGAGAGAATAAGATGGAAAAAGAAGTTCTGTTGAGTGTTCAAAATCTCCAACAATATTTCAAGTCTGGTAAGTTTGAAACCAAGGCAGTTGACGGCGTAAGCTTTGATATTTTCAAGGGCGAGGTCTTTGGCGTTGTCGGTGAGTCCGGCTGTGGTAAGACTACCACCGGTCGTTCTATTATCCGTCTGTATGATATCACCGGCGGCTCCGTATACTACAAGGGCCAGCGTATCTGCGCCGGTATCCGCAGCTATGTGGATGCTATCAAGAACGCCAAGAAGGACTATGCCGAGAAGAAGATCACCAAGGAACAGCTGGATCAGATTGTTGCTGAAAACAAGCGCGAGATCAAGCTGGCCAAGCACGACCACAATAAGTGGTCCCGTGCCAAGGGCAAGAATCAGCTGACCAATGAGATCCAGATGATCTTCCAGGATCCCATTGCTTCTCTGGATCCCCGTATGACCGTCCGTGACATTATTGCCGAGGGTCTGATCATCCGTGGTGAGAAGGATAAGGATTACATCGATCAGCAGGTCTACAAGATGCTGGAGACCGTCGGTCTGGTGCAGGAGCACGCCTCCCGTTATCCCCACGAGTTCTCCGGTGGTCAGCGTCAGCGTATCGGTATCGCCCGTGCGGTTATCATGAACCCCGAGCTGATCATCGCCGACGAGCCCATCTCCGCTCTGGACGTTTCTATCCAGGCTCAGGTTATCAACCTGCTCAACGAGCTCAGCGAAAAGATGGGTCTGACCATTATGTTCATTGCCCATGACCTGGCCGTTGTTAAGTACTTCTCTAACAGAATTGCGGTTATGTACTATGGTAAGATCGTAGAGCTGGCAACCTCCGATGAGCTGTTTGCTCACCCCTGCCATCCCTACACTCGTAGCCTGCTGTCCGCTATTCCGCTGCCTGACCCCATCTCTGAGAAGGGCAGAAAGCGTATCGAGTACAAGCCCATGCTGGACCATGACTATTCCAAGGAAGGTCCTGTCATGCGCGAGGTGTTCCCCGGCCACTATGTTCTGTGCAACACTGAGGAACACAACAAATATCTGCAGGAGTATAAGTAAAACGCATAATGAAAACATTTTTGAAGTATTTTATCACGCTGCTTGTTGGCTTTTTGATGGCGTTGGGCATTATGATGTCCAAGGACCTCTTTGCGCAAACAAACCCGGTGGTCATCTTCCACATCTTGTGTGACGCCTTCTTTGCTACAGGCGTCGTGATCTCCGGTATGGGTCTGCTGATTTTTACCAGCAACGAGGGCACTTTTGATATGATGGTCTACGGTGTCAGAAGCTTCTTCGACATGTTCCGTAAGAATCCGTCCAAAAAGTACCCCACCTTCTATGATTACAGAACAAGCAGAGAAGATAAGAAAATCAAATTTGGTTTCATGTTGATCTGCGGTGTATTCTTCATTGCAGTTTCTCTTGTCATGTACTATTTCTATACGAGATACGTTTGACACATAAAACGACCCCCGCTGTGGAAAGCCACAGCGGGGTTTTTGTTAAATTCGCGCCAGCTTCCTGCCTGCGGCAGCCAATTCCCGCAGGGTGCCGCATGGCAGCATGGGACAGAGGGTCGTCATGGTCTGCACGCTGCGGAGATACTGCCACTTATTTCTGGGTATAGGGTTAAGCCAAATGGTGCGACCGGCCATTTGCTTGGCCTTCAACAGGGCGGAAATGGCCCGGGTTTGATCGACGGTCTTGGTGTCCGACAGGATCAAAAGAGTTGTATTGGCCGTAATGGGAGTCGGTTTCCATGTAGCCAGCTGCTCCAGGGCTGTGCCCAGATCGGTGCCACGGCCATACAGACCAGATTCCTTGACAAAATCCCGGAAGCGATCCATATTCTCCAGCGCAAAGGCATCCGCTTCAAACATATCCTCAGAGAACAGGAATACCCGGGCATTTTCTGATACCCGGTTCAACGATTGGATAAACCGGAGGGCAAATTCAGAAAACTGCATCATGGAACCGGAAACATCGCACAGCAGCACAATACTTTTTCTACGATGAGGCTTTTTTCGATAGCGCAGGCGGTAGAATCTGCCGCCGGTCTCCAATCCCTTGCGGATTGTGCGGCGAAAATCCAGTTTGCCGCTGTGGCCGCCAGCACGTCGCTTCGCCTCCAGTTCGCCGTTGATTTGGCGGGCAATCGCCTGAATGATGTCGATAGCCTTGGGAATGTCGGTATCCTTAAACTGGCTCAGATCCCGATATAGCATACCGATTTCCGGGTCGGCAGCTTCCACGCCAGAGGCCGCATCTTCCATCAGCATTTGTTGCTCCAATATTGACTTTGCAAAGACAGAATGGATGAAATCGCCGTAAAGCTTGGGATTTCGCTCGGCATTGCCCTTGTACTTGTCCATAAATTTGCTCAGGCGCTCACGCTCTGAGGCGGGCATGGAGGCATAGGCCTGCCACTGTTCTTCGGTTAAATCCATGGGTTGATCGTTGACGCGGAAATTTGCTTCAGCCTCCTGCCGGATGCGAGCTGCTTCAGCTTCCTGACGCATTTGTTCTTCTGCCTGCTTGCGCATGGCTTCCTCGCTGATGAAGAAACCATCAAATACTTTGTCAAAGGCCAGTTGTTCTTCCCGTGATTTTGCAAAAACCGTTCGCAGCGCGATTTTTACCGTCTGCCGGTCAGAAAACCCAATTTCGGTCAGCAGGCGGCAGGCATCGGTAGTCTCCTGTGGGCCGATGGGTAGGCCTTCCAACCGCAGCATCCTGGAAAAGGCAGAAATTTTCTCCAGATAGACACCCGGCTCAGCCATGGTGATGTCCTCCGCAGTGCCCACCGCAGGAGCAATCGTGGTGCTTGTCCTCTTCTTCCAGGAAGCGGGCAATGTCGTCATTGTTTTTCAGCACAAAGCCAGCGGTGCGCCGCAGAGCGTCGGGAGTCAGTGCTTCCACACCAAGGGCATCCAGCGCAGCAGCCCAATCCAAGGCCTCAGCGATGGAGGGCTTCTTCAAAATGGCGTCGTTACTACGCAGCTTGGCGGTGGCCAGTGCCACCTGGGCGCAGAGCTTGTCATCCACATGGGGCAGCTTGGCACGCAGAATGGCCAGTTCCTTCTCCATGTCCGGATATTCAATATGCAGATAGGCACAGCGGCGGCGAAGTGCCTCGGAGAGGGGGCGAGCCCGGTTAGAGGTCAACACAACAAAGGGAATGGAATTGGCCTTGATAGTGCCAATCTCCGGGATGGAGACCTGCATGTCGGAAAGAATCTCCAGCAGGAAGGCTTCAAATTCCTCGTCAGCTTTGTCGATTTCGTCGATCAGCAGCACCACAGGGCGCTCGGAGCGGATAGATTGCAGCAGGGGTCGTTCCAGCAGGTATTCGTCGCTGAAGAGGCTGCGGGTCAGGGCGTCCTTATCACCCTCGTTCATGTTCACCTGAATGGAGAGTAGCTGCTTCTGGTAGTTCCATTCGTAGAGTGCCTTGCTCTCGTCCAGGCCTTCGTAGCATTGCAGACGTACCAGATCCCGATCCAATGCGGCGGCCATCACCTTGGCAATCTCAGTCTTGCCCACGCCGGCAGCACCTTCTACCAACAGCGGACGGCCCAGTTGCAGGGAAACCGACAGCACCGTGGCAAGGGTGTCGTCATAGATGTAGTGGGCCTCATCCATTTTTTGTTTTAAAGTTTGCAGATCCATAGAGGTCCTCCTGTTATATTTTTTGTGATTATACCATAAGGAAACCAGTTTGGGAATATGCTGCTTCAAATTTTGTTTATCGTGTTGGTAAGAAACCCGGCATAGGGGCGACCCTATGCGAAGAACGGAACGATAAAACCCAAGTTATACCGCTTGACAGCCGGAAAAAAAGGTGCTATGATACCTATGACAACTGAAAAAACTGCTGCGTGGCAGGGGCCTTGTTTGGGGGCCTTTGCTGAACAAGATAACCGGGTTGGAATCCCGGACGGTACCGCCGCTGTATGTGCCAATGGTCATTCTAAGACGAAAGTCAGTCACTGGAAGCTTCTGGGAAGGCAGAATGACCGCGGAAAATCCGCAAAGCACGAGTCAGAAGACCTACGCAAGCAGCCTTTCTCCGCTTCCTGCGCGTTATGGGAAGTGCGTTTGTCGCAGAAAAACGGCTGCGGCGTCCTTGTGTTTGGGCGCCGCAGCCAAATTGCTTTTAGGAGGAAAAAATATGAAAAACACAACCAAACGCCTGTCCTGTCTGCTTGCCGTCCTGATTTTGGCCTGCTCCCTGCTTCTGCCGGGCTGCAAAGAAGAGCCGCTGGTCATCAAGGATTCGGACACCTACATCGTCATCAAGACCACCGAGGAATCTCTGGATGGTCGGACGGATATGCTGTTGATCGACTACATGAATGAGTTGGTCCAAAAGGGTGAGCTGACCTGCACCATCAGCGACGGCATGATCACCTCCATCAACGGCATTGAAAATCCTGCGGATTTTAGCAGCTGCTGGATGTTGTATACCAGCGATACGGAAAATGCCAATTCCGGTTGGGGCACAGTAGAGTATGAGGGTGTGGAATACGGTTCCGCCATTTCCGGTGCGGAAGTTTTGAAGATCAAGCCCGGTCAGCTGTATATCTGGGTATTCAAATCCTTCACATGATGAAAACAAAGTTTATCGTTCGGGTGGCCATGTCTGTTGCGCTGTTAATTGCTGCTCAAATGGCGCTGACGGCCGTTTCCGGTGTGGAGATTGTCACCGTGATCCTGCTCTGCCTCAGCTTTTACTACGGCATTCGGACCGGATTGGCCATCGCCACAACCTTTTCCCTGCTGCGGTGCTTCTTCTTTGGCTTTCAGGTCAATGTGATTGTGCTGTATTTGATCTACTATAACCTGTTTACTCTGTTCTTTGGGTGGCTGGGCAAACACTTTAGAGGGAAAATCTCTCTGGTTCGCTTGAGCGTGGTCGTGGCATCCGCAGTGGTGTTTACCATTCTATTTACTCTGCTGGATGATGTGATCACACCGCTGATTTTTGGTTTTCACAAAAATGCGGCCAAGGTGTATTTCCTCCAGTCCCTGACGGCTATGATTCCCCAGTCCATTTGTACAGTGGTAACGGTTTCGGCGCTGTTCGCCCCCTTGTTGCGGGTGCTCCGCAGAATTGATTTTTAATAAAAAGGAGAGGAGCTCTGCTCCTCTCCTTTTTATACTTCCTTGTACATGGCGGCAGCGTCGTCTTTTTTGACGGTTTCGGCTACCTGCAGTACCTCTACAGCCACCGTGCGGGGGCCCATGGTGATCTCGATCTTGTCACCGATCTTCACTTCATAGCTGGCCTTCACCACTCTGCCATTGACGCTGATGCGACCGTTATCGCAGGCTTCGTTGGCGATGGTGCGGCGCTTGATGAGGCGGGATACCTTCAAATACTTATCCAGCCGCATATTACTTACCTACAGCGTCTTTCAGGGCCTTGCTGGCCTTGAATACGGGAGACTTGGATGCCGCGATCTCCATGGCCTCGTTGGTGCGGGGGTTGCGGCCCACACGGGCCTGGCGGGTCTTGACTTCAAAGCTGCCGAAGCCGGCCAGCTGCACCTTTTCTTCGTTGATCAGTGCGGTGGTGATGGTATCCAGCGTGGCATTGACGATCTGCTCGACGTCCCGCTTGGTCATGCCGCAGCGCTGGGCAACAGCAGTGATCAGTTCGGTTTTATTCATACATGTTACCTCTTTTCTTTATAAATGCAGAAGTTTTGCGATCTTCTCACCCTTGGGCAGCAACAGGCAGTCCTCCCGGGTGAGGGCCCTGAACTTGATAGCGGTGACGGCGTAGATGGCAACGCCCACACAGATGGAGCCTGCGCACAGCACAAGGGTGCTGCCGGTTATGAGGCGCAGGCCGCAGTAGGCGGCAAATACGCCGGCACCCATGGCCAAGGCGGCCAGCAGGGGACGCAGCGCCTGCCGCAGAACAGCGGGGGGATGCTCAGCACAGCGCCGCAGGGTCAGGATGTTCAGACCGATGATGACTACATAGCCCACGGTAGTGCCCAGAGGCGCACCCAAAATACCAATATTGCGATTGCCGGCCAGAACATATACTGCGGTCAGCTTCAGCAAGCCGCCCAGCAGCATATTGATCACAGGCAAATTGGCATGGCCCATGGCCTGCATGATGGCATTGGTCACCAAAATAGTGGCGTGGATCATCAGGTTGATGGAGAGCAGCCGCATCAGCATGGTGGCAAGCGCCAGCTTTTCGCCGCTGTAACCGCCCAACAGGGCGGTGACCGGTTCCGCCAGCACGAACAGGCCTACAGCGCAGGGAGCGCTGATCAGACCGGCAATACGGATGGCAGATTCAGCGGTGGTACGGGTGCCGCTGTGGTTTTTTAGCGTGATGTGGGCTGCTATGGCGGGGATGATGCTGACCGTGATGGGAGTGATGAAGGCGATGGGCATATTGTAAATGGTTTTACTCATGTCATAAATGCCCTTCATGACCTCGGCGGCATCCTGGGAATGGAACAGCTTTATCTGTCCCATGAAAATGCGGGTTTCCAGCATGGTCAGAATGGAAAGACCGGCGGAGCCGATGGCGATGGGAATGGAAATGCTCAGCAGGTGCTTGGCGGTCTCAAAATAGCCGGTGACCGGCTCGTGGGTGACGGGCAGTGCCTTTCTGGCCTTACGATAGCGGAAGAACAGGTAGACCACCGATACCATACAGCTGGTGGTGACACCCAAGATAGCGCCGGCTGCCGCGTAAGCCACATTGCCGGTGGTTTTCAACAAAATCGAAGCGGCAGCGATGCCTACGATCAGCTTGCAAACTGCCTCCAGCATCTGGCTGATGGCTGTGGGTTGCATGTTGCCCTGACCTTGGAAGAAACCACGGAAGGTGGACATGGTGCAGATCAGCAGGATGCAGGGTCCCAAGCAGGCGATGGCGGGCCAGGCATTGGGTTGGTGCTGGAAGTTGGCCAGCTGCTTGCAGAACAGGGTCATCAGCAGGCTTCCCAGCAGACCCATGGTCATAAAGATGATGCGGCCGGTGGCATAGGTGCGCCGCACCTGATTGTAATGACCCAGAGCATTGGCCTGGCTGATCATACGGCTCATAGCCACGGGAAGACCAGCGATACTTAGGCTCATCAAGACCGAGTAGATGTCATATGCGGTATTATAGTAAGCAAAGCCCTGCTCGTCGATGATGCCGTTCAGCGGGATTTTGTAAAACGCACCGATGATCTTTACCACCGCCGCGGCAAAGGCCAGCCATACGGTGCCCTGCAGAAAGGACGGCTTTTTGGTTGGTTCGGACATAAAGAAATCTCCTTACGGGATGGAACGATAAATTGTTGTTTACAAAAGAGGTGTCATTGCGAGGAGCCGAAGGCGACGTGGCAATCCCCTAAGGTTAACCGGGCGCTTTTTGTCACATTTCCCGTCTAACCGGGGGATTCCCACGCCAGTGTGCGCACTGGCTCGGAATGACAGAAAAACTGCTAAACAACAATTTATCTTAGTTAGTGGTTTCTGCGAAGATGCGGGGGATGGCGTATTCGGTCAGTTCCTTGACCACTTCATTCAAATCAATGGTGGGCCAGCTGCCGTTTTGATACAGCACCTTGCCACGCACCATGGTCATGGCCACGTCGCCGCCCTTAGCGCTGAACACCAGGCTGGAGAGCACATTGTGGCAGGGCATCAGATGGGGTGCGGAGAAGTCGACCAGCACAATGTCAGCATCCATGCCTTCTTTCAGCATACCGCACTCTGCCGCACGGCCTTGGGCTCTGGCACCGCAGACCGTGGCCATCATCAAGGCAGCGGGGGCGGGCAGCAGATCGGCGGCGCCGGTAGCGGCACGCTGGCTGCAGGCGGCAGCCCGGGCAACTTCAAACATATCCAGATTGCCACTTTCAATCACACCGTCGGTACCCAGCGCCACATTCATACCGGCTTTGACGCAATCCAAAATGGGTGTGTTGGGACAACCGGTCTTTGCGCTGGCAATGGGGGTTGCTACGGCGCTGACCTTCTTTTTGCCCAGGATTTTGCGGTCCGTTTCTGTCATGCAGGCGCAGCCTGCAGCGGTGGTGGGTACGCTGAAGAGCCGGTGACAGCTTAAAAGCTCGGTTTGGCTCAAGCCCGTGCGGTCCAGACAGGAGTCGGCCTCGTCCTGGCTCTGGGCCAGATGCAGCTGCATACCAAGGCCTTTTTCTTCAGCAAAAACTGCCAGCGCTTCCCACAGGGGATGATTGCTGGTGTATTCGGCGTGGATACCGGCATCAATGCGAATACGGCCGTTGTCGTGGTTGTGCCATTTTTCCACCACTCGCACAAGTTCCTGACATTGCTCGTCGGTGTCGAAGTCAAATTCTTCGTTTTCGTCAATGTAGCGGTAGGCAGACAGGGCAATGTTGGCCTTGATGCCAGCCTCACTGACCGCTTCGGCGGTGGCATTGGGGTAGTAGTACAGGTCGGAAACAGAAGTCACACCGAACCGCAGGCATTCGGCAATGGCCAGTTTGGCTGCCGCCTTGGCACAGCGGGAGTCCATCTTGTCCTCCTTCTGCAGCTGGTTTTCCAGCGCTTCGGAGCGGCTTTGGTCATCTAAGTAGCTGCGCAGAGCGGTGGTAGCCAGATGGGTGTGGCAGTTAATTAGGCCCGGGATGGCCACCATGCCGGTGCCGTCTACAATGGTGGCGGGTGCTTCTTTAGGGGCTGTTTTGGAAATGGAGACGATCTTGCCGCCTTCGATGCCGATATAGGCGCCGAACAGCACCTCCATTTTTTCATTCATGGTCACAACAGTGACATTGGAAATTAAAGTGTCCAAAAAGATCCGTCCTTTCGGATAAGTAGTAGGATAAATTGTTGTTTACAAAAGAGGTGTCATTGCGAGGAGCCGAAGGCGACGTGGCAATCCCCTAAGGTTACCGGGCGCTTTTTGTCACATTTCCCGTCTAACCGGGGGATTCCCACGCCACTGCGCCCGCAGGCGCGTTT
>JAZUAW010000045.1:0-12034 GCA_045638225.1 Faecousia sp. | reverse complement strand
CCGCGGAAAAATGTTTCATTTTTCCAATTTCCGAAGGAAATCAATGGGATAATCGCCGTTGGCGATGTCAATTTGCCCCGCAAATTGACCGGCGCGTCAAGGATGCCGCGCCCTACGGGGTGTACGATAAATCCCAATTTGCCACAGCAGCATCCCATGAATTGGGTGTTGAAAAAGTGGCTAAATTATGTTACCATCAAGAAAATCCCAAAAGAGGTGTTACCTATGATGAAAGTAGTTTGCTACAAAGGACATATTTCCAATTTCAAATCATTGATGGACGAGCTGAACCTGGATGCCGCGCTGGCAACTGACCGGGCAGCCCGGGAAGAAGCCATCCTGCTGGCCGCTTACGAGGTTTGGGGCAACGAGATGGGCCACCACTTGCACGGCAAGTTTACCTTCGCCCTGTATAACGACGAAACGGATACCTATTTCTGCATGCGTGACCAGTTCGGCACCGTGCCCTTCTACTATTATGAAACCGCCGATGGCAAGTTCCTGGTGGGCACCTCCATCCGGGATGTGATGGCCCAGCCCGGCTTTGAGAAGGTGCTGAACGACAAACTGTTGCAGATCTATCTGAGTCTGACCTACACCACAGGCCCGGAAACCTTCTTCGTAGGCCTGACCAAGCTGATGCCCGGCAGATTCCTGGTGCGCAAGAACGGCAAGAACGAAATCACCCGCTATTTCCGCCCCTACTTTAACCCCGACGAGAGCAAGACCGTGGAAGATTGGGCTGACGAGATCCACGAAACTCTGAAAACCGTGCTTTCCGAAGTAAAGGAAGAGTCGGAATATGCCGAAAGCTTCCTTTCTAGCGGCGTGGACTCCAGCTATATTTTCGCCCTGTCGGGCCTAAACATGAGCAACTCCTGCGGCTATGACGATTCCCGTCTGGACGAATCCGGCCTGGCTGCCGACACCGCCAAGGCCCTGGGCCGGGAAAACCGCCGCTGCGTGGTCACCGCCCAGCAGTATTTTGACGCTGTGCCCTATGTGCAGTACAACATGGAGCAGCCTTTGGGCGATGCTTCCGCCGTTGTGTTTGCCATCGGCTGCATCAATACCGCCAAGCATACCAAGGTCTGCTACTCCGGCGAGGGTGCGGACGAGTTCTTCGGCGGCTACAATATGTACCGCAATGCCCCCCGCTATGGCGAAAATCTGCCCACCTTCTACTGCGGCAACACCAATATCATGAAAGAGGATGAAAAGAAGAAGATCCTCAAGACCTATTACGAAGGCCTGCTGCCTATCGACCTGGCCAAGGATATCTATGCCGAGAATGCCCATCTGGACCCCCTGTCCAAGATGCTGGATGTGGATATCCAGATGTGGCTGGAGGGCGACATCTATCTGAACATCGACAAGATGAGCACCGCCGCCGGCCTGGATGTGCGGATGCCCCTGACCGACACTCGCATTTTTGACATTGCCGCCCGAATCCCCGCCCAGTTCAAGGTGGACCCGGAGCAGAACAAGGTGGCTCTGCGGACCGCAGCCGCCAAGGTACTGCCCGAGGAAGTGGCATGGCGCAAGAAGCTGGGCTTCGTGGTGCCCATCCGGATGTGGATGGCTGATGAGCGGTACAACGGCGATGTAAAGGCTAAGTTCCACAGCGAAATGGCCGCGAAATTCTTCGATCTCCCTGCCATCAACGCCATTTTCGACGAATATGTGGGCGGCAATTCCGATCTGTGGCGCCAGGTGTGGACCATCTACGCATTCCTTGTTTGGTACGAAGAGTATTTTGTAAAAAGATAAACGCAAAGAGGACGCCGGGCAGGCGTCCTCTTTTCTTGTATGTCATGCGAATTTTCATTTATCGCTCCGTTTTGTGCATACCTGTAAGGGTGCTATAAACAGCTATTTATTTGGGGAAAGTAATGGTCAGCACGATCTCGTTTTCCGTTTCTTTCCGTTCGGACACGGCGGGGATACCGGAAAGCTGGATCTTCGACAGGGCGTGGGTCAAATTCTGGATAAACGCCCCCACATTGGGCCGCTTTTCCTTTGGCTGTTTCTCTTGCAACAGGTTCTGGATGTACTGCTCTGTCCGGGACACATTCATATCCAACTGCCGAACGGTGCGGATCACCTCCAGCTTTTGAGATTCAGAAGGCAGTTTCAACAATGCGCGGCCGTGGCGCTCCGTCAGTTCTGCTTCCCGCAGAGCATCCAGCACCTTTTCGGAATGCTTTAATAGCCGCAGTTTGTTGGCAATGGCGCTCTGACTTTTGCCCAGCATTTTGGCAGTCTGCTCCTGACTAATACTCCACTTTTCCATCAGGGCGGCGATGCCCCGGGCCTCCTCCACAAAGTCCAGATCCTGCCGTTGCAGATTTTCCACCATGGCGGCAAGGCCGGATTCCTTATCATCCATGGTCATGACAATGCAGGGAATCTCCGTCAACCCCGCAATCTGGGCCGCCCGTAATCTTCGTTCGCCGGCGATCAGCTCATAGCCGGTGCCGATGCGGCGCACCGACAGCGGCTGCAGGATGCCGTGCTGACGGATGCTCTCGGCTAAGTCCTGCAGGGCCTCCTCCCGGAAAATTTTGCGGGGCTGAGCGGGGTTGGGCCGCACCGCCCTGAGGGGCAAGAATACCACCCGGCCGGTCTCCATATAAGTTTTGAGTTTTTGGCATTGCATAGCGTATCCTCCTTGGTTTGGGTTATGGGCCGATTGTAACAGCCATTGCCCGGGAAAAAACACGAATAGCGCATGCGCATTCCAAAAATCGTCCGACATCTTTTTCCAAATTGGGATTTATCGTACACCCCGTAGGGCGCGGCATCCTTGACGCGCCGGTCAATTTGCGGGGCAAATTCACATCGCCAACGGCGATTATCCCATTGATTTCCTTCAGAAATTGGAAAAATGAAACATTTTTCCGCGGCGCGTCAGGGATGCCCCGCCCTACGAATGGTGGAAATCGGAACGATAAACAAAAATTTACACTGCGGCATAAAAATACCGGGAGGGTTATTCCCTCCCGGTTTTGTATTAGGTTTTCCGATAGCGTGCCTGGTCCAGAATATTGGCAATATGCCGCAGCTTCGCGGCGCACTGCTGGGCCGTCATCCGAGGCGCGTCCTTCAGCCACAGACACTCCGGCAGCGGTCTTTTGTTATCAAACCGCCGGGAAAACTGCCGGTCGATACCCATCGCCAGGGCATAAGGGATCATTTCATAGAAATAATTGGGGTTTTTCTGCTGCAGCTGCTGCATATCGTAGCTGCCAGCGCTGAGCATATGATGCCGCAGGCCCAACAGCTGGGTCAGCACCCGCTGTCCCAATTGGCTGCGCTTGCCGCCATAGGCGCCAAAGATGCCCGCCATAAACTGGAAAATCACCATGGCGATTACACGGGCCATATCACCGCACAATGCACCCACCAAGACCCACACCGCACCGCAGCCCAGGGCAATCAGCAGCGGCAGCTTGCTGCGCAGAGGGATGCACTTACAGCCGGATTGGATGCCGAAACTAAGAGCCAAGCCAAGCAAGCCCAAAATCACCATCAAAAATGCAGAACCCGTTCCCAACCGGACACCGCTGGCAAGGCCTGCCAGACAGCACAGCACCAGGAACACCCGATGATCACCGGAACGGGGCTTATACAGCTGCCGCTGCAGCGGCGAGCGGCCTGCCACCTTACGATAAATGCGGGTGTAATGGACGCTGGCGGCATCCACCGTCTCCCGGCGGCCGAAGAGGATCTGGAAAATGCGGCCCTCGTGATAGCTGCGCTCATTCCCCATTTCCATCCGCTTGTGCAGCAGCACTCTGCCCCGCTTGTCCAGCTCCAACTGCAGATAGCCAAGCTGTGCCCAGGAAAGTACCATCATACTCAAATCTGTGCCGCTGCCGGTCAGACAGCAGCCCACCTCACCGGCCGTGATACCCTCGGGGGCGGTATAGCTGCGGCTATGGCGATAGAATTTCGGCAACAGAGTCAAGCAGAAATAGGCCATTGCCACAACGATCAATACCAATGTGGCCCAGTCCCACCACGACAGCAGGGATGCTTTTTTCAGGTGAAACAGGTTGGGGTCTACTTCCAGCTCCAGCCTGAGTGTTTCGTGGTCCTCCAGCGGGCCGGTTGTGGTACCGGTCAAGGTATTGCCTGTACACACCGTGTCCAAGCGGATATTTTCATGATGGTAACCACTTTCGAACACCGGCACACCGGTGATGGGGCCAGGGATGGTCACGGAGAATTCCATATGCTCCACATCCAGGCCAAAGCCGCTAAGCAACGGCAGCGACAACAGCGTTTTTCCCTTTTCAACCTGCACCACGCAGGGCAGTTCATAGCCGATCAGCACCGTGTGCTGCCCGGCGGTAAGATGCGCCAGCGATACATGACGCTTGTCTCCCTGCTTGTGGGTGGAGACCGATTGGCCACCCAGCGTCACTTGGCTGGCATCAGCAGGCAAGGGAAAGGTCAGATCCCCTTGGGAACTGTCCAGCCTCAGCGTCAGCGTCAGCTCTACACGGCAGCTGCCATCGGCAGCCACGGTGGTATGGGAGGAAACGTTGGTGGCCGTGGACAGGGCCATGACCGGAATGGAAACCAGCAGGCAGCACAGCAATGCTACTGCCAGATACCGTATGCACTTCATGAGGCTGCCTCCTTTGTCGGTTTTTGTTATTTTATCATGGGCCGGAATAAATTGCAAGGCCTACCGTTTTTCATAGCCGCTTCAAATTTTCGTTTATCGTTCCGATTTCCACCATTCGTAGGGCGCGGCATCCCTGACGCGCCGCCGAAAAATGTTTCATTTTTCCAATTTCCGAAGGAAATCAATGGGATAATCGCCGTTGGCGATGTCAATTTGCCCCGCAAATTGACCGGCGCGTCAAGGATGCCGCGCCCTACGGGGTGTACGATAAATCCCAATTTATTGTGAAAGAAGTATATGTCTGCCGTTGGCGAAAAAGAACTGCAAATATTTTTTATAATTTCCTTCCGGGGTGCATATACTGTACCTGCATTCCTGATTTGGGAGGACAAACCATGAAAACAACCATTTCTGTGCTGCTGTGCGCCATATTGCTTTGCGGCTGCAGCTCCCCCACACCGCCACAAAACACCGGCTCACGGCCTACCCTACCGACGCAAACACCCCGGCAATATTACAAAACCGACTATACATCCGGTCTGGTGATTGCTGGCAGCGTCACCCCCTCCCAAGGCAACACCGGCGGCAGTGTCACCTATAACCAAGTCTACCCCGGAAACGGCAGCCGGGACTACACCGACCCGGCCACTTACACCCTGTTTGAGTCCATTTCCTCCACCACGGGCCTCAAATGGGCACCCCACACCTGGGAAACCTCCGACGACAGTTATATCCTCAACTACACCTCCATGGGCTTTTATGACCTGGTGCTGAACGAAAGCGGCGATGGTTTTACCATCGTGGACGAAATGGCAGTTGGGCCTCCGGAGGATGTAACCCAAGATTATGTTAACCGATTTGGCATTCAAACCGGGGATACCGCCCGGGCATGGCGCATCACACTCAATCCCGCCGCCTGCTGGGACAATGGCGAAACCATCAATGCCGACACCTATATCTACTCCTATCGGGAGCTTTTGGACGGCAAAATGATGAACCGCCGGGCCGACAGCCTCTACGCCGGGGATTTTTCCATCGTAGGTGCCAAGGAATATCTCTACGGCAATTGCACCTGGGAGGATGTGGGCATCTTAAAAACCGGGGAATACGAGCTGGTGCTGATCACCGCCGCCCCTGTTTCTGACCCATCTTTTTATGTGCCATACAACTTAAGTTCCACCTTTCTGGTCTACGAGCCCCTGTGGGAAGCCTGCAAGACCGGCTTCGACAAAAACGGCAAGCCCGTCAGCGCCGATAGCCCGGAGGCGGTGACCGTATCTACCAACTACGCCACCAGCGTGGACACCTCCATCTCCTACGGACCCTACAAACTGACTTATTTCGAGCTGGACAAACAGATCACTCTGGAGCGCAATGAAACCTGGTACGGCTACCATGATGACCGCCACCGGGGACAATATCAGACCGACCGGATCTCCTGTCAGGTCATGTCCACCCATTCCACGGCACTGCTGGCATTTTTAAGTGGCGACTTGGACAGCATTTCCCTGCAATCGGAGGACATGGCCCGCTACGCCAGCAGCCCAGCCATTCGCTTTCAGCCTGAAAGTTACACCACCAAGCTGACCTTCAACACGGACAAAAAAGCACTATCTGCCCGTGGCAGCCAAATTTTAAGCAACGTCCATTTTCGCCAGGCATTTTCCCTTGCCATCGACCGCAATCGCTTTGCCGCGGCCTACACCTCCGCTGGTGAAGCCGGCTTCGGTCTGCTGAACAGTTCCTATATCTATGACCCCTTTACAGGGGCATCCTACCGGGCATCCAACCGGGCAAAAAATGCGCTGGTGCAGCTAAACGGTCTGCAGATCGACGATTTTGGCGGTCTGGACGGGGCATATGGTGCCATCACCGGATACGATCCCACTCTGGCACAGGGACTGATGCAGCTGGCCTATGAGGAAGCGGTGGCCAGCGGCCTATACGACGGCGAAAGCCCCATCTCTCTGCGGCTTTCCGTATACCAATCGGAAGACATCTATGTACAGATGTACCATTTTCTGTCCGATGCGCTGGCACTGGCCTGCAAGGGCACCGATCTGGAGGGCAAGGTATCTATGGAAATGGTGGTGGACGCAGATTATTACGCCACCATGGAATCCGGTCTGACAGATATGATTTTCTCCACTTGGGGCGGCAGCGCCTATGACCCCTACGGGGTATTGTATCGCTGCTACTGCGACGCCGGCGTGGAGGCTGTGCCCAATCAGATGGAATACGGCTTCGACGCGGCCAAAGTGCGGGTGCGCATGGAAGTAGGCGGCAAAACTGTAGAAGATACCCTGCAAAATTGGGCCCGTTGGTGCGCCGGGGATACGGCTGTGCAAATTGGGAATCTAGGGGCTTTTCGGCAGTACGACGCCGCCACCCGCTGCAGCATTTATTCCGATTTGGAATATGCCTATCTTGTCCAATATGTCACCACGCCGCTGTACTATCGCAACAGCGCTCAGCTTTTCAGCTACAAGGGCCAGTACCCCGCCAAAACCTATGTGGAAGGCCCGGGCTACGGCGGCATCCGCTTCTATACCTACCACTATGACGATACCCAGTGGGAGAATGTAAAGCATACACTGCAGTATTGATTGCAAATTTTCGTTTATCGGTCCGATGCGTGCCGACCCACAGCCTCCCTTGCCCAAAGGGAGGTGTCCCGAAGGGGCCTTTTGCGCCTGCAGCGTTAAACCTAGCGATAAACAGCAATTTCATTCATCAGGAGGATCATCATGAAACACCACAGCTTACTGCAATATATCCTCAAGCGCATCGGGCTGATGCTCCTGACTTTTCTGGTGATTGCCACGGCCTGCTTTGTGCTCATCAAGCTGCTGCCCCTGCCGGCCATCAAGGAACAGGGCCGGGACGCGGCCCTGATCTTGGCCCGCCGGGAGGCACTGGGCTACGGAAAACCCATTTTTCAGCAGTATTTTCTGTACTGGAAAGCCGTTTTGCGGGGTGATTTTGGCCTGGGTGAGCAAATGTATGTGGGACAGGAGGTCAGCCAGATCATCCTCAGCAAAATTCCCTATACCGTCACCGTCAATCTCTACGCTATTTTGCTGGCAGTACCCCTGGGGTTGGCGCTGGGCATTTATGGGGCGCTGCGCAAAGGAAAATGGCAGGATCACGCCATTTCCACCGGCGTCATGGTGCTCATTTCCGTCCCCAGCTATGTATATGCCTTTCTGGTGCAATATTTTCTTTGTTATCTCTGGAAACTCTTTCCTTTGACCGCCGAAAGCCTGCAAAATGTCGCCTTTTTCAGCGGCGGGATGCTGCGGTCCATGTTCCCGGCGGTGGTAAGTCTGGGCTTCGGCACCATTGCGGCGCTCAGTCGCTTTGCCCGGGCAGAGCTGGGCGAGGTACTGACAGGAGAATATCTGCTTCTTGCCAGAGCCAAGGGCCTATCCCCCAGAAAAGTCATCACCCGCCACGCCCTGCGCAATGCCATGGTGCCGATCCTGCCCATGATTTTGGGCGAATTTGTGGGCATTTTAGGCGGCTCGCTGATCATCGAGGGCATTTTCGCCATTCCCGGCGTGGGCAATCTGTATACCACCGCCATCTCTGTGCGGGATTACAACTTTTTCATGGCGCTGACCTTTTTCTACACCCTCATCGGCCTTTTATCGTCGCTGCTGGTGGACCTGAGCTACGGATTCATCGACCCTCGCATCAAGATGGGAGAATAATCATATGGACAATTTATCTTCTGATGCTTTCGCCTTTTCACCGCCCCAAACCGTGCTGGAGCCGCTACCCACCCTGCCCCCAAACCGTAAGGCGGGCGCACTGAGCCGCTTCAGCAAAAATCCTTCCGCGGTGGCCGCGGCCATCGTGCTGGCGGTGCTGCTGCTCTTTGCCCTGCTTGCGCCGATCATCTCCCCTTACGATGTATCCTTTCGGGACGGGCGGTACAAGAATATGCTTCCCAAATGGCAGCCGCTGGCCTTTTTAGGCTGGGACGGCTGCGCCACGGAATCTGGCTCTCAAGGCCTCTATGATCGCTACCGGGCCATCGGCGCGGTCAAAAAGGTGCACAGCAAGGACGAAGAAAATCGCTATTACCGCATGGAGGTGGATGGCTACGCCAAGGTGGGCTATGTATATCTGGATCTAAGCGAAAGGGAATATGCAGCCCTGCGGGCCTACGAAACAGAATCCGGACAGCAAATTTGCTACCCCATCCCCCGCTACTATCAAACCAGCTTTCTGGCCATTCCTGACCGGGCCAATCTGTGGTACGAGCTGGCGGACGAATCCGCCGCTTCCACCGGTGAATCGGCCCACCACGATGCCAAGGGTGAGCCGGTATTTCTGCCGGCGTGGCTGCTGGATGCGGATGGAAAGCCGGTGTACGCGGTGCCCAACCAAACCGGTGTTCGGGTGCGGGTTCTCTATAGCGCTTACTACGAATATATGCATGGCGCTGCCCCCCAGTTCCTCTTTGGTACCAATCAGCACGGGCAGGATATTTTTACCTGTCTTGCCTCCGGCGCAAGACTCAGTTTTCTGCTAAGTCTGGGCGTTTCGCTGATCAATTTTTGCATTGGCATCCTCTATGGCGCAACGGAGGGCTATTATGGCGGCAAGCTGGACCTGCTGATGGAGCGGTTTGCGGATATTTTGGCCTCTGTGCCCTTTATCGTGGTGGCTACCCTCTTTCAGCTTCATCTGGCCCAGAAAGCCGGGCCGGTATTGTCGCTGCTGTTTGCCTTTGTGCTCACCGGCTGGATCGGCATTGCCGCTCGGGTGCGCACCCAGTTTTACCGTTATAAAAACGCTGAATATGTGTTGGCAGCCCGGACGCTGGGTGCTTCCGACCGACGGCTGATCTTCCGTCATATTCTGCCCAACGCCATAGGCACCATCATCACTGGTACAATTCTCATCATTCCCGGGGTAATTTTCAGCGAGAGCATGCTGTCGTATCTGGGCATTGTGAATCTGGAGGCGGCTGGCATCACCTCCATCGGCACCATGTTGGCCGCCGGGCGCAGCTATCTGGGCACTTTCCCCCATATCATCGCCTTCCCGGCAGTGTTCATCGCCCTGCTGCAGATCGGCTTTAACCTCTTCGGCAACGGCCTGAGAGATGCTTTGAATCCCACAGCATAATTTCAATTTTTCGTTTAGCGCTCCATTCTTGTACACTTCGTAGGGAACGCTGAGGACAGCGTTCCCTACGCCCACATTGAGGGTGTGCAACAAATCCCAATTTACAAAGGAGTGGATCCTATGCCTCAACTGGAAGTGAAAGACCTGCGTGTCACATTCCCCACCCCGGCAGGGGCGTTACAAGCAGTGCGGGGCATCAGCTTTACGCTGCAGCCGGGGCGCACGCTGGCGCTGGTGGGAGAATCCGGTTCCGGCAAGTCCGTCACAGGCCGGGCCATTATGGGACTGAACCCCAAGCGGGCTACTACCACCGGTCAGATCCTGCTGGACGGACAAGATTTGCTGCCCCTGTCGGAAGCAGAACTGTGCCCCATCCGGGGCAAGCGGATCGCTATGGTATTTCAGGACCCCATGTCCAGCCTAAATCCCATTCTGCGCATCGGCAAGCAGATCACCGAGGTGATGGACTTGCCGGCCAAGCAGGCCAAGGAAAAGGCCCTGCAGCTGCTGCGGGAGGTGGGCATCCGAGACCCGGAAACCTGCTACCGGCAGTATCCCTTTCAGCTTTCCGGTGGTATGCGCCAGCGCATCGTCATCGCCATCGCGTTGGCTGCTGACCCGGACATCCTCATCTGTGACGAGCCCACCACCGCTTTGGATGTGACCATTCAGGCACAAATTCTGGAGCTTTTGGGCAGACTTAAGCAGCAGCACCACCTTAGTATTCTGTTTGTGACCCACGATTTTGGTGTGGTGGCCAATGTGGCTGACGATATCGCGGTGATGTACGCCGGCAAAATTGTGGAATACGGCACGGCGGAGGAAGTATTTTACGATCCCCGGCACCCCTACACTTGGGCACTGCTCAGTGCCATGCCGGATATCAGCACTTCCGGGCGGCTCTACGCCATCCCCGGCACGCCGCCGAATATGACCTGTCCCCCGGCGGGCGATGCCTTTGCCGCCCGCAATCCCCAGGCCCTGCAGATTGATTTTCAGCAGGAGCCGCCCCCGTTTTATGTCAGCGACAGCCATTGGGCCGCCACTTGGCTCCTTGATCCCCGGGCGCCCAAGGCCGAGCTGCCGGAAATTTTGCGCCAGCGGCTGAAAGGAAGTGGCAGGCTTGGTAACTGAATTACTAAAAGTAGAAAACCTGCGGTGCACCTTTGGCAGCACCAAAGCGGTGGACGATGTGTCCTTTTCCATGGCGGAAGGGGAAGTTTTGGGTCTGGTAGGAGAATCCGGGTCCGGTAAAACCTCCCTGGGCCGCTGCATTATGGGGCTGTACCGCCCCGACTCCGGCAACATCTCCTTTCGAGGCCATCGGCTGTCCGGTGGTGCCAGAAAGCGGAGCATCGCTGACCGCCGAGCCGGCACGGCCAGCCCCATCCAGATGATTTTTCAGGACCCCATGGCGTCCCTTGACCCCCGCATGACCGTTGGCGCATCCATTGCGGAGGGGTTGATCATCCGTGGCTGCCGGGATAGAGAAGAAATTCACAGAAAAGTAACGGAAATGCTGGCCCTTGTTGGATTGCAGCCGGGCTATGCCGGGCGATATCCCCATGAATTTTCCGGCGGCCAGCGGCAGCGCATCGGCATCGCCCGGGCGCTGGTGATGGAGCCGAAGCTACTGATCGCTGACGAGGCGGTTTCGGCGCTGGATGTGTCAGTACAGGCACAGGTGATCAATTTGCTTTCCGATCTGCGGCAGCAGATGAATCTGAGCATTCTGTTTATTGCCCATGACCTTGCGGTGGTCAAATATGTCTGCGACCGGGTG
Source organism: Faecousia sp. (assembly GCA_045638225.1). Lineage (GTDB taxonomy): Bacteria > Bacillota > Clostridia > Oscillospirales > Oscillospiraceae > Faecousia. The sequence continues at coordinate 476 of JAZUAW010000045.1, read as the reverse complement.
GCCGTGATGCATTGGGGCAAGATCGTGGAAATAGCGCCTACGGAAGCATTGTTCAGCGATCCTTTGCATCCCTATACCAAAAGTCTGCTTTCAGCCATCCCGCTGCCGGATCCCCGGGCGGAACGCGGCCGTCGGCGCTTAGACTATGAAGCGCCCCCGGAGCAGCCCCGCCGGCTACGCCAGCTGCGTCCAGCCCATTGGGTGCTGTGCGACGAGGAAGAAACGCAAACTTAAAAACACAAATTGCTGTTTATCGTGCTGTTGGATGGTTGATGTGGCGCAGGAGCGCCACAAGCTCCCTCTGACGAGGGAGCTGTCAGCGAAGCTGACTGAGGGAGAGAAAAAAACAAAAGTAACCAGCAAATGCGCATAAAAACACACCTTTTCTCTCCCCCAGTCAAAAATCGGTTCCGAAGAACCGATTTTTGCCAGCCCCCTCGTCAGAGGGGGCTGGGGTGCGGTGCACCATCCAACAG
>JAZUAW010000044.1:0-15670 GCA_045638225.1 Faecousia sp. | reverse complement strand
CCAATAGTTCACCGGCAGTTTCATTTTCGCCGATGGGTGTCTCGGCAGCGTCGATCACATCACCGGCATCCATCTTCAGCGCCATATACTGGGCAGAAACGCCGGTCTTTTTGCAGCCGTCCAGCACCGCCCACTGATAGGCCGCGGAACCACGATACTGGGGCAGCAGGCTGGCATGGATGTTGATGCAGCCCTTGGCCGGAATATCCAGTACCCGCTGGGGCAGGATGCGGCCATAGGCCACCACCGCACACACATCGGGCTGCAGGGCAGCAAGCTGCTCCACCACTCCGTCCTCACGGAAATTTTCCGGCTGGAACACGGGAATATTGTGGGCCAAAGCCACTTCCTTCACAGGAGGCGCCACCAGCTTCATACCACGGCCCTTGGGACGGTCGGGCTGGCAGTAAACGCCCACCACTTCAAAGCCGTCGTCGATAATCTTTGTCAAACAGGTCGCCGCAATATCCGGCGTTCCCATGAATACTACTCGCATGAAAATCCTCCTAAATATCTGTCATTCCGAGCCAGTGCTCACACTGACGTGGAAATCCCCCGGTTAGAGGGAATGTGTATAAAAAGTTTCGGGGATTGCCACACCAGTCTGCGGACTGGTTCGCAATGACATTCTTTTATTCTGCCGACAGTTCCTCTTCCGTCAGAAGGCGTTCCATCACTTCTGTGTAAATAATGCCATCCAGATGGTCATTTTCGTGGCAGAAGCAGCGGCCAATCAGTTCTTCGCCCTCGGCTTCAAACCAATCACCGTAACGATCCTGGGCCCGGACCTTTACATAGTAAGGCCGCTTCACCAGACCGTACTTGCCGGGCACGCTGAGGCAGCCCTCAGGACCCACCTGCTCACCGTCGGTGACCAGAATCTCGGGGTTGATAAACTCCACGATCTCGTTTTCCTCAACGCCCACATCCACCAGGAAGATCCGGCGCAAAATGCCCACCTGAGGCGCAGCCAGTCCCACGCCACCGGACTCGATCAGCGTTTCTGCCATATCATCCAGCAGTTTATGGAGCTTCTCGTCAAAAGCCGTCACCGGCTTGCAGGTCTTATGCAGAGCAGGGTCTTTATCTGTCAGAATTTTCCGCAATCCCATAATTTTCTCCTTTTAATCGTAACCGTTCACATCCGCAAAGGCATTGACGCCCCGATTTCCTCCATCCTTGGCAAACTGCCGCAATAAATGAGCCAGCAGTTCCCGCAAGGGTTTGGAAAAACCGCAGCGCAATGTCAAACGGTAACGGTAATGATAGTTGATCTTTGGCACCGGGCAAGGCGCGGGACCCAGAACGGTGCATCGCTGTGACGCATATTGAGGCAACTGCAGACAGGCGATCAAACTGTCCCGGAATTTCGCCGCGCCTCGCAGCACCGCCGTTTCCTCCTGTCCGGTGAAGGTGATCTCCACCAGATCGGCAAAGGGCGGGCAGTTCTGCACCTTGCGCAGACGGATTTCCAAATCATAGAAGCCGTCGTAATCCTGTCGTGCCGCCAGTTTCAAAATCTCATGCTCCGGCACCAGTGTTTGGATGATGGCCTGTCCCGCCACATCGCCGCGGCCAGCCCGTCCCACCACTTGGGTAAGCATATTGAAGGTGGTCTCCGCCGCCCGATAGGAGCCGGTGTACAGACCCAAGTCCGCATCCAGCACACCAACCAGCGTCACATTAGGCAAATTCAGCCCCTTGGCCACCATCTGCGTACCGATCAGCACCGGTACCCTTTCCTCAGCAAAGTGCTCCAGAATTTTCTCATGGGTGTTCACCGCACTGACGGTATCCGCATCCATTCTGGCAATTTCCAGATCCGGGAACAATTCCGTCAGCTCCTGTTGCGCCTTTTGGGTGCCTGTTCCGATGCGCTTTAGCGGCCCGCTACAGGCGGGACACCGCTTCGGCGTGGGCTGGGAATATCCACAATAGTGGCACATCAGCCGCTCGTTGGCACTGTGATAGGTGAGCCTTGCGCTGCAACGGGGGCACTCCGGTGCTTGCCGACAATCCACACATACCATTGCCCGGGCATTGCCCCGGCGGTTAAGGAACAGAATCGTCTGTTTTCCATCCCGATGGGTATTCCAAATGGCCTCCCGCAGATCCACACTAAAACTCAGATCATTTCCCTCTTTGATCTCTTCCCGCATGTCCACCATGCGCACATAAGGAAGAGCCTTGCCATTGAAGCGATTTTTCAGCCGATACAACTGATGATCGCCCTGTTTGGCATGGTACATGGTCTCCACCGAGGGAGTGGCAGAGCCCAGCAGCACCATGAAGTTTTCTTTCAAACCACGGTACAGCGCAATTTCTTTGGCATTGTACCGGGGATTACTTTCAGATTTATAGGAGTGTTCCTGCTCCTCATCCAGAATCAGCAGACCCAGATTGGATGCCGGGGCAAATACCGCACTGCGGGTACCAACCACCACTTTGGCATCCCCGCTGCGCACCCGTTTCCACTGGTCGTAGCGCTCACCAGCAGGCAGGCTGCTGTGCAGGATGGCCACTTGATCGCCAAAATGCCCTACCAGCAAGCTAAGCAGTTGGGGGGTCAGCGCGATTTCCGGTACCAGCAACATCGCCGCTCTGCCCTCATCCAGGCAGGTTTGGATCAGCTTCAAATAGACCGCTGTTTTTCCCGAACCGGTTACGCCATACAGCAGCGCACTGCCCGGTTTTTCCCGGTGCATCTGTTCATAGAGTCCAGAAAATGCAGTAGCTTGCTCCTCATTGAGTACCAACGGGCCATCAACTTGGGCCGGTTTGATCTGCCGGCAACGCAATACCGGCCTATCTGACAGCTCTACATAGCCCAAATCGGCCAGCCGCTTCACCGTAGTCGGCTTGGCGCCGGTAAAATAGCAAAGTTCCTTCACCGACACAGTGCCCACGCTGCACAATAGCTCCAGTACCGCTTTTTGCATGGCGGCAGACTTTGGCCGGTGGGCTGCATATTCCAGGGCTTCCTCACTGGATGCGGCGAGGGTGGCAATTTTTTCCGTCTTGTCGCCGCCTCTTGTCAGGAAGTCCGTTTGAGAAGTGATCCACTTTTTCCGAAGCAGGTATTGCAACGCAGTTTCCAACTGCTGAGCATCGCCAATGACTTTGCTGAGGGCCGTTTCATCGGTCTGCCCGCCCATGTCCTGTAAGAATTGCAAAATCTGCTTCGCACCGCTTTGGCGGATGGTTTTCTCCTGCCAGCTGCGATCCTCGGTCAAGGCAATGATATTCTTCGTGTCAAACCACAGACCCGCCGGCAGCATCACCCGCACCGCGTCAAACAGGGTGCAAAAATAACGCTCCCGCATAAAGGCCGCCAGCTGCAGCATTTGCCTGCTTACCACCGGCACCTCATCCAAGCAGCAGTCGATGACCTTCAGGCCATCTTCCGCACCGCTGTCCACCGCCAGCACCACACCTTCGGTGCGGCGGTTGCCCCGTCCAAAGGGCACTTGCACACGCATCCCCGTCTGCAGTGCCATTCCCGCCGGGACCCGATAGGAATAGGGCTTGTCAATGGCAAAAGTAGCCGCAGACACGGCGATTTTTGCGATCATTTTCAGCCCCTCCTTTTCTTATTTGCAGTATTCTTCCTTCAGACCGGCGGTCAGTTCACCGGCAGCCACTTCTCTAATGGCCATGGTCACAGGCTTCTCGGGCAGCTCTTCATTCAGGGCGTCTGCCTCAGAAGCGATCTGACGGGCGCGCTGGGTAACCACGTTGACCAGCAGATAACGGCTCTGCACATGCTTCAGCATGTCTGCTACAGGGGGGTACATCATAATATTCTTTCCTCCAAAATTAATCTTTCACATACTTGTCGATGATCTGCAGCACGGCGGCTACAGCCTCTTCGAGGACATCGTTGATCACAATATAGTCGTATTTATCCTTCTGGGAGTCCTCCCAGGCTGCACGCTCGGAACGAATCTTGATCTGATCCTCCGGTGTGTCGTTGCGATCACGCAGGCGCTTCTGCAGAATATCCAGAGAAGGCGGCGCGATAAAAATGAGGGTAGCTTCGGGATAGATCTCCTTGACCCGCATGGCGCCCACAGGCTCCACATCCAGGATCATGTCACCCTCCTTGGTTTTATTGAGGATCTCAGATTTCAGAGTGCCATAGAAATTGCTCATATGATAATCATATTCCACAAATGCGCCCTGTTCGATCATCTGACGAAAGGCTTCCTCGCTGATAAAGAAATACTGCACACCGTTGGTTTCTCCCTCCCGCGGTGCACGGCTGGTGGCTGATACAGAGAACTGCAGACAAGGACGCTGGGCCATAACCTGCTTGAGAATGGTGCTTTTGCCTACGCCGGATGCTCCGGAAATGACGAAAAGGTGTCCACCGCTCATTCCTCTTCCTCCTCATATGTTATGTTTTGTTTATCCTGCCAACGGACCGCGATCACTTCCGGGCCGATGGCAGAGAGAATGACATGGTCAGTATCCATTAGGATCACTGCTTTGGTTTTGCGGCCATAGGATGCGTCGATCAGCATGCCACGCTCCCTGGCTTCCTGCACCACACGCTTGATCGGGGCAGAATCCGGAGCCACGATGGTCAGCACACGCTCTGCTGTTACCATGCTGCCGAAGCCAATATTGATCAGTCTCATCCCGCCACCTCTTATTCAATGTTTTGGGTCTGCTCTCTGATCTTCTCCAGTTCTGCCTTAATATCCACCACGATGCGGGCCAGACGAACATCGGTGCACTTGGAGCCAATGGTATTGGCCTCCCGGTTCATCTCCTGCAGCAGGAAATCCAGCTTGCGGCCCATGGCGCCACCGGTGGTGAGCATGGTGTACATCTGCTGCAAGTGGCTGCGCAGACGCACCGTTTCCTCGTCCACAGCCACCTTGTCGGCAAAGATAGCAGCCTCCGTCAGGATGCGGCTCTCGTCAATGGCGGTGTTCTGCAGCACTTCCTTCAACTTATTTTCCAGACGGGTACGGTAATCCGCCACGGTCTGGGCATTGCCGGCTTCCACCTGAGAAACCAGCTGCTCAATGGTATTGCCGCGGCTGCGCAGATCGTTCTCCAGGGCCTGTCCTTCAGTGCGGCGCATAGCGTCATAGCCTTCCAGCGCAGTGTTTATCACACCCATCAGATCAGCAAGCAGCTGCTCCTCGTCTACCTCCGGCTTCTCCACCGTAAATACCTCCGGCATTCTCGAAAGCAGAGATACGCTGATATCATCGGTGACAGGATAGCTCAGAGCCATCTGTTTCATGGCGGCAAGATACCCTTCCACCATAGCGGTATTGAGGCTGACCTTAGCCTCCGTACCATTTTCGCTGCGCAAGGAGATGAACACATCCACCTTGCCGCGGGATATGGAATTTTTTACTGCCTGCTTCACAGCTTCTTCCGCGAAGGACAGGGTTCTGGGCAGCTTGACGCTGCAATCGAGATATCGGTTATTGACCGAGCGCAATTCTACCGTGAATTCCCGGCCATTTACCATTTCCACTGCCCGGCCGTAGCCGGTCATGCTCTTAATCAACTTCATTATCCCCTTTTTGTGTATTATTTAGGCTGTCACGGTTGCTCCGCATAAGCCTTAATGGTGTATACCGTTCCTTTTTTTGCCAGATGCCGATCATAAAGCTTGATGGGAATCATGCCCAGCACAAAGCCGGCAATGCCCACCAAAATGCCCCGACCCCAAAGGGTCTCGCCGGCAATGTAGGCGGTCAGAAAGGCTAACAGCGGTAGTACATACAGCAGCACCGCGCCGGTCAACACCGGGCCGGTTTCCGACTCCACCACCACCAAATCGCCGGGGGCGGCGCCGATCAAATTGCGGGCAGAAAACAGCATGGTTTGCTGGGCGGCGCCGCAGCCGCTGCATTTGTGGCAATCACCACTGCAGGCACTTTCCCGGATACGGATCACTTCTGCCATACCATCTGGCAGCAAGCGGCGCACTTTCACAGTTTGTTCCATTTACGCCTCCGGTATGGTTCCTTCAGCCAAAATATAGAATGTTATCCAACATTCACCCACCAGTGTAACACCTTCCGCATCAGGAATCGTAATGCTCACGCGCCGATAGTATTGCTTGTTAATTTCCAAGCTTTCCTGGCTCAAGTCCAGAATCGCCAAAATGCTGTTTGTATCCAGTGCATCTACCAGGGTCTTGATGCCACGAACCTTTACATTTGCGATGTTGTTGGGATAATAATTCACCCAGCACCCTGCCGGCACACCAATTGTTTGGATCTTAACAGGAATGACCCTTTCCTTCATTTCCGGCATTTTGACCTTTACCGTCACCTGCGACCAGCCACTGCTATTTGTGATGCCGTTGGGAACAACGATATCCAAAACCAGTTGCTCTGTATCCTCCGCCAAATCACCCAATTTGATCGGTCCGATCGAGATTTGCGTCAAAGCCGCCAGTTTCGAGGGGCTACCGGACACCAGAATGCTTCCAAACTCCGGTGACAGTTCTACCATGTCCTTTTTCAGGCCGCCGCCTTCTATCACTTCAATTTCCAGCGGCACTTCCTTGATCTGCCAAACCTTGACAGTCACTTCGATATCGCTGACATTGACAGTAACCGCGCTGACATCCTCAATGGGCTTTCCTTCCTTATCGCAAAGCGTATGGCGGCAGGTCTGGTTGATCAAATCCTGCTTACTGTTCAGCTCCACCATGATAACGGCGTATTCGATCTGAGACACCACTTCCTCCGGTCCGGTAACCGTGACCATTTTGTGGCTCAGTACCGCATTGTCCACATCGGCAGTGTAGTTTTCCGGCATGGAGTCGTTATGCTCCAGTTTCACCGGCACTTCCTTGCTGACACGGCGGCTCACCTTCACCATAATGTTCTGGGGATCTTGGCTGAGCACCTCGATGGTACCGGCGCTGCTGGGATAGGAAATGGAATACTTGACCGGATACTCACCCGGCTCCGTGATTCTGGACAGGTCTGCCAGAATGGTAATATTGGTTTTATCCAGCTTGTTCAGATCTGTACGGTTGCCCAGCAGCCTCAGATCCACCGTCACATTCGTACCGGAGACGATCATCAAATCCCGGCTATCCAACTGGGCAAGGCCATCAAACACAACAGGTACATCGTGGTAGGTTTCCTCCGACTCGGGATCCACCACCGTGATCACATACAACCACAGACCCAACGCAATGGCAAGCGACAGCAGTGCGGACAGAATTTTACTTTTCATGCTTGCCCTCCTTGGTATTCAGGTGCAGCTTCAGTACACCCTTCTTGGGTGTGGCAGGTGCGGGCATCAGTTCTTTGCGCAGATGCTGCTCCAGCATCTGCGGCGGCATGTGGCGCTTGAGCATGCCATCCACCGCCACAGAAATGGTGCCGGTCTCCTCAGAAACGATCACCACCACCGCATCCGACAGTTCCGTCACGCCTACACCCGCGCGATGCCGTGTGCCCAGATCAGGGCTGAGGCGGTTGCTGTGAGAAAGGGGCAGCACGCAACCTGCGGCCGTCACACGGCCATCGGTAATGATCATGGCGCCGTCATGGAGCGCGGCCTTGGGGAAAAACACATTGCGGATCAGCTGCTCGGTTACCTTCGCGTCGATGATGGTACCGCTCTTGATATGCTCATCCAGAGGATTATCCCGGGAGAACACAATCAGCGCGCCGATCTTTTCCCGGCTGAGTTGTTCGCAAGCCATTACGGTCTGGACGATGACAGCTTCCATTTCCTGGGCAGTATGCTCGCCGCTGAACAACTTACTCAGCTTGACATTGCCAATATGGCCCAGAATACGGCGCAGTTCCGGCTGGAACACGATCACCAGCGCCAGCAGTCCCACGGTCATTACCTGCTCGATGACAAAATGGATGGCGTACATATCCAGCCAATCGGTAATCCAGGATACCACTACGACTACCACAATCGCCTTCATAATACGCGCCGCACCGGAAGTGCGCACCAACGGCAATGCCTTATATACCAAAAATGCAATCAAGAGAATATCTATTGCATCTGTCAATTTCATATTGGTCACATGCTGGATCAGTTCTTTAAAAACACCCATAACAGCTTGCCACCGCCTCTCATTTTTTCGCTTCCTTCGGCCGTTTCCGGTAAAACCGTATAAACAGCCGATTATCTATACTATTATAGCGGATTTCCCCTGTGATAGCAATAGCGAAGTGAAAATTTTTTCAGTTTTTAGTTTACCGTAATTCCCTCGCTGCCCGTAAAAACGCCTTCGTCTGGCTATCATGCGTGTCATGGCCAAAGCTAACCCGGACTGTACCGGTATGCAGTGTACCGGCACTTTCGTGGGCCAGCGGCGCGCAATGCAGCCCCGCACGGACGGCAATTCCCGCCTGGGCCAGTTGCTGGGCCGCTTCCTGACAATCCATTTCCAGCAAGAATGACACCGTCCCCGCCTGGTGCGCACCGGCAAACACTTGAAATCCCATATCCCGCAACCCTGCGGCACAAGATGTTGCCTGCCGTCGCACCCGACGAAAGATACGATCCACACCCAATTGGTTTACATAACGCATTCCCGCCTCCAGCCCAGCGATACCCGGTACATTCAGTGTGCCTGCTTCTGCCCTGTCCGGCAGAAACTCCGGCATAGCCGCATCCATGGAATTGCTACCCGTGCCACCGCAAAGCAGTGGCTCAGGTAGCCGCCCACACAACAGGATTCCTGTACCCATCGGTCCCAGCAGCCCCTTATGCCCAGGCATGGCGATAAAATCCGCCCCCAGTTCTTGCATGCTCAGTGGCAGAACTCCCGCTGATTGGGCCGCATCAATCACAAAGGGCACACCATATTGACGGCAAAGGGTTGCCATGGCCTCAACCGGCAGAATATAGCCAAAGACATTGGACACATGGGTAAACACAGCGGCTTTGGGTCTGGTTTTCAATGCCTCTTCGAAGGCCTGCAGGGTATCCGCCTGATCAAACAGGCGTCTGCCCGCCACCACCAGCTTAGCTCCCAACCCATGAAGTGGCCGCGTCACCGCATTGTGCTCAAACCCGGAGATCAGCACCCGATCCCCCGGCTCTACCAACGTGCGAATGGCTATATTCAGCCCATGGGTACAGTTGGCAGTAAACACCACCTGTTCCGGCTGACACTGAAACATCTTTGCAGACAATTCCCGGCAGGTATAGACCTGCTCCGCCGCCGCCATGGCCGCCGGGTAGCCGCCTCTGCCGGGATTTCCACAGATTTGCATCGCTTTGGACATTGCGGCTCGAACAGCGGGCAATTTGGGGAAGGATGTGGCCCCGTGGTCCAGATAGATCATACCTGCAGTTCCTCCACCCTACCGTCCACATCCGAATAGATCTTGCTGAAGCTCAGTTTTGCTTGACGCAACAGCGCCACGGCCCGATTTCTGTCCTCCGGGCGTAGCCGCAGGCAGTAGCCACAGCCCCGTTCCTCCATCCATCTGGGCGTACGCAGCAATGTGCAGGACACGCCCGCTTGCTGCAAAGTCCGTTGTCCCCGCTGGGCCGGAGTCACAGAACGAAATGTGATAAAGTTCATCTCCATACGACAAAACCTCCCGGGCTAACCTATGCCATCGGGAGAAATTTTGTGTTTGAATTTTTGTTTATCATACACTTGCGATCAATCCCAATTTTAGTTGTTCCGTCTTTCTCCTGTTGAAATTTGTCCGCACATATGCTACAATATGTACAAATCAAATAAGGAGGCACATTATGGAACACCACAATCCGCTGCTTGTCAATCCCAAGAGCCATCACAAATTTATCACCATCGGCGAGATCATGTTGCGTTTGACCCCTCCCAACTACGAAAAGATCCGCATGGCCAACGATTTCGAAGCCACCTACGGCGGCAGCGAGGCCAACATTGCCCTGTCCCTTGCCAATTTGGGCATCGACTCTACCTTCTTCTCCGTAGTTCCCAATAACTCCATCGGCAAGAGCGCCATCCGTATGCTGCGCTCCAATGATGTTCACTGTTCCCCCATGATCCTCTCTACCCCCGAGGAAACGCCCACCCACCGTCTGGGCACCTATTATCTGGAGACCGGCTACGGCATCCGTGCCAGCAAGGTGATCTACGACCGCAAGCACTCTGCCATCACGGAATATGACTTGACCCAGGTAGATCTGCGCAAACTGCTGGACGGCTATACCTGGCTTCATGTTTCCGGAATTACCCCTGCGCTGAATCATGGCTGCGCAGACTTCATTCTGGAAAGTCTGAAGGTGGCCAAGGAATTGGGTATGACCACCAGCTTTGACGGTAACTTCCGCAGCAAGCTGTGGACTTGGGAGGAGGCCCGGGATTACTGCACCCAGTGTCTGCCCTATGTGGATGTATTGCTGGGCATCGAGCCCTACCACCTGTGGAAGGACGACAACGACCACAGCAAGGGCGACTGGAAGGATGGAATTCCTCTACAACCCAGCTATGAAGAGCAGGACGAAGTGTTCCAACGCTTTATACAGCGCTATCCCAATATCCGGTGTATTGGCCGCCATGTGCGTTATGCCCATTCCGGTTCGCAAAACAGCCTGAAAGCTTACATGTGGTACCAGGGCCATACCTTTGAAAGCAAACTTTTTACCTTCAATATTCTTGACCGTGTCGGCGGTGGCGATGCCTTCGCCTCCGGTTTGATTTACGCCATCATGCGCAACTATAAGCCTATGGATATGGTCAATTTCGCCGTGGCCTCCTCCGTTATCAAACACACCATCCGTGGCGATGCCAACATCACCGATGACGCCAAGGCCATCAAGGAAGTTATGAATATGAACTTCGATATTAAGCGATAAACCGCCCGATTTTGAACTGGTGGCAGCAATATGCCTCCGGTATGCTGCTATTTGATCTGTTTGAGCCCTGTGTCTTATTACGACCAAAAAGAAAAACCCGTCCATTCGGACGGGTTTTTCTTTTTGATGGAGACAACAGGACTCGATTTAATCAATGTTCGGCTCGGTTGAGCCCTCACCGGCGGCGCTCATCCGCGCCGCCCTTAGATCTGTTCGAGTCCGTTGACTTGTTTCCACCAAAAAGAAAAACCCGTCCATTCGGACGGGTTTCTTTTTGGTGGAGACAACAGGACTCGAACCTGTGACCTCATGCGTGTGAAGCATTTTTGCAACTTTTGGAGTTGGAAAGATGTGCTTTTGGGTGTTTTCTTTAGCTTTTTTCCATTTCCTATGGCTTAAAATATTGCTATGGGTTCACTTGTGCTCTGCTAATTCGCAACAGATTTGCAACACAGTCAATACGGGGTGTGGGATGCCGCGATGATTTGTTCGAGCAGGCCTTTAGTGCGGTGTTCTCAATGAACTGTACCGCTGTCAAATGTCCTTTGTTTAACTGAGGATATAATTGCTGCATTGCTCGCTGGATGCCGGTTGCTGGGCCGTCAAAGTCTTCGTAAAAATAATACTGAATGAAGCCTTGCGAGGTCTTGACCTCCACCCCGATGCCCGGGGTGGTGTCAAGCAGGTGGCGCACATGCTTTTCGGTCATATTGCTACACCTCCGATCAAGCGGCGACCGGCTTTAAGCAAATGTCATAGTAGAAATTTGTGTCGAAGTAGTCCACCATGCCATTACTGCAATCGTAGCGGTAAGCGCTGATGATTGCGTCCACCCGCTCCATGCGCTTCTTTGCTTCTGCCGTCAGCCAATCCACCCAGCCAAGCCGGGGGCACTGCTCTTTGGTGGTGGCTTTTTCGTAGTCATACCGGGCAGCGGCCTGCCGGATCCGTTCCTGTTCGTCGCCATCAGCAGCCCAGTATTTGTCGCTGTGGATGTACTCGCTGGGGCTTAAATAGATCCACGCCTGGCTGCCGGTGATCCGGTAGGAGGCCAAATATTGCTCGAAGGGCAGATAGTCGGAGGGCGCGCATTTCAGCGTGACGGTGAGGCTCTGGCCGCCCGAATAGGTCTTGATCTTGACAGATGCGCCCTTGATTCCAGCCTTCTTCAGGTCCTCCCGGACGGCTGCAGACAGGTCCGCACCGTAAAGGTGTTTATGGCTCTTGCTGCCGTAAATGGCACCGCCGCCCATGTAGCCATCACCAACGACGCTTGCCGGCTCTTCCTCGGTGCTTGCGGCGGTGATCAGCTCCGCCAGGCTTTCTTCGCTGATGCCGTAGCCGTACCAGCAGCGGTTAACAGAGTGCCACCGGAATTTCCGGGATTTCAGCACATCCCGCACCGCTTCGCTGGGCTTGCCGTCAAAATACACTTCTAGGCTGTTGTACTTGCTGTTTTGTCTGATCTCGTAAGTCATAAATTATTCCTCCATTCTTAGTAGCCCAACCAGGCGTAAAGCTGGCTGCGGGTGTAGTCGGTCAGGTCTTCCACTTCCTCAAAGAGTGCCGTGCCGGCGGTCATTGCGTCGGCGTAGATGCGGCCGTCTTTGGTGTAGTGGGGGATCGAATGGAGGTCCAGAATTTTGGCGATCTGCTTGGGTGTCATAAATAATTCCTCCTTGACTTTGTGGGCCAGGGAGGATAGAATAGTATTGCTCCCTGGCTTCGTGGTTGTTGTTGGGTGAGTATACCGGCTTGGTGGTTCTTGCCGGTTCCCGGTGGGTGTTGGTAGCACCTGCCGGGATTTTTTTATTTTTGGGGCTGCTTGATTGCCTGGGCCATCAGATCACGCGCGGCTCCGGATTTGCTTTCGGCTTTGGTTAGGAGCTCGAACAGTTCCGGGTCTTGGTTGCGGTTGATCTTGACCGTGATGCGGATCACGTTTTGCTCTTCCCAGGCGGTTTTGCTGCTGGGGTCTTTCATGTGATCACCTCCGGGATGGCCCTATCATAGCATGGGATGCCCCATATGTCAAGCCCCAATTTTCACTTTTTGCAAAAATATTTTTCGCCGTATTTTTGCCCCCATTTTTATGCAGGGGGCCAACGCGTGCGTTACTATATTGCGCCCGGCTGCGTGCCTGCCTTCAGGTGGCCTGCTGGGTGCTCTTTTTTTGTCCGATCCAGGGCGGTTTTGTGGGGAAATGATGATTATTTTTCATTCTGCCCCCTATAACTTTTTCTGATCTTTGTTACAGTAGGAGGTAGAAAGCCATATATAACTTTTGGGAGGTGTTTTTCATGGCTGGAAATGGAAATAGCGGCAGAAATCCCACTTTTCACCTGTCGGAAAAGCAGCTTGCCGAGAAGATCAACCAGTACAAGCTGGACCTTAAAAATGGCGAGTTTGCCCGGGCTTCCTGGCCCCACTTCGCCGCATACCTGGACAGCACGGAAGCTGACCTTGCCGACGTGATCAAACAGGGCGGGGAAAAGAATAGTGCATATAGGGGGCGGGCGGAGATGCTTAAAAAGATGCTGACCTGGATGCGGGGGCAGATGATGAGCGCCGCCGGATGGAATGGCCAGCTTACCAGCCGGGCCATATTTGCCCTGAAACAGGACCAGGGCGACGGCGTGAAATGGACCGATCAGGACAGCAAGCAGAAAGGGCCCGTTGAAATCAAAATTTCCTTTGGTGGCGACGATCCAAGAGCTAAGAAGGCCGCAAAATGAGGGCGAACGCAATCAAATATTTATTTTGTTGCGTTCGGAGGGGTAGAAACAGGGCTTTTTACCATTGAATTCGGCATTTTAACGAACTTTTTGCTATTGGCGGGGAATTCCATCAATGGCGGACATTCTAGGCCGCTGCAGTGTGTGCGCGATCGTGCAGAGCGGCGGGCGTGTGGGCCGCGGATCATGGCGGGCGGTGCGGCCCGCTGGGGACCGGCAGAGGCGCAGAGCCATGAACCCAAGGGGGAGGGTAGCGGAAAAGTGGCGGCCCGACTGAGGCGGGGGCGTAGATATATGCCACACATCCCCAAATCACTTCCGAAATGTGCCGGAGACTGCGCCGGGTGCGAAGACTGCGGCCAGGGTTATGCGCTGAAATTTTCAAAATTGCGGCAGCGGATATATAAGGGTTGGTTTTCTATAAGACTTGCCTTTCTATAAAAGACTTACCTGTATATAAATCTTAGATATATATATTTAATTATTTATATATACGCGTGCGTGCGCGCGAGGGGTGCCCCAGGGGGTGCCGGAAAAGGGGGCGGGGTCATTCCCAAAGCCCTGCCCTGAAAAATAATAAACACAGCAAAATGCTGGGCCGGGAAGGCGCGTTGGGTTTCTGTCTCTCTTTCCTAACTGAAGGGCGGTTCGTTTCCGCCCTCCCGCCGTTTTGCTGAGACTACGGCTCTGTAGTTCAGATGGAAGAACGCCCGGCTCATAACCGGGGAGTCCAAGGTTCGAGTCCTTGCGGAGCCACCATAGGTGCCAACCTGACTAAGGTGCAGATTGCGTGTGCTTTGTCGAAATGACAGCCGGGAAAGACCGGCAATACGGAAGATTGGTGTAATGGTAGCACAGCGGTCTAGAAAACCGACATGGAGGTCAGCGATGGTCTCTTGGGGGTTCGAGTCCTCCATCTTCCGCCAATCACCCTCCTGTGAAAAGATGAGCCATGACGGATGTGCTGGTACCACCGCTCTCGGAATCCGTGCAGGTGAAAACCCTGCGTCCTATGGAACAGTAAGCATAACAGGTACTGCAGCGGATTGCTAATCCGTTCATCGGCGAAGGCTGGTGTGTAGGTTCGAGTCCTGCCTGTTCCGCCAGAAAACAGGGCGAAAGCCTTGGGGGATTGCCACGCCAGTGTGCGCACTGGCTCGCAATGACAGGAATATGCAAGGGGGCTGGAAGTTGAAAGTAAATGACAAGGGGTTTATCCTCTGTCCGAAGTGTGGGAAGCAGACCAAGGTTAAGGTTTTGCCCCGGACGGAGCTTAAGGACTTTCCGCTCTTTTGCCCCTGGTGCAAACAGGAAACAATCATAGATAAATAACGAAGTATGCCAGAGCCAAGAGCCAGTGCGATCACCCAAGTGGTGGTTACACTGGCTCTTTTTGTTTTTCCGGGAAAGGAGCAGATATGGCCGCAAAAAAACCGAATAGCCAAGAACAATATGTGGTTGCGGACATGGGCGCTCCCAACTCGGAGCCGCAGTGGAAATTCTTCCTAAGCACAGCCAAGTACACCTGCTACGGCGGTGCCCGTGGCGGCGGCAAAAGCTGGGCCATTGTCCGCAAGGCGGCTATGGGCGCTTATGAGTATCCGGGGATCCAGATCATCATGCTTCGCCGGGAATATGACCAGATGGAAAACCCCATCATTACCCCAATGCTGGGCATTCTTGCTCCGGGTACCTACAAATACAACAAAACAGACCATGTGCTGACCTTTGTAAACGGTAGCCAGATCAAATTCGGCAATATGCCGGACTACGATGCTGCCACCGGTGGCAAATACCAGGGACAAAGCTATGACTGGATGTTCATTGACGAGGCAACACAGTTTACCGAGAGCGAGTTCCGCGGTTTGGCAGCCTGCGTGCGTGGCGCAAACAACATCCCAAAGCGGATTTATTTGACCTGTAACCCCGGCGGTGTCGGTCATTTCTGGGTTAAGCGGCTATTTGTGGATCGGGACTTCCGAACGGACGAAGATCCCAAGGATTATGTATTCATCCCCGCCACGGTGGACGACAATCTGGACCTTGTCAAGTCCAAGCCGGACTATGTCAAGCAGCTGGAGCTTTTACCGGAGGACATTCGCAGAGCACACCGCTACGGCGACTGG
>JAZUAW010000043.1:0-2966 GCA_045638225.1 Faecousia sp. | reverse complement strand
CAACACCAAAAGGTGTTGGACTTTTTATTGGTATATGGTATAATAAGGAGGAAAGGAAGTGATTTTGCATGGAACATGCAGAAAGAGCGGCGGAATTGTTTTTGAAGGGCTATAACTGTGCCCAGGCGGTGGCGGTAGCCTTTTGTGATGTTACCGGACTGGAAGAAAAGCAGATAGCCAAGCTGTCTTCCTCCTTTGGTGGTGGCATGGGTCGGATGCGGGAGGTCTGCGGTGCGGTCAGCGGCATGCTGATGGTGGCAGGCTTCCTCTATGGCTATGACAGCATGGATGACGACAGAGCGAAAATGGCGCATTACGCCCTGGTGCAGGAGCTGGCAGGAAAATTCCGGGAGCAGGTTGGCAGCATCGTCTGCAGAGAGATTCTGAAGAATCCTCCCTCTGATCCCGCACCGACCCCCAGAACCGCAGAATTTTACAAGCTGCGTCCCTGTGCCCGGATGGTGTATCTGGCGGCACAGATTTTGGACGAGTACATCGAAGCACACCCGGTAGGATAACCTGGCTGCTAAAAAATGCCTGTCTCTTGTTGAGACAGGCATTTTCTTTTACAGTAGAGGAATATTGTTCAGCGCGCAGGTCTGCAGGGTGTCCTCATCCCACATGCTGGTCTGCACCTCGCCGATGTGGGCGCAGCCGATCAAAAGCATACACAGCCGGGACTGGCCGATACCGCCGCCGATGGTTAGAGGCAGTTCGTCATTGAGAAGCGTTTTGTGGAAGGGCAGCTGTCTGCGGTGATCGCAGCCGGCCTCCCGCAGCTGCCGGTCCATGGCAGCGGGGTCTACACGGATGCCCATAGAGGAGATCTCAAAGGCAATGCCCAGTAGATCGTTCCAGAAGATGATATCGCCGTTAAGCCGCCAGTCGTCATAGTCCGGCGCGCGGTTGCCGTGGGGCTTTCCGGAACGAAGCTTGCCGCCGATCTGCATGACGAATATGGTCTTATGTTCCTTGGCGAACAGGTACTCCCGCTGTTCCGGTGTCTGATCGGGATACAGATCCTCCAGCTCCTGGGCGGTGATGAAGGTGACTTCCCGGGTCAGGGTCACGCCGATCTGGGGGAAGGCCTTTTTCAGTGCGTCGCTGGCATCGCAGATCACATCCACGATGGACTGCACAGTCTTCTTTAAGTAGTCCGGTGTCCGATCCTCCGGGGCGATGATCCGCTCCCAGTCCCACTGGTCCACATAGATGGAGTGGATGTTGTCCAGTTCTTCGTCCCGGCGAATGGCGTTCATATCTGTGTACAGGCCTTCGTGCAGGGCGAAGCCGTATTTCTTGAGGGCAAGGCGCTTCCATTTTGCAAGAGAGTGGACCACCTGGGCATCATCTCCCACAGCAGGCACATCGAAAGAAACAGCCCGTTCCTTACCGCTAAGATCATCATTCAGACCGGAAGAAGCCTTCACGAATAGGGGGGCGGAGACACGCTTAAGCTGCAGATTCTGTGTAAACTCTGCCTGGAAAATATCTTTGGTCAGCGCAATGGCGCGCTGCAGATCGTAGCTGTTGAGTACAGGGCGGTAGCCCTGGGGAAGAATGACTTTGTTCATCGAAAACCCTCCTGGGAAAATATTGCATATAGTATACCACGGCGCACATTGATAAGTCAACGAATAACTGACTATCAGAAGGCAAATTTCAAGAAATAACCCGGCTGCAAAAGCAGCCGGGTTAAGTATTTGGATTATCCAAAGATCAGAGGGATGAACTGGCAGCACAGCACAACCATGATCAGTGCCAGAGGGTATGTTGCTGCGTAGGCAGTAGCGACAGCTTCTGTCTTGGTCACAGCCATCAGCGTACCCAGAGCGGGGGTGGAGGTCATGCCGCCACAGATAGAGCCAAGGGAGCTGAGTACATCGATCTTGAAGACATAGACAGCCAGAATGTAACCGATCACCATGGGAACCAGGGTCATCAGAGCGCCCCACAGGAACAGGGCAACACCCTGCTCTGCCAGCACAGCCAGGAAGCCCTTACCGGCTTCCGTACCGGCACCCATCAGGAACAGGGCCAGACCGACTTCACGGACAACATTCAGGGTCTTCTTGGGCACATCAATGGCCACAGGGCCAACATGGGCAAAGTGGCCGAACACCAGACCGGTCAGCAGAGGGCCGCCGGAAGTGCCCAGGGAGAACTCGGCGCCGCCGGGCAGGGGAATGACGATCTTACCGATCAGCACACCCAGGGCAGCAGCGATAGCGAAGGGGAACAGGCCGAACTCATCGAGCTGCTTATACTCCTTCTTTTCCACAGGCTTGCCGGTTGCATCGGTGGTGACAGAGGCGGCGGCCAGACGCTCCCGTTCGGCAGCCACATCGATCTTCAGAAGCTTGGGGATCAGCTGCACGAACAGCACCACGCCCACAACACCGAAGGGATAGGCGATGCCGTAACCCACAGAGGCCATATCGCTGCCGGTGGCTTCAATGGCAGCTGCCAGACCGGGGGTGCTGGTCAGGGCGCCGGACATCATGCCCACGGCCAGATCAGTCTCAATGCCGGCAAGCTTCATCACGGCCACGCAGGTGGCAGCACCGGACAAAATGATGACGATACCCAATACCACATAAGAAATCGCGGACTTCTTGAAATTGCGGAAGAAACCGGGGCCTGCAATGAAGCCTACGGCGGTGACAAAGCAGATCAGACCGATGTTCTTCAGTGCGGCGGGAACCAGCAGGTTAAAATGGCCGAAGACCAGAGCCACGATCAGGATACCGGAAGTACCCAGATTCAGACCCTTGATGGTGACGCTACCCAGCAGGTAGCCCAGGGCGGCAATACAGAAAACGATCATAATGTCATTGGTAAAGACACTTTTCAAGAATTCAAACATTGTTTACTACATCTCCTTAAGACGGCTGTAAGGCAGCGGTGCTGCCTTGCAGTCTTAAATAAAATGATTATTTTTCGTGACGGGCGTACTTGGGCAGCAA